>JANPPS010000195.1:0-7674 GCA_031428635.1 Rhodospirillales bacterium
GGACGCGGCCAACATCAGTTTCACGCTGCTGGCCGCCGCTGCCGACGGACTATCGATCGGGCCGCTACTGCTGGGCGCTGCGAAGCCGCTGCATGTACTAGTTCCCAGCGTCACCGCGCGCGGCATCCTGAACGTCAGCGCCGTACTGGCAATGGAGGCCAATGCGCTACAGGGGCCTGGACCGCATTCCGCTTGATGCCGCCACATTCGCGTGCGAGTGAACCGCACCAATCGGGGGACGCCACCACGTGATCAAGCCACTGCGCAAAGCCGTCCTGCCGGTCGCGGGCCTGGGAACCCGGTTCCTGCCTGCCACGAAGGCGATGGCCAAAGAAATGTTGCCCGTGGTGGACAAGCCGCTGATCCAATACGCGATCGAGGAAGCGCGCGCCGCCGGCATCGAGCAATTTTGCCTGGTCTCCGGCCGGGGTAAGACCGCTCTCATCGACCATTTCGACGTGTCGTATGAGCTGGAGGCGACGCTGCGGGAGCGGGGCAAGACCGATATGCTTGCCATGCTCGACGCGATGAAGGTGCCGCCGGGTTCGATCACAACGGTGCGGCAGCAGGTTCCGCTGGGCCTCGGCCACGCCATCTGGTGCGCCCGCGCGTTCATCGGTGACGACCCATTCGCGATCCTACTGCCGGATGACTTGGTGCTGAGCGACGTGCCGTGCCTGGCGCAATTGGCGGCCGTGTACAACGAGACAGGTGGCAACGTGGTGGCCGTGACCGAGGTGCCGCGCGATCAGACCAACCGCTACGGCATCCTGCGTGTCGGTGCCGATGACGGCCGCTTGGCGGAAGTGCTGGGCCTGGTCGAGAAGCCGAAGCCCGAAGATGCGCCGAGCACGCTGTCGGTCATTGGCCGCTACGTGTTGATGCCCGAGGTTATTCAGCATTTGTCGCTGATGGAACGGGGTGCCGGCAACGAGGTGCAGCTGACCGATGCGATGGCCAAGATGATCGGCCACGGCCCGTTCCATGGGTTGCGGTATGAGGGCCGCCGGTTCGATTGCGGCGACAAGGTCGGGTTCCTGGAGGCGCAAATCGCGTTC
Organism: Rhodospirillales bacterium; assembly: GCA_031428635.1. Lineage (GTDB taxonomy): Bacteria > Pseudomonadota > Alphaproteobacteria > Acetobacterales > Acetobacteraceae > JANPPS01. Next base: position 1,059 of record JANPPS010000195.1, read on the forward strand.
GCGCTGAAACGTCCGGACCTGGCACCCCAGGTGAAAAAGTTCCTCCAGGCCTACTGCAAGGATTGCGCGTGATGGCGTTCCAGCATCAGTTCGATCCGACCAGCCTAAGGGAATACGATATCCGCGGCGTGGTCGGCCGCACTCTGTATGCGGCCGACGCGTTCGCGATCGGGCGCTGCTTTGGCACGGTCGTGGCACGCGCGGGCGGACGGACGGTGGCCGTGGGCTATGACGGGCGTTTATCGTCACCGGAGCTGGCGGCGGCGCTGACGGACGGGCTGAAGGCAAGCGGGATGGAGGTTCTGCTCGTAGGCCGGGGCCCCACGCCGCTGCTGTATTATGCAGCCACGACGCTGGCCACGGACGGTGCCGTCATGGTCACCGGCAGTCACAACCCGCCCGACTATAACGGGTTCAAGATGATGTTTGGACGGCGCGCGTTCTTCGGCGCCGATATCCAGCAGCTGGGCACCATGGCCGCGGCGGGTGACGTCGTTGATGCAGCGCCCGGTACCGATCGCCCAGTGGACGTGACCGACGCGTACATCGCGCGCCTGGTTCAGGATTACGATGGCGGCGACCGCCGGTTGAAGATCGTATGGGACAACGCGAACGGTGCCGCGGGTGAGGTCCTGACCCGGCTGCTAGAGGTTCTACCCGGCGAGCACACCGTGCTGAACCCGGTTATCGACGGCCGGTTCCCGTCGCATCATCCGGACCCCACGATCGCCAAGAACCAGGAGCAGCTGATTGCTGCCGTGAAGGAGCATGGGGCCGACATCGGCATCGGCTTCGACGGGGACGCGGACCGGATCGGCGTCGTGGACGATGGCGGAACCATGGTGATCGGTGATCAGCTGTTGGTCGTGCTGGCCCGCGACGTGCTGCGCACCCACCCTGGTGCCACGATCATCGCCGACGTGAAGGCCAGCCAGGTCCTATATGACGAGATCGCTGCCGCCGGGGGCCAGCCGCTGATGTTCAAAACCGGCCACAGCCTGATCAAGGCCAAAATGGCCGAGCTAGGTGCCCCGTTCGCCGGTGAAATGAGTGGGCACATCTTCTATGCCGACCGCTGGTACGGTTTCGATGACGCGCTGTACGTGGCCGTGCGCCTGATGGGCATCGTGGCCCGTATGCCCGGGCCGCTATCCGACGTGCGCCGCGCCCTGCCGCAGGTCGTCAATACGCCCGAACTACGCTTCGACTGCCCCGACACGCGGAAATTCGATGTGGTGGCGGAGGTCGCTGGCCGGTTGAAGGACGACGGTGCCCAGGTCAACGATATCGACGGCGTACGGGTGCAAACGGATGACGGCTGGTGGCTGCTGCGCGCATCCAACACGCAGGCCGTTCTGGTTGCGCGGGCGGAGGCGCGGGATGATTCCGGGCTTGATCGGCTGAAGCAGGCGTTGGCTGCGCAGCTGGCGGCATCCGGTCTGGCGGCGCCCGACTTCTCGGGCGAAAACGCCGGCCATTGATCCAGCCGCCACCCGCACGGCCGGGTATGGCCGAGTACGAGGTTGATACGCCGGCGCTGCTGGTCGACCTCGATGCGCTGGAGTTTAACCTGGATCGGATGGCGGCACTGCTGAGCGGTACCGGCGTGCGGTTGCGTGCCCATGCCAAAACACACAAATCGCCCGTGATCGCCGGCTGGCAGGCGGCGCGCGGCGCGATTGGCCAGTGCGTGCAAAAGGTGGCGGAGGCCGAGGTGATGGCCTGGGGTGGCGTGGCGGATATCCTGGTCAGCAACGAGGTCGTGGTACCGTCCAAGCTTGCGCGGTTGATGGCTTTGCATGGGATCGCGGCCGTTGCCGTATGCGCCGATAACGATGCGGGCGTGGACCGGATCGCGGACGCTGCGGCGACGGCGGGCGTGCGCCAGGACGTTCTGGTCGAGGTCGATACGGGCCATGGCCGGTGCGGCGTCGCCCCCGGCCCGGCCGCGGTGGCGCTGGCAGAACGGATCGCGGCGTCGCGGCACCTGCGCTTCGCCGGGTTACAGGCCTATCACGGCGCCGCGCAGCATACGCGGTCGTTGGATGAGCGCGCGGTCTTGATCGGTGCCGGAGCAGAAGCGGCGCGGCGCACGGTCGAGCAGCTGCGCCAGCGTGGCCTGGCATGCGATATCGTGGGCGGCGGCGGCACTGGCAGCTTTGAGCTTGAGTCTGCGTCGGGCGTGTTCACCGAGGTTCAGGCCGGCAGCTACTGCTTCATGGACGCCGACTACGGCCGTAATCACGGCGGTGCCAGCACCGGGTTCCGGCAGTCGCTGTTCGTGCTCGCGACCGTCATGAGCACCCGGCCGGGTCGCGCCGTGGTGGACGCGGGGCACAAGGCGGTCGCGATCGATAGCGGGTTCCCGCTGGTGTGGGACCGTGCGGGCGTGGCGTATACGGGGGCCAGCGACGAACATGGCGTATTGGCGGGCGATGTTACCCTGCCATCGCTGGGTGAAGTGGTGCGGCTCATACCCGGTCATTGCGACCCGACGGTAGATCGGCATGACTGGTATGTGGGCGTACGCGGGGGCCGGGTGGAGACTGTGTGGCCAGTGGCGGCGCGGGGTGCCATGGGGTAGGCGCCCCGGTTTACCGCGTCCTGCACCGTCAGGCGGCCAATAGCGGCACTTGTGATACGCTGACGTTTGGCGATGTGTTACGAGATGGTGCAGCGCAGCAGCGCTGTTTGAGCCAGTAGTATTAGGCGCGGAGATTTATGATGCCGGACTTACCATCTCACCGTGTTGTCATCGTCGGTGGTGGTGCGGCCGGGCTGCAATTGGCCACGCAGGCCGGTGATCGCTTACGTACCCGCGCCCACGTGACACTTGTGGAACGGGCACGCACCCATCTGTGGAAGCCACTGCTGCACGCCGTGGCGGCTGGCAGCATGGACCCGGCTAAGCACGAGCTGAACTACCTCTCACACGCTCACGTCCATCATTTCGACTACTGCCTGGGTGAGATGACCGGCCTCGACCGCGCGGCTCACCTCGTTCATATCGGCGCATCGCTCGACGATGAAGGCCGGGAGATAATTCCCGCGCGTACCCTGGCCTACGACACGCTGGTTATCGCCGTCGGCAGCGTCACGAATGATTTCGGTACCCCGGGCGCCACCACCTACGCCGTCCCGCTCGAAACGCCCGAGCAGGCTTCGCGCTTCAACCGGCGCCTGGTCAATGCGTGCCTCCGTGCCGACTCGCAGGACGGTGAGGTCCGGCCGGGCCAACTACACGTGGCAGTTATCGGTGCTGGTGCCACCGGAACGGAGCTTGCCGCCGAACTGCACCACACGATCCGCGAGGTGGTCGGCCAAGGCCTTAATCACATCGACCCCGTGCGCGACGTCCGCATTGTCTTGATCGAGGCTGCCGACCGCATCCTGCCTGCATTATCGGATCGTATTGCTGGCAAGGCCGCTGAAATGCTTGCCACTCTGGGCGTCGACGTTCGCGTCAACTCCCGCGTGTCGGAGGTCATGGCCGAGGGCGTACGCCTTTCGGACGGCACAGTGATCCCGTCGGAGTTGGTTGTGTGGTCGGCTGGCGTAAAAGGGCCTGACTTCCTCCGTGACCTCGATGGCCTAGAGGTGACCCGTAGTAATCAGCTGGTTGTGCTGCCCACTCTGCAAACGACGCACGATCCCGATGTGTTCGCCATGGGCGATTGCGCTGCGACCCCGCGCCCTGGCTTTGACACACCCGTGCCGCCGCGCGCCCAGGCTGCGCAACAGCAGGCGAGCCATTTGATGAAGCAACTTGGCCGGCGCCTGGATGGAGTGCCGCTGCAGCCATTTAATTACCGCGATTTCGGCTCCCTCGTATCGCTCGGCCGCAACCACACCGTTGGTAGTTTGATGGCACGAACGGCCAGCAACATGTTTATCGAGGGCTTCCTGGCCCGGGTGATGTACCGCTCGCTGTACAAGATGCATGAATTTGCTCTGCACGGTGTTGTGCGGACGGCCATCCGGTCGCTTGGGCGGGGTTTGACGGGTAAGAGCGAGCCGCTGGTTAAGCTACATTGACAGACTAGACGTCGCTTTGATGCTGGATAGCGCGGACGATCAACCGTGAGACGAGCCATTCGCGGCCCGTATCAATACGATGCTGGCCGTGACCGCGCTCAGGAGAGATATCTATTACGGTACACGAAACGTGCGTGAGGTTTGTCAGTCCGGGCGGCGATCTTTAACTCGCCTGATGATAGAAGCCATTTCGGTGATCATTACACCCCGGGGCCGCCGAACCTAACCCGCCATCGTCACCAGTAATTCCGCAAGCGGCCCCGCTGCCATCGGCCGGGCCAGCAAGTATCCCTGGACCTCATCGCACCCGGCCGCCTGTAGCAGGCTGAGTTGTTCGGGCGTCTCCACACCCTCCGCGTTGACCCGCATGCCTAGCGTCCGGCCCAGCTCGATCATGGCGCGTATGATACAGCCGGCAGCCCGGTCGTTGGTTGCGAACGTGACGAAGCTGCGGTCGATCTTGAGCTTGGTGAATGGAAACAGCCGCAGATACGACAGGCTAGAGTAGCCAGCGCCGAAATCGTCCAGCGTGATGCCGATGCCGAGCGCCCGCAGCCGCTCCAACTGGCTGATCGTGGACGGTGTGTCGTGTAGGAACACGCCCTCCGTAATCTCGAGGTCTGGGCGGTCAGCGGGCAGTTTGCTGTTGGCCAGGGCGGCCACGATGTCGTGGATCAGGTTTGGATCGCGCAACTGGATCGGGGACAAATTGACCGACAGCTTCAGGTCTCCCCATTGTGCCGCCTGCAGGCATGCGGCCTGCGTCACCCATCGCCCGATCGGCACGATCAGGCCCGACTGCTCCGCCGCACTGATGAAGGTGCCGGGGCCCACGACGCCCATTTCGGGATGGTGCCACCGCAGCAGCGCCTCGATCCCGCAGGGACGGCCGGTTAGGATGTCGAACTGGGGCTGGTAGCTCAGGTTGAACTGGTCGTGGCGTAGGGCGCTGCGCAGTTCAGCCTGCAATGCACAATCGTGACGGGTGCGCTGGTCTAACCCGGATTCGAAGAAGCGATGCGTGCCCCCACCCTCGGCCGTCGCCTGGTGCAGTGCGGCTGTGGCCTGGTGCAGCATGGCGTCTGGATCGACAACACCGCCACGACTGAGGGTGACGCCGATGCTGACCGTGGTTCCAATCGTAAGCCCGGTGCTGAATAGGGCGGCGCAGGCGGCAACCAGCTGGCCGGCCAGCGACGCCGCCTGATCCGGCCTTGTTTCAGGTAGAACGATTGCGACCTCATCGACTGCCACGCACGCGATCCTGGCCCTGTCTGGAATCGCGCCGCGTACCTGGGCGGCGACATGGTGCAGGACGGTGTCAGCAGTCCCGGACCCATACCGTTCCGCTAACGAGCTAAACTGGTCCACGTGCAGGACCATCAACGCCGTTGTCCCGCCGGGAATGTTGCCGACCCCGCCCAACCGTAGCCACCCCAACAGCGCACTGCGCCCCGGCAGCCCGGTTAGCCCGTTTTGTGCCGCAAGCGGTGGTGATGCGATGCGCGGTCGGGCAGTAAGCAGCGAGCCCACGTGATATCCTCACATGTGAGTTCTAACGATTGCGCTCGATATTCTAAGAAAGACCGAAGATGCGTGGATCCCTCATCGAACCCGGCCTGCGCGTCACGCACCCGGCCCGGCCGGAATGGGGCGTGGGTCAGGTGCAGTCCGTCGTGGGCGACCGGGTGACCGTGAATTTCGAGCACGCGGGCAAGGTTCTCATCAACGCCGCCGTCGTGGACCTGCAACTCGTGGACGGCCAGTGACGGGACGCGACTTGAACGCCGCGGCCGAACAACCGACACTATTGACTATGCAACAGCCTATTATCGATCCGTTCGGCCGGGCCATCACCTACCTGCGTGTCAGTGTCACCGACCGATGCGACCTGCGCTGCACATACTGTATGGCCGAGGATATGAGTTTTCTGCCCAAGGCCGACGTGCTGTCGCTGGAGGAGTTAGAGCGGCTGAGCCTTGCGTTTATCCGGCTCGGGACCCGCAAACTTCGCCTGACGGGTGGCGAGCCGCTGGTGCGCCGTGACGTGATGACGCTGTTTCAGCGACTCGGTCGTCAGATTGGCCCGCAGATTGGTGAGGGCGGGCTCGATGAATTGACGCTGACGACGAACGGCACGCAGCTGGCCCGGTTCGCCGATGCGCTTGCCGCGGCGGGAGTGCGGCGCGTGAACGTCAGCCTCGATACACTCGATCCGGACGCGTTTGCCCGCATCACTCGCTGGGGCCGGCTGCCGCAGGTACTGGAGGGTATCGCCGCGGCCAGCCGCGCCGGACTACATGTAAAGATCAACACGGTGGCGCTACGGGGTGAGAACGAGGACGAGCTGGGCGACCTGCTGGCCTGGTGCGGCGATCAGGGCCATGATCTGTGCTTGATCGAGACTATGCCGTTGGGCGACGTGGCCGGCGATCGTACGGACCACTACCTGCCGCTTTCGACCGTCCGCGCCCGGTTGCAACAGCGGTACACGCTGACGCCCAGCAGTCATGTAACCGGCGGGCCGGCCCGGTACTATGACGTGGCGGAGACGGGGGGACGTATCGGCTTCATCACGCCG
>JANPPS010000196.1:0-12875 GCA_031428635.1 Rhodospirillales bacterium
ATCGGACCGACGCGAACCGCTGGCGTGACACCGGCGGGTTGACTTCGGGGTTTTCGACTGTCGAATGGCGCGACGCCCACCGACCATCGAAAGGGCTGACGCCTCCTCTGCCAATCGACCATGATCGTCTCGGAACAACCACGCGACCCGGAACGGATCGTCTTTGGCGCCGACCACGGCGACCGTCACTTGGTCTGCCCGGGCCCGGACCAGCGCCTCATCATCACCGTGAAACAGCACAACCCGGGCTTTGGGGGGAGCGCTCAGAAATGCAGTGATCGACCGTGTCTCGACCCGCATTGGTTAATCGGTCCGGCTCACGGCGCCGCCCGTTGGAAATACGCTGCGAGTTGCAGGACGATCTGGTCCGCAAGTCCCGCCACCACCCGTCGCTGCACGACGTCGCTCTCCAAATCGGCTGCGAAGAATTGCTGATTAATGATGTTATATCCATCCAGCAACCGTGCGGAGTTCTGCGCCACGACAGGCCGGGTCGGCGTCAGGGCACGCAAAATCCAGGACGCAGTCGCATCGACCCGGATACGCGACGTCGAGTTATCGCGTTGAATGGCAATCCCCTCGGTGGCGATGCGCAGAACAGGGACTAGCTCGTACTGCCGGACTGGAACATCACCCGGACCATCTAGCCGGGCCTGCAACGCCTGCCGCAGCAACTGTCCGCTGCGATCGGGCAGGACGGGTACGTAGATCTGCGACAAGACCTGCGAAAACGCAGTCCCTCCCGCCGCCGGGGGCGCATATACGGGCCTAAATCCGCATCCCCCAAGGCCTAGTAGGCCCGTCATCACCAACCGACGGCCGGCCGCGATCATGGGTTCGCAAGGACCAGGTTTACGATCCGGCCTGGAACGTAGATCGTCTTTGTTACGCGCCGTCCCGCAATCAGGCGCGCGACATTCGGCTCGGCGTAGGCAGCCTCGATAGCCTCCGCTTCCGCCGTGCCGACCGGCAATTCGATCGTAGCCCGCAACTTGCCCATAACCTGAACCGCAAGTGTCATCGTTTTAGCCTGTATCAACGCTGCATCGGCAACGGGCCAAGGCCACTCGCATGCTAGCGCCGGCCCCGCGACCGGCAGCATCGCCCGAATTTCCTCTGCCAGATGCGGCGTCAACGGAGCAATCAGCCGTAGCAACGCCAACACACTTTCCTGGCGCGCCCATAGCATAGCGCTACCGGGCGTCGCCGCACCCGGAACGCGCTCAGCCTCCATCAATGCAGACGCCAGTTCATGCAGTCTGGCGACGGCGACGTTCATCGCAAACGTATCGAGCGCCTCCGTGACGGCATGGATTGTCCGGTGCGTAGCCGTCCGCAGCCGCAGCGACGGTTCCGTCATCTCGGCCGGCTCTGCCTCGATCCACTCAGACCCCGCGATCGCGTGCGCAATGCGGTAAACCCGGCCGATAAAACGCGACGCGCCAGCAACGCCGGCCTCCGTCCATTCGATGTCCCGTTCCGGTGGGTTATCGGACAACACGAACCACCGCGCCGTATCGGCCCCAAACCGGTCGATGATGTCCGACGGATCGACGGTGTTCCGCTTGTTCTTGGACATCTTCTCGCCGCGACCGACTACAACCGGCAGACCGGTCGAACGCTCCAATACTGCGCCATCGCCGCCTGGCATCACCTGATCCGGGTAAAGCCAGGCCCCATCAGCCGCCCGGTAGCTCTCATGCGTCACCATCCCCTGCGTGAACAGCCCGGCAAACGGCTCCGTCACTTCGACCTGGCCGACACTCGCCAGGGCCCGGGTGAAAAACCGGGAGTACAGCAAGTGCAGGATCGCGTGCTCGACTCCGCCCACATACTGATCGACCGGTAACCAGTGTGCCGCCGCCGCTGCCGCGACCGGTTCTGACGCGCCCGGACTGCAAAATCGCGCAAAGTACCAGGAACTATCGACGAACGTGTCACACGTATCCGTCTCACGGGTGGCAGGCGCCCCGCATCGCGGGCAGGGCACGTGCTTCCATGTCGGGTGATAATCCAGCGGGTTACCCGGCTGGTCGAACGTGACATCGGCCGGCAGCTCGATCGGCAGTGATGAGACCGGTGCCGGCACCGGACCGCACGTCTGGCAATGAATAATCGGTATTGGACAGCCCCAATAGCGCTGCCGGCTGATGCCCCAATCCCGTAGCCGCCAATTCACAACGCCCTGTCCGGCGCCAAGCTGCTCCAACCGGTCGATGGCGGCGCGGGCGGCAGCGGTTGTGTCTAGACTGTCCAGAAAACCGGAATTGATAATCTGGCCCGGCCCGTCATAGGCTGTGTCACCGACAGATATGTCGTCGACGGCGCTCCCCCGTGTGACTACCACTGGTACCGGCAACCCGTACTTTCGGGCAAAGTCCAGATCGCGCTGGTCGCCGCAAGGACAGCCAAAGATGGCACCTGTCCCGTATTCCATCAGAACGAAGTTCGCGATCCAAATCGGATACTCCACCCCCGGACAGAACGGATGCGTGACAGTAAGGCCTGTGTCGAAACCAGCCTTCTCGCCACTCTCGATCGCGGCCTCACTTGTGCCCCGGCTGCGGCACGTCGCCACAAACTCTGCCGCCGCCGGATTGGCGCCGGCCACTAGGGTCGCCAGCGGGTGTTCCGGTGCGATGGCCAGGAACGACATGCCGAACAGCGTGTCGGGCCGGGTCGTGAATACGTCGATCGCAGCGATACTGTGCTGCGGGATTGCCAGCGGGAACTGCACCCGCGCGCCCTCGCTACGCCCAATCCACCGGGCCTGCATCGCCCGCACATGCTCCGGCCAACGGGTCAGACTATCCAGCGCGCTTAGTAGCTCAGGCGCAAACCGCGTGATGCGCAGAAACCACTGCGACAGCTTACGCTTCTCAACCACAGCACCCGACCGCCAGCCGCGACCGTCGATAACTTGCTCGTTCGCCAGCACCGTGTTGTCGACGGGATCCCAGTTAACCCAGCTCTCCTTGCGCTCCAGGAACCCGGCGTCCAACAGCTCAAGCAGAAGCCGCTGCTGCTGTCCGTAATAGGCCGGGTCGGACGTCGCGAACTCCCGCGTCCAGTCCAACGACACACCAATACGACGTAGCTCACTACGCATCGCCGCGATGTTGATTTGGGTCCACACCGCGGGGGCAATCTGCCGCTCCCGGGCCGCGTTCTCGGCCGGCAGCCCAAATGCATCCCATCCCATTGGATGCAGCACGGAATACCCGCGTGCCCGCTTATACCGGGCCACAACATCGCCCAGCGTATAGTTCCGCACATGACCCATGTGGAACTTACCACTTGGGTAAGGGAACATCTCCAACACGTAGTACTTGGGCTTACCGTCCACTGGGACGTCTGCGACCTCGAAGCACTTAGCATCTGCCCATGCGCGCTGCCACTGCGGCTCGGCCCGGGCAAAGTCATAAATCACCGGCTCGTTACCCGGTCCGCCATCGCGCATCGTACGCGACTTAAGACCCGGTCGCCTGGGAACGAAGCTCGCGCGCCCGGGCGAGCATCTTATTTTCGATCTCGCTCGCCGTCGCCGCCGCCACGGGTGCGTCTACCCACTGCCCGCCTTGCGCCTGCTGCCGGAACACCGAGACCTTGATCGCGTCCGCCCGCAATTGCCGGCCGAGGATGTAGGCCGTGGCCTTGAACCGCTCACCCCCGGCCGCCGCCGGCTGGTACCAATCCGTGATGATGGTCCCACCAAACGGGTCCGCATTGGCCAGCGGCATGAATGACAATGTATCGAGCGCCGCCCGCCACAAATAGGCGTTCACGCCCACCCCTCCGCCACCATCGCTTGTGGACCCGCTACCGCCCTTGCCGCCAATACCGATCGCCAGGCCCTGCTCACCAAAAAGCTTACCGCGCTGGGCGCCCTTGGTCCGGTAATCGTTGTATTCGTCGTCCTGCACTGCACGGACATTGGCCGGTCCGCAACCCGTCACCATCGCCTGCAACGCCAGCGCGGCGGCGAAAATCAGGCCGGGACGGATCGTACGAAAGCTCTGACGGGACATGAATACCTATCGATTGGGAGCGTGTGGCATTCCATAGCGTAAGACAGCCGCGAGCGCCAAGGGCCAGTGCCGCGCGGCACGTTCCAAACAAAAAAGGGGCGGCAGGTGTCCCTGCCGCCCCTTTCCGTCAGGCGCTAGAAGTTTACCAGGCGAACCCGGTACCAACCGCAAACACTGACGCGGTCGTCTTGTTATTCGCCGCGTTGTTCGACGCGCCCGAGATGAAGTTGTAGCCGTTCTGCTTGCGCTCGTTAAAGACATACGACGCGAACAGCGACAGTCCTGGCGCCAACGAGTAAGTGGCACCTGCCGCCAAACCCGTCTCCATGCGCTGACCGCCCGTAACCCCGCCGACAGCAAGCGGGACACCCGTGCCGCTGCGGTTAGTCGCCGTCGCCTGATCACCCTGCGACTGCGAACGCAAGTAGTGCGCACCGAAAATGACCGGACCGATTGTATAGCTCGCGCCCACGATGAACGCGTTGCTGTTCGGCTGACCCTTGGCCAACAACCCACCGTAACCGCCGCCGCCAGGCACGTTGTATCGGCCGACCAGGTAGTTACCACCGACGGTCGCACCCGCGAACGTCACCGCTACACCGAAGTCACCGAGGCTCAGGTCCTCAAGCTTCGCACGCTGCGGGTTCGTCGCTGCACCCGGTACACCGCTGTCCAGCACCCGGCCAGAGCCGGTGTACTGCGCCGTAGCCGCCAGGCCGAGCGGGCCGAACGTGCCACGATAGCGCACGAGTGCCTCGTACGTGTTCTTGCGGCGCTGGTAGTCGGACGTGCTCGTGCTGCTCAAGTTGTCGCAGCCCGGGGTCGCAACCGAGTTGCCGGAGGCGGTAAACGAACCCGGGGTTGCCGTCGGACCGCAACCGGCCGCATTCGCCTCACCGCCGTTGGCCGTCGTCGGCTCCCACGAAACACCAAAATCGACGCCGTAGAACTGCGGCGACAGATAGATGATTTTGGTCGTGGAGTAGACGTTACCCACGGTCGCGAACGGGTAGTTGATCTGCACGTTGCCGGGCAGGAACATGCCCGGAATGTCGCCGTTCAGGCCGCCGGCGTCGAAGTTTTCGAACGTGCCCGTGGCATAGAGCGAGCCGGGGTTGTCGGTCGAACCAACGCGGACCGTACCGAACTTGTCCGTGCCAATGTAGCCCCATTGACGGCGGAGATACAGCAGATCACGGGCCCGGTTCTGGCCCGATACCGACCCGGAGAAGCCGCCGCCAGCACCGTAGTTATTGTCCTCTCGAATTTCGAGGGCGGCGCCGTACTTCAGGCCGTTCGTCGCCACGCCGTCAAAGCCCGGATACAGGCGCGCGTAGTCCGCGACGCCGTAGCCCGACAGCTTATTCGTACCCTGGTTCGATGCGTTGGTGTTGACCAAGCCAGCCGCCTGGCCGCCCGTGGCGGGCTGCGCAAAGTTGCTCGTGCGTGCAGCACCCGGAGAGTATCCACCAACGTAGAACCGGAAGCGGCCGTTGAGGCGTACGGTGACAGTCCCCGGCTCCGGGAACGACTGACCAGATAGTTCATCGCCCGGTAGTGAAGCAGCGGTCTGGGCAAGGGCGACGTTCGCCATCCCTGTCGACGCGCTCAGCACGGCCACGCTGGCCAGCAGGAGCTTACGCATGAAACTTCTCCTCAAAACACCGGACAGGTCCCGGCGGACGTTTGGGCCCCGATCCATCCCGCACCAATAGATGCGCGAGCCGTCTCAGCCAGACCTGACGAAACTATTGCCGGGCCAAGCCACCATTCGCAACCGTCACAGGCACCCGGCTATGGCAATCGTGAAACACTGTGGCGGACGGGACACAATCCGTCAGTGCCCCGATGGCGCCGAAACCCACGCAGCGCGAAGGTAATGCCCGCACCGTCCGGCCCGTTACGCCACCGAGCGCGAATAGCCCGCCCAATCCGCAGCCCGCCCGGGACCACCGCAGCCGGCCCATCCCGGGCAATCCCACGTGTGACGCCGTCGCGAACACGGGCGATAGAAAAATAACATCTGCACCGATCCGCCGCGCCCGCATCACATCTAACCGGCAGTGGGCGGAGCTGGTCACAAACGCTGGCAGCCGTCGCGCATGCGGCCGGTGCCCGCCCCGGATATGCAGGCCGGTACCCGCGATCGCGGGCGCCGTCATCACCATCTGGTGGCGCCCCTCGCGGCACAGGGTAAGCACCGCCCGCGCCAGCCCGCATCGGCCGGGTACCCCGTCATGCCGGAATACAACCCCGCATCCCGGAGGCAGCGCCCTGACCGCGCCCAGCACGTCGGGCGCCCGTATTGCGTCCGTGAATAGCCACACGACCGGAATTTGTATTCGCCGCCGCGACTTGACCGCACGCGCCCACGACACGAGCCTAGTATCCATGTCCAGCCCACTCCTCGATCGCTACGCCGCCCTCCAGGGCCGGATCGCCGCCGCTGCCACCCAGGCTGGCCGCACCACACCGGCGCTGATCGCGGTCAGTAAAACCTATCCGGCCGAGGACGTACTGACCTTGCTGCAGGCCGGCCACCTCCAATTCGGCGAAAACCGGGTGCAGGAGGCAGCGGCCAAGTTCCCCACGCTTCGCGCCGCCTACCCAGCGCTGCGGCTGCACCTGATCGGCGGATTGCAGACCAATAAGGCCCGGGACGCCGTACGCCTGGCCGACGTGATCGAGGTGCTCGACCGTCCCCGGCTGTTGGACGCGCTGGTGTTGGCCCAAAATCAAGAGGAGCGTCGTCCGGACTATCTTATTCAGGTCAACGTCGGGGATGAGCCGCAGAAGGCCGGCGTGCTCAGGGCCGACGCAGACGCCTTTATCGAGCAATGCAAGTCGCGGCTCGGCACCGCTGTCACCGGCCTGATGTGCATCCCCCCAGCCGACGCGCCGCCCGGGCCGCACTTCGTCTGGCTCGCCGCTACCGCGGCCCGTCATGGCCTGCATACCCTGTCGATGGGCATGTCCGCCGACTTCGAAATCGCGATCATGCACGGTGCCACCCACATCCGCGTCGGCTCCGCTCTGTTTGGCGCACGCACCGCGCCGCCCTAGCGAAACGCTTGCATGCGAACTAACTCCCCGTCTATGCGCTTGTGCCAAATGCGACGTCAGGACGACACGATGCCCGGCGACCACGAGGTAGGTGCCCTCGAAGTAGGCCTCCTAGCCACACTGCGCTCCACACCATGAGCGGCCAAACCAGCTTAGTCCCGGGCGAAACCGCGCCCGCCGTTCGTCCCCTTCGTGCTCTGGCCGTCCTCAGCGTACTCGGCGTCGTCTATGGCGATATCGGCACCAGCCCGCTCTATGCGCTGAAGGCCAGCCTCGCCCACTTCACGGCCGGCGGCACAACCCCGGTCGATGTGATGGAGATCCTGGGCGTACTGTCGCTGATCTTTTGGGCCCTGATCCTAATAGTGACGGTGAAATACGTCCTCCTCGTCATGCGCGCCGACAACCATGGTGAGGGCGGCATCCTGGCTCTGATGGCGCTCGCGCAGCGCGGAACCAGCAACGCCCGCCTGCGCTCGACCGTGGGCCTGATCGGCATCGGCGGGGCCTGTCTATTTTTTGGCGACGGGGTCATCACGCCCGCCATCTCTGTCCTATCGGCGGTTGAGGGGCTGGAGGTCGTCTCCCCCTCGTTCAAACAGCTCGTGCTGCCCATCAGCCTGGTTATCATCGTGGGCTTATTCGCCGTTCAGGTTCGCGGCACCGGCAGTATCGGTCGCCTGTTCGGTCCCATCATGGCCGTCTGGTTCGTGACGCTGGCCGCCATGGGCCTGAACCAGATCGTCGCCCACCCGCAGGTCCTGCTCGCACTCTCACCACATTACGGCCTGGTGCTGTGCGCCAAGCACGGCTGGCTTGCTTTCGTGGCGCTCGGCAGCGTTGTGCTGGCCGTGACTGGTGCGGAAGCGCTCTACGCTGACATGGGCCATTTCGGCGTCCGCCCCATCCGCGTTGCCTGGATCGGCCTCGTCCTACCATGTCTGGTGCTGAATTATTTCGGCCAGGGCGCGCTCGTGATCGCCGACCCAGCCGCGCTCGAAAATCCGTTCTACCTCATGGCTCCCACCAGTCTGCGCCTGCCGTTGGTAGGTCTGGCGGGTGCTGCGACCGTTATCGCAAGCCAGGCCCTTATTTCCGGCGCGTTCTCTGTCGCCCGGCAATGTATGCAGATGGCGTTCCTACCGCGCATGTCTGTGCTGCATACCAGCACGACAGAGGAGGGGCAGATCTACCTTCCGCAAGTCAACGTAGCGCTGATGGTCGGCGTTTTGGCGTTGGTGCTGGCGTTCCGGACGAGCGACAGACTTGCAGCAGCGTACGGAATTGCGGTCACCGGGACCTTCTTGTGCACCTGCGTCTTGGCCGCCGTCGCGTTCCGTCGCCAGTTCGGTTGGCCGCGCTGGGCCGCGATCAGCGTGTTTGGCGCCTTCTTTGCCATCGATGGCGTATTCTTTGCCGCTAACGCGCTGAAAATTCCAGAGGGTGGGTGGTTTCCATTGCTGCTCGGCGCAGGGCTGATGGCGACCATGACGTCATGGAACCAGGGCCGCGCGTTGATGCTGGCCCGCTGGAAGCAGGACAGCCTGCCGCTTCGATCCTTTCTGGCCCGGCTGCCGCAATCTCGCACGGTCCGCGTACCGGGTATGGCTGTATTCCTGACCGGTAACCCCGACTACGTGCCCGCGGCGCTACTGCATAACCTGAAGCACAACAAGGTACTGCACGAACGCGTGCTGTTCGTCACGGTCCAAAACCTCGAGATCCCTGTCGCCAGCGACGCGCAGCGTGTGGAAGTGAGCGAGCTCGCACCGGGCGTACACCGGGTCGTGTTGAGCTACGGCTTCATGGAAAGCCCCAACATCCCCCGCAACCTGGAAGAGCTTCCAGCCCATGGCGTGCCCTATGACCCGATGAATGCCAGCTTCTTCTTGGGGCGTGAGGTGCTCGTGCGGGCCATGGTGCCCAAGCTGCCATCATGGCGGTTGTTTCTGTTCCTCGTTATGGCGCGCAACGCCGTGCCGACCACCGAGTTCTTCCGCATTCCCAGTGATCGCGTGGTCGAGCTGGGCGTGCGGGTCGCGATCTAGCCTGGATGAACCGTACACCGCCCTGGGCGTTATATTTTTATGACTAGAATCTTCATGGTCCTAGCCCGTGGGCCGGGCTTGCCAAACGGAGACCTAAACGATCGGATGACGCTGACGGCTGTGCTGACGGCGCAGGGCCATCTCGATCCCCAGCAGGAAGAGGGCAGTGCATTACGAAAACGCTTGGGCCTGCCGGACAAACAGTCATTGCTGGTTTTAGACGAGGGCGAGTGGGTCCTACGTGGTCTGCACGGCGATAACGACCCGATCTGGACCATCGATACCGACATACTCCGCCCTGGCGAGCCGGTGTTTCTTCGCCGTCCAGACGGCGAGGAATTGATCTATCGGGTCGTCGCGTCCGAAGCGCTTTAAGCAGCTGAGGCCGCGTGCGTGCCGCCACGCCAGGCGGGAAACAGTCCTGTTACCAGCAACTAGACGCGCGCCGTCTCGGCAACGACAGATCCTGGACAGGCTTTAGTTGCGGCCGTCACGCGGTGCGGCGGCAACGACAACTGATCTATGTGTAGAACCGACGCGGTAACTACCCGACGAGACGTTCTGGGCCTGGTGGAGCTGAGGGGAATCGAACCCCTGACCTCTTGAATGCCATTCAAGCGCTCTACCAACTGAGCTACAGCCCCATAGTCCGGGGAGGTCGCATATAGACCGACCGTCCCACAGCCGGCAAGAGGGCGCCACTCACCCGATCGTCGCCTCGCTCTTGCCTTGCACTTCGTCACGCGTGACACCGGGCGCCAGCCGCACCGTCTTGAACCCAGCCGGGGTCACGTCGAACACACCGAGTTCCGTCACGACCCGGCTAACCACACCCTTGCCCGTCAGCGGCAACGTGCACGTCCGCAACATCTTTGGCTTGCCACCGGCGGTGTGTTCCATCAGCACAACGACCCGCGGCACGCCAGCCACTAAATCCATGGCGCCGCCCATGCCCTTCACCATCTTGCCCGGGATCATCCAGTTGGCCAGATCCCCATTCTCCGCCACTTGCAACGCGCCCAGGATGCTGATCGCGATATGCCCGCCGCGCACCATCGCGAAACTGGCCGCACTATCGAAGAAGCTCGTGCTCGGCAGCGCCGTCACGGTCTGCTTGCCGGCGTTGATCAGGTCCGCGTCCTCCTCGCCCTCGATTGGAAAGGCGCCCACGCCCAGCATGCCATTCTCGCTGTGTAGCTGCACGTCGATGCCGGGTGGTAGGTGGTTCGCGACCAGTGTCGGAATTCCGATCCCGAGGTTCACGTACATGCCGTCCTGCAGTTCTGCCCCCGCCTGCGCCGCCATCTCGTCCCGCGTCCATGCCATGTTATTGAATCCCCTCGGGCTTACGCGTTGTTCGCTGCTCGATCCGCTTGTCCGGATGCGTCACCCTGACCATGCGCTGGACAAAGATGCCCGGCGTGATGATCGTATCCGGGTCGATCGAACCGGGCGTGCCGATATGCTCCACCTCTGCCACTGTGACGTTCGCCGCGGTCGCCATGATGGGATTGAAATTGCGTGCCGTCATCCGGTACGTGAGGTTCCCCTCTGGATCGGCCTGCCACGCGTGGATCACGGCCAAGTCCGCGCGCAGCCCGCGTTCCATTACGTATTCTACACCGTCAAATTTTTCAGTGGGCTTACCCTCGGCAATCTGGGTACCGACGCCGGTCCGGGTGAAAAAAGCTGGGATACCCGCGCCGCCCGCCCGGATGCGTTCAGCCAGCGTACCCTGCGGATTGAATTCGATCTCTAGCTCACCGGCCAAATACTGCCGTGCAAAGGTCGCGTTTTCACCGACGTAGGAGGCGATCATTTTGCGAATCTGCCGGGTTTGAAGCAACAGACCGAGGCCCGCATCGTCGATCCCGGCATTATTGCTAATGCGCGTCAGATCCTTGACGCCGGATTGCCGGATTGCGTCGATCAAAACTGCGGGAATGCCGCATAGGCCAAACCCGCCCGACATAATTGACATGCCGTCATGCAGCAGGTCTGCCAGGGCCGTCGTTGCGTCTGAATATACCTTATTTACCGCCATCGCCGCTTTTCCACCCCGTATTTTTACCTAACATCGCACGGTCGCACGGCTCGCTCAAATCGGCAGCAGCCCATCCGCGTCCTGTGCCCGCATTGCCTCCAATAACGGCAATAACGGCAAACCCAGCACCGCTGCCCACTCGCCATCGATGGCGCTGAACAGCTGCACGGCTGGTCCCTCCACCCGGTACGCGCCCACGGTGTGCATGCAGGCGGAGTCATCCAACGCCAACAGCGCATCGATCGCTTCGTTCGACACGTCTCGCATCGTCAACACCGGGATGGTGACGTGTTCCCAGACGGGCAGCCCATCGCGGTGAAGTACGACAGCCGTCACTAGTTTATGAGACCGCCCTCGCAGCGCCCGAAGATGCGCCCGCGCACCAGCTAGCCCAATCGGCTTATCAAACCAGACGCCATCACAGACCAAGATTTGATCGGCACCAATCACTAGCGTCCCGTCGCCCGGGTCGACCGCCGTCGCCTTGGCATGCGCGAGGTACAAAGCCACGGCCTCGGCGCCTTGGTTTCTCAGCGTGCGTTTTGGCTCATTCTCATCGATGGCCGCGGCGACTTGAATAAATCTGACGCCTGCGCCGCGCAGCACCGATGCCCTGGCGGCCGATTGGCTTGCCAGCATAATCACTGCGCGGTCCGGTCGCGGTTCGTGCGCCACGCCTCCATCAATTGCAGCACGGTGGCTGCGGTCTCCTCGATGGAGCGCCGCGTCACTTCGATCACCGGCCAGCCGCGGCGTGTACAAAGGCGCCGGGCCCAAAGTAGCTCGGCCCGCACAGCATCCTCATCTACGTAATTGCCCGTGTCTTGCCGCACCCGCCCGGTGTCGCTGCCGGCCGAGATTAGCTTCAGCCGGTGCCGCCGGATCTCAATCAATGCCGCCGGTTCGAGTGTCAGCCCGATAACTGGACAGACTGGCGCCTCCAGCCCCGGCGGATCGGGCGTGCCCGGCACCAACGGCACGTTGGCTGCCTTGACCCCGCGGTTTGCCAAGTAAAAGGACGTGGGCGTCTTGCTGCTGCGCGACACGCCAACCAGGACCACGTCAGCCGACGCAATCCCGGCCTGCGCCTGCCCATCGTCATGGGCGAGCACGTAATGCATCGCATCGATACGGCGAAAATAGTCTGCGTCCAGCACGTATTGTCGTCCCGGCCGGGCCTGCGCTGCAATACCGATGTGGTCCTGCAACAGCGCCAAAACCGGATCCAACACATTCACGACACTTACGCCCAGTCGTTGGCACGTCGTTTCCAGGTCATTACTCAATGCTTTGTCGATTACTGTCGACAGCACTGGACCTGGCTCAGCTTCTATTCCTTCCAGCACGCGATGCAGCTGGAAACGGGTGCGGATCAAGCTCCACCGATGGTAGGTAATGGTCACCCGTTCAAACTGCGACACCGTTGCCCGAGCAATGCTGTTCAGCGTCTCACCGGTCGCGTCGGACACAAGGTGCAGGTTGATGCGATGCGGTTCCATGCAGCGACCCTACCCGAAGTACTTGGGGAACGGCACTGGGCTAACGCGGATTGGTCACGTCCGTCAACGTGGTGGGAATTGGTTGTAGGTTGATGTGGCCACGGATCATTCGGCTGCGGTGGAAATCTGGGTTGGAAAGACCTCGACCATCGGCGGTGTAAGTTCGGCCATGGCCTCGGTCTGCATGTAGCGG
>JANPPS010000197.1:0-3020 GCA_031428635.1 Rhodospirillales bacterium
CGGCGTAGCGAGGCATGGTTAAAGAGTTGCAGATGCTCGACATCGATAATAGGCGAGCGTCGGCCCAGTAACCGATTGAGCCCGGCGGTATAGTCGTGCGTTACAAGGGCCAGCATCCCGCCGGGCTCTAACATCCGGAACGCAGCCTGAACCAACGCTTTAGGGTCGGGCACGTGCTCTAGCGTCATGAAGCAGCAAACGAGAGAGACCGAACCAGGTGCGAACTCCATTCCGGTGAAAATCCCCTCACGGATGCACGCGCGGTCTTGGGGGGTAGCGGACGCGTAGCCGCGGGAGAGGGTTCGATACCAATCTGCTCCTGAAACCCGGCCGCTCGTAGGTGTGCGAGAAAGGCACCCGTTCCCGTGCCTATTTCGAGGGCGATCCCTTTATGCGCCAGCTTTTTCAGCGAAGGCGCGAGCGAGTTGGCGTAGGTACGAGCCGCGAAAATTGCCTCCTGAGCGGTCTCGAAGCCAGCATCGTGATACGCATGGGCCAGCGTTCCTGCATCGGGCGCTTCACTTGCAAAAACAACTGAGCAGGCACGGCAACGGACCAAGTGGTATGACATAAACTCGGGCGTTTTCCGCGACGCGAAACTGGCCGTTGTAAGGCGCCTTTCATCCAGTGAGCGCTCCAAAAATAGCGCCGCTGCTGCCGCGGATGCGCCACAGACCGGGCAGTCACGCTGGCGCATCGAAGCGGACAGGCTCATGGCCGGTTAGACCCGAAAACGAACATGGACTGCCCGGCGAATGAGATCAGAGCGATGGGCAATACCATCATGGCTTGTCCAGCCAGTTCTGGGATTCCAAACGATGCAAGTGTACGCAAGCCCATCCAGTTCACCCCCACGACAACGGCATACACGGCCAAGAACCGCGGGATTTGGCCTTGTGTCCTAATGCGGAAGACTAGGCGTCGAGAGGTTTGATAATTGAACGCCAGACTTAAAACCGTCGTTCCGATTAAGGCCATTAACGGCCCCGTATTGATCACAATCAATACAGCAAAAATAGCGTAGCTAACGGCGGTATTGATTAACCCAACTATTCCAAACCGCAACAATTGTCCGATGACTATGCGACGCTCTGCCGCGAGGCGTTGCCAAGAAAAAAGATCGGGAGGTGCCACTGCCAGGGACTGCACTCTATCAACCATTTTGCAGAAATGAGACGTGCCCGGTTTCGGTCGCCACGCGAATTTCTCCGTCACGGATAAAGTTGCGGCGTACAAAGTGCGGCCGGCGCTTTACCTCCTCGAAGATCTTGGCGATGTATTCACCGATCAGACTGACGGCGAGAATATTGATGGATCCGAAGAAGATCACCACCAAGATCAGACTTGTGAACCCTCGTGGCGCGGCATCCGGGAATAGCAGACGCGATACGACCGATATCAGACCCATCAGTATGGAAAGGCCGAACATGGCGAAGCCAGCCGCCGTCAAGATATTCAGCGGCGTGTTGCTGAATGATAGTAGCCCTTTCTTCGCCCAGCCGATATTCTTCAGAAAACTGTTCGTCGTCACGCCAAACATCCGTTCCGGCCGGTGGTAGTTCACGCCCGTTTGGCGGAAACCCACGAAAGCCCGAATGCCACGGATGAACAGGTCCCGCTCTGGGAAGCTAAGCAGCGTCCGCACGACGCGGCGGTCCATTAGCGAGAAGTCGCCCGCGTCGCGGGGAACTTTGATGTAGGAGAATTTCTCGAAGATTTGGTAAAACAGCTTATACGACACCGCCATGTAAAGCGGCGCATCGCGCTTGACCCGGCGCCCATAGACCACCTCGTAGCCTGCCCGCCACTGCTCGACGAACTGCTCAATCAGTTCTGGCGGGTCCTGCAGGTCGCCATCCAGCAGGACGCACGCGTTCTTGGTGGCAATCTCCATGCCGCTACGGAATGCTGCTTGCGAGCCGAAATTACGCGAGTGCGATATGCCGATCACGTGCCGGTCTAAGGCCGAAATGGCGCGAACGACCTCCTCGGTTTCATCGGGGCTGTTGTCGTTGACGAAGATAATCTCGTAGCCGATATTTAGCTTGTCGAACGTTTCAGTCAGCCGTCTATGCATGATCGGAACCGCCTGGCCGTCGCGATAGCAGGCGACGATGGCGGTGACGGACCAGGTCTCGTCCTTGCCGAACTTTTTCGAGGATTTCACATACCGGTCCGGATGCTCGATCCCGCGGACCCAGGCGGTCATCCGGGCCAACCCCTCACGCAGCGGAGTGCGGGCTGCCCAGCCAAGGTCGGTGGCGGCCTTAGCTGGGTTGGCGTACCACTGCGCGACGTCCCATCGCCGGGCCGGCATGGTGAACTGCGGCTCACCGGAGAGGGCGTATAAGTCCTGGCATAGGTGCGCGAACTCGCCGATCGTGGTTCTTATCCCGCTACCTATATTATAGCTCTCGCCGAAACGGGCCTCCGGCAGGTTCAGTGCAGCTTCGAAGAAGGCATCGCAGGCGTCGTCGATATATAGGAAGTCGCGCGAGATCTCGGGGTCAACGAACTGCGACGGCTTACCGGCGATCCCATTCAGCACGGCCACGGGCACCAGGCGCGAGGAGTCCTCGTACGGGCCGTAAATGGAGTAAAGCCGCAGGTTCACGCCCGGGAAGCCTTGTTTCTTGCCGGCGTAATAGAGCAGGCCTGCCGCGGCGCCTTTCGAGACGGAGTAGTGGCTGTTGGGGTGTAGTGCCACATCCTCCGACGGGCCGGATGCGTCGTCGCCGTATTCGCTCGAACTGCCGGCGTGGACATAGCGATGTACGCCGCGCTGTTGCAGCGCCTCCACCAGCCGTGCGGTGAGGTCAACGTTCGTGCGGTAGATCAAACCGACATCGGTTTGGAACGAATAGGCGCCGAAGGCCAGGCAGTTGAACACCGTGCGGGGCCGGACGGTATCGAGCAGGCTGGCCAGGCTCTGCTCGATTAGCAGGTCACCGGAAACGACGTTGTCGGCGGGCACGTCTTCCAGCCGCCAGGCGGCACTTGTGGAGCTGGTGCCGAACGCG
>JANPPS010000198.1:0-5844 GCA_031428635.1 Rhodospirillales bacterium
AAATCCCGGAGGACGTTGTGTTCACCGTCGAATATTCGGTCCGGGTGGCTCAAATGGCCGTGTACGAATTGCTTGGCATCGACGCGGCCATTCCACCGATCCTGCACCACGACAAATCGGCCAAAGTGCAGTTAGACGCGGTCATCAAGGCATTCCGGTAAGCGTGCGGCTCCCGCAGCCGGGCTTAGTGAGACAGCAAGGTGCAGCGCGACGGCCGGGTCAGCAGTTGGCGCGTGACCCCGCCGAGCGCCCATTCGCGCAGCCGATTATGTCCATAGGCGCCGGCGACAAGGAACGTGACCCCATGCTCGTCCATCAAATTATCCAGCCCGGCCATGTCATCTCCCTTCGCAGGGGCCACGACCAGGTTCGCCGCCAGCCCGTGCCGCCCGAGCCACGCGACCACATCGGATAGCCGGGTCCGCGCCTCCGTCACGTCCTCCGACGCCGCGACCTGCGCCACCGTGACCCGGTCCGCGAGCCGGAGCAGCGGTAGCGCATCCACGACGGCCCGCCGCGTCTCCCGCGTGTCCTTCCACGCAATCATGACATGCTTCAGCGCCAACGCCCCGGTGCCGTGCGGGACGATCAGCGCAGGGCGACCGAGCTGGATCACGAGTGCGCCGACGTCGATGTGTGTCTGAGTGTCCAGAAACGCGCCGCGTGGCGCCGGGCCGATCAGCACCAGATCGGCCACGCGCGCATTCTCGGCGATCGTGTCGGCGATTTGAGCGTAGTTGAAACTCGACCGCCACTGCAGGTCGGGTACATGGGCGCCCAGCACCGCGCGGAACTGCGCCTCGGCTGCCTTGATCGCCGACGCTTTCTGCGCTCGATCCTGTTCGATCAGGTTGCCGGTGCCATAGCCGTTGGCGTAGACGATCTGCATGGGGTTACAGGCGGCAATCCCGATCACGGTACTGTTCAGCCGGCCCGCGAGGTCGGCCGCGACCTGCAGGACGGCTCCATCGCTATCATCGATGTTCATGGTCACTAGCAGCGTCGAATAGGTCATTCAGTCCCCACCTAAGAAATGGTTCAGCATAGGCGGG
This sequence comes from Rhodospirillales bacterium, assembly GCA_031428635.1. GTDB lineage: Bacteria > Pseudomonadota > Alphaproteobacteria > Acetobacterales > Acetobacteraceae > JANPPS01. The sequence goes on from JANPPS010000198.1 coordinate 1,053, forward strand.
CTGGCGAACCTGTGGCTGTGCAAGAACGAGAAACCGGAATGCAGGAATTGCGGAGTCGGCCCATGTCCCCCGCGGTTCTGCATAGCGGTTCACGGAAGTCGGAATGGACCGTTTTGGGTACGCAGACCCTACATCTGATGGCGCTAACGTCGGTGAGCCGTGTACTGACGTACACTGGAGACGCAACAATGGCCGGCGGCAATACTGCCATCTGGAAAGGCGTGCTGTTTTTACTCACAACAGTGCTTTCCGGTCTGCGGAGAGACAACGCCAATATCACTCGCGCCATGCATTAGGCGCGTGTCGAATGCGAAAAGGCTCCTGCTCAATGCAACGCAGGGCCACACGGACGCTAAACAACGCGTACGAAAAGGATAGTCCCCATGTCAGATCAAGATACGGTGGTCGCAGTCTACGCAACCCACGACGCAGCCGAGGCCGCACTTCGAAAAGTAGCCGAAAGCGGCACCGATATGAAGCTCTTCAGCATCATCGGTCGCGGCTACCATACCGAAGAAAAGGCCATCGGCTTTTACAGCACGGGCGACCGCGTTCAGTTCTGGGGCGGCCGCGGCGCCTTCTGGGGTGGACTTGGGGGTCTGCTGGTTGGCGGTGTCATGCGGACCGTGCCCGTCGTCGGCCCGGTAATGGTCGTGGGCTCGCTCGCTGCCTCCGTCTTCGCGACCCTCGCGGGCGCGGCCGAGGGTGCTGTCGTCGTCGGCGGCCTGGGCGCGCTCGGCGCGGCGCTTTTCAGCATTGGAATCCCCAAACACAGCGTCATCGCCTACGAACAAGCCCTGACCGGAGATCACTTCATCGTCATGGGACACGGATCCCTGGCGGAATTGGGGCGCGCGAGTGAGTTGCTGAAGGAGACAGGGCCTGTGCAGTTGGATCTGCATGCGGGGGCGAACAGCTCCGCCTCGCGCGCCGCCTGACCCTCTCGCCTCAGTAAAATCCGAAACGCGATTTTTAGGAGGGCATCATGACCAATCACGGCCAACTTGACAGCGAACTGCAAGACGCCGTCCAGGCCGAGCTGAAGTGGGAGCCAAGCGTCACGGCCGCCCATATCGGCGTCACCGCGCATGGCGGCGTTATCACCCTGACCGGCCACGTCGAGACCTATCCCGAGAAGCACGCCGCCGAAATGGCCGCGACCCGGGTCAAGGGCGTGAGGGCTGTCGCCGAGGAGCTTGAAGTCCGGCTGCCGTTTGAGACCAAGCGCACGGACGAGGCGATCGCCGCCGCCGCGATCGAGCGTGTGTCCTGGGACGTATCGATCCCGAAGGATGCCGTGCTTGTGCGGGTCGAAAAGGGGTGGGTTACGCTGACCGGACAGGTCGACTTCTACTATCAGAAGAACGCGCCCGAGCAGGATATCCGGCATCTAATCGGTGTCATCGGCGTGTCGAACCAGATCACGATCAAGCCGCTGGCCAACGCGGGCGACATCAGCGACGACATCATGCACGCGCTACATCGGTCCTGGTTCTTCGACCCGCAGACCATCCAGGTCAGCGCGGTCGGCGGCCACGTAAAGTTGACCGGGACCGCGTCATCCGCCCACGACAAGAGTGTGGCTGCCGCCACGGCTTGGATGGCGCCGGGTGTCACAAGTGTCCAGAACGAACTGGCTGTGATCTAACGCGATCTCCGCCAGCCAGGGGCCGGATGCCCCTGCTGGCGGAAATCGGCTTATCCAGCCACTGCCGTGACTGGTTTGTGCGGCTACCGCCAACTTTCTCTGTACAGCTACCGCTAACTTTCTCTGTACAGCTACCGCTGCAACGCCTGCCGCCCGATCGCAAGCAGCTGTGGGTCAGTAAGGGCGGACAGGTCGGCGACCACCTCCGTCACTGTGCGGCCGTACGTCTCGTGGTGATGCGTCCGCAAGTACTCGATGAAGTGCTCTGCCGCATTGCTGTGACCATGCCCGTGCCCCACGACAACAACGTGGGTCTCGCCGCCGGTCGCAGCCGTCACTACCGTCTGCGCGATTGCCTCGTAGAACGCCGGGTCCTCCCCGGAGGCCTGCCCCTCCTCACGCGACTGGTTCTTGCGCGTCAGATGATGCAGGTGCCCGTTCGGATCGTAGGGCTTGATCTGGTGCAGCTCGGGATCGGGGTCCGACACGTCGATCTGGAACACCTTCGCGCCGTGGTGATCGATTGCGATCAGTATGCCGGGAATTGCTGACCGGACTCGGGGCTCAGGGTTCGGGTGTGACGCCGGCATGGTGGGCTTGAGCCCGGCACGATCCACCAAATGGCGCAATTCGACGATGTCGGCTGCGGACAGGTCGTCGTTATGCGGCTTCCGCAGCAGATGATGTTCGGCGCCGATCCGGAAGGCGAACGTGTCGGCCGTTCGGGGCTCCACGGTGCCGAGAACCTCGAACAACCGGAGGATTGCATGCCACGACATGGCCGGCAGCGGGTCGGTGTACATGGCATCGAGCGTCAGCCTGGCCCCGGCGTTAAGCGGCGGAGGATTCTTAGCGGGCGCGGCATCGTCGTGGCGCCCGGATGGTTTGGTCATGGGTATGGTCCCTTGGTGTGACTGCGCGAGGTGTCGGCCCGGCATGGCCCGCCGTAACGCTCACGATCAACGCGGCCCGGGTCGCGCCATTGCATCCGGTTTTGCGCACCCGGAATCCGATATTGGCCAGTCGGCTTGGCTCGCCTTTCGGGCACTCGGACAGGGTACCCGAAAGGCGGGCTTACCCCAGATGCGGCGACGAACAGGTACTCAGCGAACCTGTTTTGGTGTACTTTCTTTCCGATACTTCGCCGCGCCATTTCCTCCCGGATCAGAACCAATGCCGACCTCAGCGATCCATAGCTGCCCAATGGGACTGTATGTGACTTGGTCATCGGGTCGTCCGTGGATTGGTCGCGCGTCGGGCGGCTCGTGGCGTAGTGCGTCGCCCGTGCCACAGAGGCGGCTCACCCGCCTGATCGTGATGGGGTAGGCCGATGGCGGACATCGAAACCTGGGTCTGGCCCCCGGCCCACACGGCAATGATCGCTACCCGCCTGCGCGACGCCACCGCCCCGGTCACCGCACCACAGTCCGTGGCGGAGGAGTGCGCCGTCAGCGTCGAGTATAATGGCGTGCCCTACGCCGTCATGATGGCAACGCCGCTGGACATTGAGGATTTCGGCCTGGGCTTCACCATCACCGAACGCCTGGCCGACACCCCGCATGACGTGCGCGCCATCGCGACCCGGCCGGGGGCGGAGGGTATTACGCTCGACATCACGCTGGCGCCCGACGCGCTACGCCGCTACCTGGCGCTAGGCCGGGCCCGTATGCGGCCGGGCCATGCGGGCTGCGGCATATGCGGTGCGGCGGACGCCGAAACCGCGCTGGCCCCCGCCCCCCCGGTCGGTGCGGGCGTGCGCGTCACCCCCGCCGCGATCCACCGCGCCCTGGCCGGTCTCGAGCAAACGCAACACCTGAACCACGCCACCCACGCCGTCCACGCCGCCGGCTGGGCCACGCGCGACGGCGCGCTGCTGCTGTCGCGGGAGGACGTGGGCCGCCATAATGCGCTGGACAAACTGATCGGCGCGGGCCTGCGCGCTGGGGTCGATTTCACCGCCGGGCTATGCGTGATCACCAGCCGCTGCTCGGTCGAAATGCAGCAGAAGGCCACCATCGCCGGCATGCCCGTACTGGCCGGTATCAGCGGCCCGACGGCGCTGGCGGTGCGGCGCGCCGAAGCTGCCGGGCTAACGCTGGTGGGGTTTACCCGCGGCGGGTCGATGAGCGTGTATGCGGGGCTGGAGCGTATAGACACGGGTGCCGAAAACTAGGCCGCCGCGCAGATTGGCAGTCGTCCGGCAGCCGCCGCCGGTCCTTCGGTCGTTGCTGTGCCATATCGGTCGCCGCTCGGCGCGCGATAGAATTCCGGTTTGTGGCGCTACCGGCCCTGGCAAACGGGGCCGGACCATCGCCATTACGATCGCGCGACCATTACCCGCCCCGATACTTCGCCCAACCCACCGCCCGCAGGTCGCAGGCCGGGCAGTCGCCGCAGCCCACGCCCCACGCGTTTGGCGTCATGTCGCCCCGGTAACAGCTGAGTGTGCCGGCCCGGATCACCTCCACCAACGCCGCTCCGCCCAGCCGCTCCGCCATCCGCCACGTCGCCGCCTTGTCGATCCACATCAGCGGCGTGTGCAACACGAACCGATGATCGAGGCCCAGGTTTAGCGCCACCTGCATCGCCTTGATCGTATCGTCCCGGCAGTCGGGATACCCGGAATAATCCGTCTCACAGACGCCCAGCACGATGTGTCTTATCCCGCGGCGGTAGGCGAGGGCGGCGGCGAGCGTCAGAAACATCAAGTTCCGGCCGGGCACGAACGTAGTCGGCAGCCCGTTGGCGCCCATGGTGATCGCCACATCCCGGGTCAGTGCCGTATCGCTGATCTGCCCCAGAACGGCCACGTCCAGCACATGATCGCAGCCCAATCCGGCGCCCCACGGAAACGTGCCCATGGCGTCACGCAGCGATGGACGCAGCGTCAGCTCCGCCGCATGCCGCTGGCCATACGCAAAGCCGAGAGTTTCGACGGCACCGAACTCATGCAACGCCCAGGCGAGGCAGGTGGCACTATCCTGACCCCCGGAAAGTAAAACGAGGGCGGTCATGCGGCGTCCCCGGTGGCGAACATCACTGCCATAAATACCTCGAGGGCTCTTGCCCGTTTCTCATTTCGGGTTACCGGTCCAACGGTGAACCTACCGCGATCGGTATGGCGTTCGAAGGCCCAGAATTCTT
>JANPPS010000199.1:0-5445 GCA_031428635.1 Rhodospirillales bacterium
CCGCATAGCGCCGATGAGGTCATTGGTCTGCAGCGCTACCGCCTCCAGCGTTGCGCGGACGACGTGCGCGGCGGTGGCATTACGGTCAAAGCCGCAGATTAGTCCGCGGGCTGCACTGTCCCAATGTGGCGCGCCGAGGCCGACCATGGCGGGTACCAGATAGACCCCGCCATTATCCTTGACTGTCGCCGCTATCGCCTCGCACTCGGCGGTGTCCTTGATCAGTCCAAGCCCATCACGCAGCCACTGCACCGCGGCGCCGGTCATGAAGATACTACCCTCCAGCGCGTACGTCGTGACGCCCCGTAGCCGGTAGCCGATGGTCGTCAGTAGCCGGCTGCGGGACGTGACCGGAGCGGTTCCGGTGTTTGCGATGATGAAGGCGCCAGTGCCGTAGGTGCATTTCAAGTCGCCCGGCGTGAAGCACGCATGGCCCACCAACGCGGCCTGCTGATCGCCTGCCATCGCCCTCACTGGAATGGGCTGACCGAGAATATCGCTGTCGGTCGTCCCGAATTCGGACGCGTTGTCGTGCACTTGCGGCAGCATCGCGGCCGGGACGCCAAATAGCCGTAGCAGTTCGGGGTCCCATTCGTTTGAATGGATATTGAACAAAGCCGTGCGCGCCGCGTTGGTCGCGTCCGTCGCGTGTACCCGCCCGCCGGTCAACCGCCACAGTAGAAAGCAATCGATCGTGCCAAATGCCAGCAGCCCAGCCTCCGCATCGGCCCGGGTATCTGTATGATCGAGTATCCAGCTGACCTTGGTCGCCGAAAAATACGGGTCGAGTAACAATCCGCTGCGGGACGTTACCTCTGCCTCACATCCAGCCTCGGCCAACGCCTTACAGTGTGACGCTGTCCGCCGGTCTTGCCAGACAATGGCATTGTAGACCGGCCGACCGGTTTTACGGTTCCACACCACCGTGGTTTCCCGCTGATTGGTGATGCCGATGCCGACGACCCGGCCCAGGCTCTTGCCCAACACTTCCCGGCAAACCGCTACTGTGGCGCGCCAGATCTCTTCCGGATCATGCTCGACCCAGCCATCGGCGGGGAATATCTGCGGAAGCGGGCGCTGGGCCATCGCAACCTCACGAGCCTGGGTGTCGAACAAGATGGCGCGCGTTGACGTGGTGCCCTGGTCGATTGCCAGAATTAGTTCGACGGCGTCTGGCACCGTTTTCTCCCTGCTGTTATTATTTACTTATCCTTTCACGCGCTGCTTGGGTTTAGTGACACCACACCGGGGTGCGGTGTCACTCCTATACCCTTACGTGGGCGAGGTCTGCTTCCAGGTCTCGATCAGCTTTTCGTAGGCCACTGTCTCACCCTTCGGCTTCTCATTGGCAAGCTTCGGCCAGGGTGCCCCGCCCTTGGCCTGCCAGATCGCCGGGTCCTGCTCTTTGTTCAGCTTGGGCGCACATTGTTGCATGCCCGCCCGTTCGAGCCGGCCGAGGACCTTGTCCATGTCGGAAGCCAGGCTGTCCATCGCCTGTTGCGGCGTCTTCTCCCCGCTGACCGCCACGGCGACGTTCTGCCAGAATAGCTGCGCCAGCTTCGGATAGTCGGGCACGTTGGCACCCGTTGGCGTCCACGCCGCACGTGCCGGGCTGCGGTAGAACTCGACCAGGCCGCCGACCTTGGGAGCCAGATCAGTCATGGCCTGGCTCATGATGTCGCTCTGCCTGATCGGTGTCAGACCCTTGATTGTCTTACGCAGCGAGGTCGATTTGCAGATGCAGAACTGCGCATACAGCCACGCCGCCTTACGCCGCTCGAGCGGGACATAGTTCATGAGAGTCCACGACCCCACGTCCTGATAGCCGTTCTGCATGCCCGGCTTCCAATACGGACCATGCGGGCTGGGGGCCATGCGCCATTTCGGCGTGCCGTCCGCGTTCATGACCGGCAGGCTCGGGTCGGTCAGCGCCTTGGTAAACGCCGAGTACCAGAAGATCTGCTGGGCGATATGACCCTGGCCCGGCACTGGGCCGGCTTCGGTGAAGGTCATGCCTGCAGCCTCGGGCGGCGCGTACTTCTTCAACCACTCCACATACTTAGTGGTGGCGAACACGGCCGCCGGGCTGTTCACTGCCCCGCCGCGCGACTGACTGGCGCCGACGGGATGGCAATCCTCAACCCGGATGCCCCACTCGTCCACCGGTAGCCCGTTCGGCAAGCCGACATCGGCGGCACCCGCCATGGACAGCCACGCATCGGTAAAGCGCCAGCCGAGCGAGGGGTCTTTTTTGCCATAGTCCATGTGGCCGTAAACCCGGACACCGTCGATTTCCTTTACGTCATTCGTGAAGAACTCGGCGATGTCTTCGTAAGCGGACCAGTTGACCGGAACACCGAGCGGATAACCGTACTTCTTTTCGAACTTTTCCTTCAGATCTGGACGGGCGAACCAGTCGGCGCGGAACCAATACAGGTTCGCAAATTGCTGATCCGGAATCTGGTACATTTTACCATCGGGCGCAGTAACGAAGCTCTTGCCAATGAAATCGTTGACATCGAGCGTCGGCAACGTGACTTCCTTGCCTTCACCGACCATAAAGTCCGAAAGAACAGTGGTCACACCATAACGGAAATGCGTTCCGATATGATCGCTATCGTTGTCATACATGTCGTAGATCGGCTTACCCGACTGCATTTCGGTCTGCAGCTTTTCAACCAGGTCGCCCTCTTTGATGTAATCTGAGGTCACCTTGATCCCGGTGATCTCGCTGAAGGCCTTCGTCATGACCTGCGACTCATAGATGTGCGTATCGAGGATTTCGGTGCACACGTGAATTTCCATGCCCTGATAGGGCTTGGCGGCATCGATGAAGAACTGCATTTCCTTCATCTGCTGGTCTTTGCTGAGCGTGGAGGGCTGAAACTCGTTATCGATCCAGCGCTGGGCGGCGGCCAAACCGGCAGACTGGGCTTGGGCGGGCTGGAATGATGACGTTGCGGCGACCGTCGCGATCGCTGCGGTCCCCATCAGCGCATTCCTGCGACTCATTTCGAATTTTTGCATTATCGTTTCCTCTCTGCCTCTCCATTCGTGTTCCGGGACAGCGTGGAGAATTAACCGCCCCGTAGTTCTGCGCGCGACCGTCGGCCGGTTATCCGAACCGTCCGATCGCCAGTGTCACAATCACACCGATGCCGAGCGCATACCACTGGCTTCCATCGGTAAAACCCAGCCACGCAAGCTGGATAAAGGCCGTGGTCAGCAAACCGATAAATAGCCGGTCCCCGCGTGTCGTCACCAGCGGCAGTAGGCCGCGGCGCGGTACGCAAGGGGATAGTGCTTCCCAGCCGGTCATGCCCGCGACCAGCATGGCCATCACCACGAAGAAGACTGCCGTCACGGGGGTCCAGGCCATCCAGTCCATCTGCGTGACCCCTAAACCCGGCCAAGGGCAAAGCCCTTGGCGATGTTGTTGCGGATGAACCAGATCACGATCGCGCCGGGCACGATGGTGAGAACGCCCGACGCCGCCAGCAGGCCGAAATCAAGCCCGGTCGCGCTCTCCGTCCGCGTCATGATCGAGACGATGGGCTTCGCGTCCGTTGAGGTCAGATTGCTCGCCATCAGTAACTCGACCCAGGAGAACATGAAGCAGAAGAACGCGGTGACACCGACGCCAGCACGGATCAGCGGCAGGAAGATGAACGCGAAGAACCGCGGGAAGCTGTAGCCATCGAGGGCTGCGGTCTCATCGATCTCACGCGGTATGCCGGACATAAACCCTTCCAGGATCCAGACCGCGAGCGGCACATTGAACAGGCAATGCGCCAACGCCACCGCTAGCGGCGTATCGAATAGGCCGATCGATTGGTAGAATTGGTAGAATGGCAGCAAAAACACCGCCGGTGGGGACATGCGGTTCGTCAGCAGCCAAAAGAACACCTGCTTGTCGCCCAAAAAGCGGTAGCGGGAGAACGCGTAGGCCGCCGGTAACGCGACGCCGACGGAGATGACTACGTTCAACACCACGAACTCGATCGAGTGCCAGTACGTTATGTACCAGGTCCGGTCGCGGAAAATATGCAGGTAGTTTTCAAAGGTCGGATGGCGCGGAATAATCTCGAGGCGTGTCAAAATATCAGGGGTGAGGCGGACAGACATATTGATGAGCCAATAGATGGGCAGCATCAGCAGGGCGAAATACACGAACGGGACGATGCGGCGGGCCCAGCCGGGCTTATCGTTCATGCGCCTTCTCCGGCATTGGGGGTGTCTTTCGGGTCCTGCGCGGCCAGGGCGGTGTAGAACAGCCATGAGAACAGCAGAATGATCAGGAAGTATATCAGGGAGAACGCGGCCGCCGGTCCCACGTCGAACTGGCCGATTGCGAGCTTGGTCAGGAACTGACTGAGGAACGTGGTCGTGTCGCCGGGCCCACCGCCCGTCAATACCAATGGTTCGGTGTAGATGACGAAACTGTCCATAAAGCGGAGCAGGATGGCAATGGTCAGTACGCCGCGCAGTTTCGGCAGTTGGACGAAGCGAAACACAGACCAGGTGCTGGCACCATCGACAGCGGCAGCCTGATAGAAGGCGTCTGGAATGGCCCGTAAACCCGCATAGCACAGCAGCACTACCAGCGGCGTCCAATGCCAGACGTCCAGCAACAGCAGGGTAAACCAGGCGTCGTTCGGTACGAGCGCATAGTTATAGGGAATACCCAGAACGGTATTCATAAAGTATCCGCCAAGCCCGACATCGGCCCGGCCGAAAATCTGCCAAATGGTACCGACCACGTTCCACGGAATCAGCAGTGGCATACCCAGCAGGACCAGTGCCGCGGATGCAGCAACGCCCTTGCGCGGCATCACCAGGGCAAGCCCCAGGCCCAACGGGATTTCGATGATCAGCACGCAGCTGGAAAAGATCAGTTGCCGCAGCAAAGCGCGCTGGAGGTTCGGGTCGCCGAGGGTATCCCGAAACCATTCATCGCCGACAAACACCCGCCGCGTCGGCCCCAGGATGTCCTGCACCGAGTAGTTGACGACCGTCATCAACGGAATGATCGCGGTGAACAACAGTACGATCATGACGGGCATGACCATGAACCAGGCGGAATGCCGGATTGGCTTCATGCCACGAGCCGATCGTTGGAATAGAGCTTGATATGCGCCCGCGGTAACCACACGGCGAGGCGAGCACCCGGCTCCACACCAATTTCGGGCTCAGCCTTGATGGCGATGCGGGTTTCACCGAGGCGCGCATGGATCAGCTGATGCCCGCCCAGCGGCTCCACTTCCTCCACCGATACATGCAGTAGGGCAGCGTTCCCGGGGTCAAACAGGCTTACGAACTCGGGCCTTATGCCGAGTGTCATCTGCCCCGACCGTGACCCGGCAATCCGCTCCGGCAAAAGGGTCACCCGCTGCGTGCCGACCACCGCCGCACCGCCATCCATCGTGCAAGGCATCAGGTTCATGC
>JANPPS010000200.1:0-1733 GCA_031428635.1 Rhodospirillales bacterium
TCATGACAAAGGCGTCGTTTCGCGACACGTACCCGTTCGGGCTGCTGGCGGTGCCGCGGGCGGAGGTCGCGCGGCTACATGCCTCATCCGGCACGACGGGCAAGCCGGTCGTGGTGGCGTACACGCAGGCGGACTTGGCCATGTGGGCCGGTGTGATGGCGCGTTCGTTATACGCCGCCGGGGCCCGGCCGGGCATGACGGTGCATAACGCCTATGGCTACGGCCTGTTTACTGGCGGGCTCGGCGCGCATGCCGGGATCGAGCGGCTGGGCGCCTGCGCCGTGCCCATCAGCGGCGGCATGACCGAGCGGCAAGTCCAGGCCATCACCGACTTCCGGCCGGACGTGATCATGGTGACGCCTAGCTACATGCTGGCGATCTTGGACGAGTTCGCGCGCCAGGGGATCGATCCGCGCGCTACGTCCTTGCGCATCGGCGTGTTCGGGGCCGAGCCATGGACCAACGCGATGCGGGCCGAGATCGAGGACGCGTTCAACATCCAGGCGGTCGACATTTACGGCCTGTCGGAGGTCATCGGCCCCGGCGTCGCGCAGGAGTGCCTCGAGACCAAAGACGGCCTGCATATTTGGGAAGACCATTTCTATCCCGAGGTGATCGACCCGGTGACCGGCGCCGTGCTGCCCGATGGCGAGCGCGGCGAGCTGGTATTTACGTCACTCACGAAGCAGGCCATGCCGATCGTGCGCTACCGCACCCGCGACCTGACCCGGCTGCTACCCGGCACGGCGCGACCGGGCTTCCGGCGAATGGAGAAGGTGACGGGCCGGTCGGACGACATGATCATCCTGCGCGGCGTGAACGTGTTCCCCACCCAGATCGAAGAGGCGCTGCTCGCCCGGCCCTGGTGCGGCGGGCACTTCCAGCTCGTGCTGACGCGCGATGGGCGGATGGATGTCATGACGGTGCATGCGGAGGCGCGAGCGGAGCATTGGGATGGCGCCGGGCTAGTGGATGAGGCGGGGCGGTTTGCAGAGGCGGTGAAGGCGACGGTGGGGGTGACGGTGCGGGTGGTGGTAGAGCCGCCGGGGGCGATGGAGCGGTCGATGGGCAAGGTGCGGCGGGTGGTGGATCGGCGGAGCTAGTTTGTTTGGCGCCAGCGCGAAAGAACGTTCCAGGCCGACGCGCGCCGGCAATCGCGGACAATGGCAGAGCGCGACGCTAACCTCGCCAGCGACGAAGCCGAAACAGTGTGTTTGATCGAAGAGGCAGCAGATACCTCCGGCTGGATAGCGTGAAGCGAGCGAAGGCCATGACCTGCCCCTCTTGCGGGTTGAGATTGAGGCTGGCGGGTGCAGGCGCAGGTGATGGTGGGCAAGCCGACGACCGTGCCCCGCGCCAAGGCTGGCAAACGAATTGGCGTGATCGACCCCCAAACCTCGGCGACGGTCGACCGTAACCTTGCTAAGTTCGTTGGCTTAACGCGACGTCCATACGCTTATTCTGCGACTGCAGCTCCGGCGATCTCATGACACGCCAGCTTCTCCAGCACCCGCACCATCCCCGAATGGTCCCACGCCGCGCCGCCCGCCGCAGTCGCCGCGCTGAACAGCTCCTGACACGTCGCCGTGTTCGGCAGGCTGATGCCCAGCGTGCGTGCGCCGGACAAAGCCAGGTTCAGGTCTTTCTGGTGCAGCTCGATCCGGAACCCCGGCTTGAAGTTGCGGGTGATCATCCGCTCGCCATGCACTTCAAGGACGCGGGAGTTGGCAAAG
>JANPPS010000201.1:0-8932 GCA_031428635.1 Rhodospirillales bacterium
CCTGAAATGGAACGAGTTTAACGCGCCGTTGGAGCGTAACACGACGCTGGACGACGTGGGCGGCGCCGGGTTGTACCTGCTGGGGCCGCTATCGGCCGGGGTCACCGGCGAAGTGCATCACGTTGATAGCGGCTATCACGTCGTGGGCATGAAAAACCCGACCGCACCTGATATAAACGTGGCAGGCCCATCCACAGCATCGCGGGAGACATGAGCCACAACAGTTTCGGCCACCTCTTCCGCGTAACCACATGGGGCGAAAGCCATGGTCCGGCAATCGGCGCCGTGGTGGATGGTTGCCCACCGCGACTGCGCCTGACCGAGGCGGACATCCAGCCCGCGCTGGATCGACGTCGCCCCGGCCAGTCCCGGTTCACGACGCAACGGCAGGAGCCGGATGAAGTCCGGATTCTGTCCGGGACCATCGATGGTCTCACGACCGGCACGCCGATCGCGCTCGAGATCCAGAACGTCGATCAGCGCAGTCGTGATTACGGCGCGATCGCCACCCAGTTTCGGCCGGGTCACGCAGATGTGACGTACGAACTGAAATACGGCATCCGCGATCATCGCGGCGGCGGCCGAAGTTCTGCGCGTGAGACGGCGATGCGCGTGGCGGCGGGAGCCATTGCGCAACTGGTATTGGGGCCCGCCATCCGCATCCGCGCCGCAATGGTGCAGATGGGTCCTCATATGATCGACCGCGCCCGCTGGGACTGGGATGCGGTGGATCAGAACCCGCTATTTTGCCCCGACCCGGTCGCCGCGTCCCAGTGGGAGACAGAGCTTGCCGCCATTCGCCGCGCCGGCAGCAGCGTCGGCGCCGTGATCGAGGTCGTGGCCGACGGCGTGCCCCCCGGGCTAGGTGCCCCGATCTACGGCAAGCTGGACGCCGATCTGGCCGCCGCGCTAATGGGGATCAACGCCGTAAAGGGCGTGGAGATCGGCGACGGGTTCGCCGCCGCCGCGTTGCAGGGTGAGGGCAATGCAGACGAAATGCGCATGGAGGATGGCGGTATCCGGTTCGCTGCCAACCATGCGGGCGGCGTTCTGGGCGGTATCAGCACTGGGCAGCCGATCGTGGCGCGGTTCGCGGTCAAGCCCACCAGCTCCATTCTGGTACCCCGCCAATCGGTCGACCGGGATGGGGCGGAGGTCGATATCGTGACCGGCGGCCGCCACGACCCGTGCGTAGGCATCCGCGCCGTGCCCGTGGGTGTCGCCATGATGGCGTGCGTACTAGCCGACCACCTACTGCGCCACCGGGCCCAGGTGGGGGACGCAACCATGTCCGCCCGCCTGCCGCAGCGCGCATACTGAGTAGCACATCATGAATTCGGCGCTCAAAATCGACTGCGCGGCGCTCAATGCGTTCGTGGGCCTGATCGGTGAGCCCGCCTGGCGCAACCGGCTGGGCGTCCTGCGCGCCACCTCCGCAGCCCAGACCCGGCTTGGCCGCGCCGCCCTGCAGCGCCACGCGATCGAGCTGGCGATCGAGCGGCTACGGCGCGGCATGAACCGTCCACCGAGCCTGGCCGAACGCTTGATCGCGCAATACGCAACCGCGGCCGCCACACTGCAAGAAACGCTACCCGCCGCCGGACGGACGCGACTGGCGGCGATGCTACGGGCCGGGCTGGCGGACGGCGAGTGCTTCGTGCCTGCCTTCCATTTGCTACGCACCGCGGCAATGCAGCATGCGCGCGGATTCGACGTGGAGTATGCCGGCCTGATCGACGCGGCACCGTTCGACTTGCTGCTCACCCGCGAAGGGGCCGAGGCCGAGGTCGCGTGCGACGTGTTGTCGGCCGAAGAAGGGCGCGGCGTTCGGCGTGGCGCGTGGTTCGATCTGGCCGACCGGGTTGATCCCGATCTGCAAACCTGGCTTGCCGCCCATCCCGGCCGCTATATTCTGAAAATGACACTACCGCGGGGCCTACGCGACGCGACGGACCCCGATGGCCGCGGCCTACTCGGTATCCTACACGACCGTATCAGGGCGATGCTCGCGTCGCAAAGCCGCGTCGATTATGACGAGGCGGCGGTTTTGCGCCTCGATCCACTGATGCTGGCCGCGGCCCAGGCCGACGAGCTCGGTTTGATGCCCCGGCTAAGACAAGAATTCGGCCCGCAGGCGCAATTATCGGTCACGGCCGCCGCCGGTGGCGTGTTCGTCATGGCCGCGCGCGCCGGGCAAGAGAACGAGGTTGCCGTAGCCGTCCGCCGCCGTCTCGACTCGCTGGCGCCGACCCGGCTAACCGGATCGCGTCCCGGTATCCTGGCTTTATTCATCGACGATACGGACCGGGTCGAGTGGCAGTCGCTCCGCTCGACGCTGGAGCTGGAAGGGGAGACGCGGCAGTTCATGACGCACCCCGAGGCGCGCAGCGTTGTGTGCGTCACCTGCGCGTCACGGCTGGAGATGTTTGGGTTACCCGAGCCGGACAGCGTGCCGGGCGGGGAGCTACGGTTTCGTAATCCGGCGCACCCGGCTGCGAAGGCGCTGGCGTTGGCGCCGGCGGTGTTGTCGTCGGAGTAGTTCCCGGTTTCGCCGGACCTACGGCATAGGCGCTGTTAGAAACGGGTATGTGTCCAACGGTGCTACGGGTAGCCATTCGGCGGGATGCAGGGTGCATCGACTTTTACCTAATACCGCTGGTGCCGCCCGATTTTGGCGTACAGGATGGCCGTTGTAGAGATCAGGTCAGCGATAAGGTCGCTATCGTCATCGTGGCGCCCTTGGAGCGCCTTTGATGTGACCACCTCGGTCAGGGCCTGTTCCATTCCCGAGACGTCACCCGTCGCTAACGAAAGGCGGAAGCGGTGATCATTTTGGTATTTACATAACTTAAAATGCGCTGCGGGCTGAGCTAAGGCTCGAGAAGGTCGCGGCCGTTGACCACCCCGTTCACCACGTATCGCGAGTATTACTTAAAAGCCGAGACAGTCGATGGGTCGGCCGTCCTCATTCCGCTGCAGCTCGGAATGGGCCTCATAGGAGACCTACCAAGTTATCAAAGCTAACTTGTACGACAGCAGCGGCTAGAAGAGTTGGGATCCCTATCCCCACGCACTGCTGTGATCCGGAGACGGCAGTACTCGACCTTGAAATCAGTCAAAGTGGTCTGCCCGAAACGACCACACATCGCTCGCGACGACGTATGATCCCAAGTAACACGCAGCAGTCAGAATCGTTTTCTATTTTCTAATGAATATTATTTCATGTACTACTTTCAACGTTTGCCTGAGTGTCCTCATTTATGTGGTCTTTCCGCTCCAGACCTTTCGGGTGGACAGTAGCCGGATGCCGGGATGAAAGTTACCATGATCATTGGACCCTAACCAACTTTAAGACGCCGGCCGTCCAATCGGCAACGACAATGCCGTTTTTGCAAGGGGCCACCGCAATGGCATTCTCAGCCGCTACCTGACTAGGTAAGCCAAGTGGCGATATAAACAAAATACTTCTTATCCAAGGCCTGCTCATCTATCAGGTTCCAAGCACCTCCGATCTCAAATACAAATAGTAATATCAATCAGCTAATTACGCCCTTACGATACTGTAATTACGCTATCTCTTTACACTTAGACGTATTCTAAATCAAATATAGCTATTGTGCTTGCCTTTTAGGGGTCTTTATCGCTTGTAAGATCAGATCAGACATTCGCTGATATTACTCGAATTTGGGCACGCCAGGTCCGATCCTTTCCAACTGCTTTTCGTATCAGATGACTGAACTAGAAGCCGCTATCGACGACGCACCCTACTATTCTCAAACGCAGGTTAGAGTGCCGGAGTATCTCCGGCGAACGTCATAACCACCAGCATTGCAACGCCTGCGGCCATCCACCCGTTAGGGCATCAATGCAATGCGAGTTAGTCATGACCGAGCGTGATGAAAATGCCAAGCTAATCGAATTGGAACGACTGCTAAACGACCCGGATGCCCCCAGGGAACCCGGCCGGATTTGGACGCTGGTGGACGAGCTGATGGAGCTCGAATCGGCCTGAACCGGTCCCCCATCTCACGATGAGGGACCGGTACTGATTATACTGGCGGAGCGAGCGGGGCTGGGCGCGGCGCTTCTGACGTTGGCTTGACCTCGGAGTCGGACAGCATCTCGATCCGGCCGGTGATCTGACCGCCATCCTCGACCTGCAACCGCCGGCAGCGCGCCGTCCCGAGCACCTTGCCAGTAGCCCGCACGATCAAACTACCACGCGCAAGCAGCGTGCCATCGATGATGCCAGCGATCTCGGCCTCCTCGACCTCGACCTCACCCCGGAACACGCCGCCCAGCGCAATGCTGAGTTCGGCCGCATGGATCATGCTCGCCTCGACCGTGCCCTCGACGACCAGGCGCTCGGCCTCGGTCACGGTGCCCTGGACGCTGATGCCGCGTCCGACAACCAGCGTGCGGCGCTCCGCCGGGCGCGGGGCGGGGCCAGCACCCATGCCGGGGTTCATCCCCGGGCGGACGGGCGCACTGCCCGGACCCGGCGGCATCGATAACGGCGAGGTTTGGTTCTGGCCGGAGCTCATCCCTACCCCCATGCCTCCTGGGCTCGGTTGCGGGGTGGGCGTGGTGCTAAACGGGGTACGGGCCATGGCGGGCTCCTTCGGCAGAAGAGGTATTGAGGTGGGAACGCCGACGCCGTGTTCGGGATTGGCGGGGCGGGGCGTCTCGTTTCGGGTAGACTGGGCTGGGTCGGTCGGAGCCGATAATGGCCCGGCCGGTGTAACCTGGCCCTGTAGCGGACCGGCCTGGGCCGGAGACGCCGGTTCCGGCTTGTTCGTCGCGCGGTCGTCGGGTTTACGGCGATTAAACACACACTCCTCCTCCCGTAGCGGCGGACCCGTTATGGACCCGCGATCTTTCCGTGCCCCAAAGCGATGCGGATATCAAGACGCGGCGATTATTACCGCCGTCCCTGCAGCACATGGACCATGGCCGCGATACCAATGACGGGGACAAGCAAATTGACGAATGGCACAAGCCCAAGTACCGCTAGCGCAACCCCAGGTAGCAAGACCGCCGCGCGCTGTGACTGGTAGGCCAGCAGTGCTTGCGGCCGTGTCATCCGTAACATGGCCACGGCGACAAACAGCCCGCGGCCGATCGCCCAGCCGGTAATCAGCAGGCCCGCAATCAACCCCAGCCCGGGCACGATAATGGTCAACACCAGCGTTAGCAGCTGCAATGGGATCAGCTGCAGACCCAACGCCACACCGTCCCAGCCCTGCTGCGCGATGGATGCACCGGCGGCACGCGGCAGGCCGGGGTAGAACCGGCGCTCGACGGCGGCCGCGATCCGTTCCAGGTACAGCGTGCTGATCAGTATCGCGGCCGGCACAAACAGCCACAGTGCCAATAACCCCGACAGAATGCCGCCCACCGCGCCCGCCACCCATCCCGCCCAGAACGGGCCCGGCGTCCATTGGCCCAGCGCCCATACGGCGCCCACGAACAGCCCCGCGAACACCAGCAACGACAGCAGCACCGCGCGCAGCACCACTCCCTGAAACACCGGGTCGGCCAACTGAGTAAACGCGAGGGCGAGGGGGCGCATGGTGAGACCTACATTGCAGCGGGGCCGCGCGGGTGATAGCGCGTGCGTCCATCTGTGCCGGAGCGCCCCCTATGTCCACCACTGCACCTTACGACATCCTGGGTATCGGTAACGCAATCGTGGACGTCGTCTCGCCGGTACCGGAGTCGTTCTTGTCGCGACGTGACATGCACAAGGGGTCGATGGCCCTGATCTCGGCCGAACAGGCAGAGGCGCTGACCGCGGACTGGCCGGCCGGGCGCCAGAGCAGCGGCGGGTCGGGTGCAAACACCTGCGCCGTCGCGGCCGGGCTGGGAGCGCGGGTGGCGTACCTGGGCACGGTTGCGGACGACGCGTTGGGCGAAGCGTTTCGGGCCGATATCGTGGCGTCCGGTGTGCATTTCCCGTCGGTACCCCTGCGCAGTGGTGCATCCACGGCCCGCTGCCTGATTGCTGTCACGCCCGATGGCCAGCGCACGATGAACACCTATCTCGGTGCGTGCGTGGCGTTCGGCGTGGACGACCTGGATGAGGCGTTGATCGCAGACAGTGCGGTAACCTACCTCGAGGGTTATTTGTTCGACCCACCCGCGGCGCAGGCGGCGTTCCGTCGCGCGGTCGATGTCGCGCATGCCGCCGGGCGTAAGGTCGCGCTGACGCTGTCGGACCCATTTTGCGTCAACCGTCACCGTGCGGCATTCCGCGCCCTGGTACGGGACGGCGTGGACATCCTGTTCGCAAACGAAGCGGAAGTTTGCGCACTGTACGAAATGGATAATTTCGCCGACGCCGCACGCCTGGCCGGTCAGGATGCGCCGTTGGTGGCCCTGACGCGCAGTGCGGAGGGTAGCGTGATCATGGATGCCGGCCAGGCATTGGTGATCGACGCGGCACCGGTGCAGGTGGTGGACACGACGGGTG
This sequence comes from Rhodospirillales bacterium, assembly GCA_031428635.1. Lineage (GTDB taxonomy): Bacteria > Pseudomonadota > Alphaproteobacteria > Acetobacterales > Acetobacteraceae > JANPPS01. The sequence goes on from JANPPS010000201.1 coordinate 6,473, forward strand.
CCGGTGACGCGTACGCCGCCGGGTTCCTGGCAGCCCATGCCCGTGGCGCTTCGCTGACGGTGTGCGGCCAGCTGGCTAGTCTAGCGGCGGCGGCGGCGATCAGCGCATACGGGGCGCGTCCGGCTGGCGATTTGCAGGACCTCGTGCGAGCCGCTGGCCTGTAACGCAGTCAGCAAACGCAACCAAGGACCAGGCCCACTCGTTATACTATGTCATATCAGGAGAGTGCCAAATGCATAAATTTCTGCTGTTCCCCGCTTTAATGGCGATTAGCCTGCCAGCGATGGCGCAGGATTTAACCCAGCAGGCTCCGCCCGCCCTTACGCCGCCAGAGGCCATGACCGGCGTACGGCCGATGCGTGGTCAGGTGCGCCAAGCGGTGCCACATGCCGCATACCGTACCCAAGCAGCATCGCGTCCGGCCAGCCAGGGCCCAGGCAGCCCGAACGAACCGACCGGCGATCATGAGTATACGGGTGGTGCCGGATCGCCGCTGTCGACCGCGGCTTCAAACACAACGCCGGCCAATACCCGGTCGGAAATCGCGCCCCGTTTGCCAGACCCGAACGCGGCGGGCAGCACGCCCGAGGCGTATCTCGCCGCGGCCCGGGCCGCGCTTGCGCAGGGCAAGACCGGCATGGCGCAAGAAGCGCTGGAGCGGGCAGAAACCCGGGTCCTCGACCGATCGACCGATCCGAGCATGGCGGCGACACCGGCGGACACGCCGTTGATCCAGCAGATCCGCGCGGCCCGGCAGGCGCTGGCGAACCGCGATACACGTGGCGCGCAGGCGGCGATTGGCGTGGCACTTGGGGAGCCGACCGGGTCAACGATGGAAGAGCCCCCCATGCGTCGCCGCGCCGCACCGCGGTAGGCTCATCCGGCCCTGCATTCGGACGGGTGCAGGGCCGCCATGTTGATTTTAGCCTCGCATCGGCGCGGCCCGCCGTCTATGTGTCCACCGCACGCGCCCGGCCCCCGGCCCCCGGCGCCCTTTCCGCTAGGGTTACTATGGATATCCGCAATATCGCCATCATCGCCCACGTCGACCATGGCAAGACGACACTCGTCGACCAACTGCTACGGCAGTCAGGCTCATTCCGCGAACACCAGCAGGTGCAGGAACGCGCAATGGACAAGAACGACTTGGAGCGGGAGCGTGGCATCACGATCCTTGCCAAGTGCACGTCGGTTATCTGGCGCGGCACGCGCATCAACATCGTCGACACCCCCGGCCACGCCGATTTTGGTGGCGAAGTTGAACGCATCCTGAACATGGTGGACGGCGTACTAGTTCTGGTGGACGCGGCCGAGGGCGCGCTGCCGCAAACTAAGTTCGTGGTAACCAAGGCGCTGGCCCGCGGCATCAAGCCAATCGTGGTCGTCAACAAGGTCGACCGTCAGGACGCTCGGCCCGACGAGGTCCATAACGAGATTTTCGATCTGTTCGCGGCGCTGGGCGCCAATGACGAGCAGCTAGACTTTCCGATGCTGTATGCGTCGGGCCGCCAGGGCTGGGCCGATACGACAATGGATGGCCCGCGTAAGGACCTTGCGCCGCTGTTCGACCTGGTCATGAGCCATGTGCCGCCGACAGTGTTGGACAAGGAGGCGCCGTTCGCAATGGTTGCGTCGATCCTCGATTATGACAACTTCTTGGGCCGCGTGCTAACCGGCCGGGTCGAGCAGGGACGCGCCCGCCTGAACATGCCTGTGAAAGTGTTGCGGTCCGACGGTTCGGTCGTGGAGACGGGACGTCTGACGAAATTGATGGGCTATCGCGGCCTAGACCGCGTGCAGGTTGATGAGGTCGAGGCTGGTGACATCGTGGCCGTAGCGGGGCTAACCGACGCGACTGTGCCGGACACGGTGGGCGCCCCGGAACTCACCGGCCCCCTGCCCGCCATCCCCGTCGATCCGCCCACACTGGCGATGACATTCCGCGTGAACGACGGTCCGTTGGGCGGAAAAGAAGGTAAGAAAGTTACGAGTCGGCAGATCCGCGACCGTTTGCTGCGTGAGGGTGAGGGCAACGTCGCCATCAAGATCAGCGACAGCAACGAGAGCGACGCGTTCGAAGTTGCCGGCCGGGGCGAGTTGCAGCTGGGCGTGCTGATCGAGCAGATGCGCCGTGAGGGCTTCGAGCTCACGATCGGCCGCCCCCGCGTGCTGACCCGCAAGAACGAGGAGACCGGCGCCCGTGAGGAGCCGTTCGAAGACGTGCTGGTGGACGTGGACAACGATTATTCCGGCGTGGTCGTGGAAAAGATCAGCCGCCGCAAGGGCATGCTGCAGGACATGCGGCCGTCGGGCGGCGGCAAGGTGCGGCTTACGTTCCACATGCCCAGCCGCGGCCTGATCGGCTACCACGGTGAATTTCTGACCGATACGCGCGGCACGGGAATCATGAACCGGCTATTCTCTGGTTATGAGCCGTGGGTCGGGCAGATGGAGGGCCGG
>JANPPS010000202.1:0-5128 GCA_031428635.1 Rhodospirillales bacterium
ATCACGCAGCTGGCGTCGCCTTGTACCGCGCGGACGGGACGCCAACGGCCGATAGCCACGAGTGCCGCCGAGCAGACAGCTTAGTTGCGGCGTTAAAAGTAGAAAGATGCTTTAGCGAAACAACCCAGGACAGTAGCCCGGCCAATGCAAGGCTAGCCAGGCGTGCCAGTTGTTCGATGGCGTCCAGCACCGCGTTGGCTGCTGGTAGCCGCGTCCGATCGCGAATAATGGACGGGGCTACACCTGAAGCGTCGGCAAACATGATGCCTGTCCGGCGCCCAGTGCAATAATGATAGCGATCAACGCGGGCGCGGATGGCGTGCCCATGACGGTCCACGCTGCAAAAACACCGATCAGGACAGTAGCGCGAGCCTCGCTTACAACGATCATCGTGCGAGGCGGAGGCTGACGATCGGCGACCGCCCCGCCGAACAAACCGGTCAGTACTACGTCAGCCAGCCTGAACATAACGAACCAACCAGCCCTGGCCCCAAAGCCCTCAGTCTGTATCCAACAGATCGCGACCAGTTAGGTGTAGTCACTGCCTGAGGAAGACGCCAGCCCGGGCTACAGCAACACTCCGGACTATAGCAGCACCATGGACCGGTCGCGCAACAGAACGAGGAGACGCATCAAACCCTGCCCAAACCCTCCCCCGGAGCGGGAGAGGGCAGTGCGTGTGTTACTGAGCGGCGCCGCGGGCGGCGTTCAGGCTCTGTTGGTTTAGGCGGTCCACGGCGGCGTTGCCACTGTCGCCCTGCGATCCGGCGCGGCTGGTCGTGGTCCGGCCCTTGTGCGCAGAGCGGTGCTTCGTGGTGTGGTGCGTCGTGCGGCGATGGCGGGCGGCCTCGGCGGACGGGGCGGCGATTGCGGTAAGGAATAGGGCGGCGATGGCGATGGAGAGAATGCGGGTCATAAAAGTGCTTCTTTTCGGTCCAGTATGCGGGGCTCGGTGGCACCGAACAGTGTTATTATTATCCCGGACCCGGACGGCGGCAATCCCGAACGCAAGAAAGTCACAGTCGCGCCCGGCCGTCGTGGCTAAGCAGCAACACCCGCCGGTCGGCCCGTGAGTAGACGACCCGCGGTGGCGCCAAAAACGCCGGGCCGATAGGTTGATACGCCGTTGACCCATGTTTCGACGATTCCCTCGGCCGGCCGCGTCGGGTGATCGAAGTCGGCAGCGTCCCGGATCGCGGTTGGATCGAACAGTACCAGGTCGGCAAACGCTCCGACCCGGATCACGCCGCGATCGGTTAGGCCGAACACATCTGCGGTACGCCCGGTCATCTTGTGAACGGCGAGTTCGAGGCTGAAAAGCCCCAAGTCGCGCGTGTAGTGACCGAGTACGCGGGGAAACGTGCCCCATAGACGTGGATGCGGTAGCGCATCGTGTGGCAGTCCGTCGCTGCCGATCATGGACGCTGGATGAGCTAGGATGCGCTGTACGTCGGCCTCGTCCATCTGAAAGTAAATGGCACCCGCGGGCAGCAACCGGTCTGCGGCCACGAGCAGGTCGACACCCCATTGGTCCGCGATGTCGGTCAAGTACCGGCCCGACATCTCGGGATGTGGCACGGACCAGGTGATACGGGCCGGCACGTCCGGGCGTACCCGGGCCGGCATCAGCACCGTGCTGGCGGCGGCGTAGGGGTAAACGTCGAAGGCCACGGGTTGCGTACGGGCACCAAGGTTGATCGCGGCCAGCGTAGCCTGGGATCGGCCGTAATTCTCGGGCATTGCGCATTTATGGTGGCTGATCACGACCGACGCCGCGGTTCCCCGGCCGATCGCCAACGTTTCCTCGATCGACTCGAGCACGCCCTCGCCCTCGTCCCGCATGTGGCTGACATAGAGGCCGCCACGATCCCGTAGTGCCTGCGCGACCGCGATTACCTCGTCTGTCGTGGCGGCGGCGTTGGGTGGATAATACAGCCCGGTGGAAAATCCCGTGGCACCTTGATCGAGGCACTCAGCTAGCCGGGCGCGCATCCGCTCGGCCTCGGCGTCGGTCGCCTCCCGTCCGACGTCACCCGCCAGCGCCTCCCAGCGTAGCGACATGTGGCCGATCAGCGCGACGGTGTTAACGGGTGCTGGATGCGAATGCAGGCGCCCGGCGTACGCGGCAAAACTGTCGTATACCCACCATTCCGCGTCACCCAGTAAATCGAGCGGCGGTACCGGTCGGGTAGCCATACGAACGGGCGACAGGCTAATGCCGCAATTGCCGACCACCACCGTGGTTACGCCCTGGCTAATCTTGCACGCCATGCATGCCGGACCGCAGAGCACGGCGCGGTCGTCATGCGTGTGCGCATCGATGAAGCCCGGCGCTAACGCGAGGCCGGTGGCGATCACCTCCCGGTCCGCGGCCATGGCACCCAGGTCGCCTACCGCCACAATCCGGTCGCCGGTGATAGCCACATCGCCGCGCCGCCGGGGTGCGCCCGTACCATCCAAGATGATGGCGTCTCGTACTATCAGATCGCATCGCATGACCACGACACTGCCCGGGCACCCCGCCCACCGCAAGGCTTGGCCCGTCAGCGGCCTCGGTCCTATGCTGCGCCGAACATTGGAGGCCGCATGAAACCGACCCTGTTGATCACCCGCCGCCTACCGCCGGAGATCGAGGCCCGCGCCAGCCAGGAGTACGAGGTCCGGATCAGCCCGGACGACGCGCGCGTGACCGGGCAGGAGATCGTGAGTCGCGCCGCGGGCGCCGACGCGATCCTGTGTTGCCCGGCCGAACGGCTCGACGCGACCACCATCGCCGCCCTGCCGGCTAGCGTGCGCGTGCTGGGCACGTTCAGCGTCGGCTACGACCACATCGCGCTTGATGCAGCACGTGCCCGGGGTCTGGCGATCGTCAATACGCCAGACGTGCTGAGTGTCGCCACGGCCGAGTGCGCGCTGCTGCTGATCCTGGCCGCCGCGCGCCGGGCGGGCGAGGGCGAGCGGCTTGTTCGATCAGGCGGCTGGACCGGTTGGGCTCCCACGCAGCTGCTGGGCACCGGCGTCTCGGGTCGGCGGCTCGGTATTTTTGGCATGGGCCGCATCGGGCGGGAACTGGCGGCGCTGGCGCGGGGCATCGGCATGACCGTGCACTACCGCGACCAGCAGCGCTTACCGCCCGACCTGGAGCAGGGGGCCGTGTATCATGCCAGCGACGACACGTTCCTGCCGGTCTGCGACGTGCTGTCCTTGCACGCGCCAGGCGGTGAGGGCACGCACCACTGGCTGAACGCCACACGCATCGCACAGCTGCCGCCCGGTGCCGTCATCGCGAACGCCGCGCGCGGGGCGCTGATCGACGACGGGGCGTTGATTGCGGCGCTGCGGTCGGGGCACGTCGCGGCCGCCGGGCTGGATGTGTACGTGCAGGAGCCGCAGATCGATCCGGGGTACCTGGCGCTGGAGAACGTCGTGCTGCTGCCGCATCTGGGCAGTGCCACCGTGGCTACCCGGGTCGCGATGGGTCATCGTGTGCTGGATGGGATCGCGGCACTATTGGCGGGGCGTGTGCCGGACAACCTGGTGCCGTGACCGGGGCGGGTGATGGCAACGCGCCCAGCAAACTGGGCCTGTTCACCGGCTTTTTTGTCGCTGGTATCACCGGGTTCGGCGGCGTATTGCCGGTCGCCCGGCGTTTGATCGTGGAAGACCGGCGATGGCTTTCCGGTGCCGAGTTCACCGAGCTGTTGGCGCTGTGCCAGTTCGTCCCCGGCGCTAACGTCTGCAATATGAGCGTGGCCCTCGGCTTCCGGTTTCACGGCCTGCTGGGTGCCCTGGCCGCAGTCACTGGTCTGTTGGCGGCGCCGGTCGCGATCGCGTTGGGGCTGGGCGGGCTGTATGCCGAGTACCGCCACATCCCCATCGTCCAGCATGGTTTCGTCGGGCTGGCGGCCGCGGCGGCGGGACTGATCCTTGGTACGGCATTTAAGATCGCCTGGCCGTTGCGGGGCGAATGGCGAAGCGTGCTGGTGATCGGCATCGTAGTCGTGGCGATCGATGGACTACGGCTGCCGCTGCTGCCAGCCATGCTCGTGCTCGCGCCGTTTAGCGTCTTGTTGCATCGGTGACGGAGGATCTCTGGGACCTGGCCCGGCTCTATGGACAGCTATCGCTACTTGCCGTCGGTGGAGTGCAGTCGGTGCTGCCGGAAATGCAGCGGCAGGTGGTCGACGTCCATCGCTGGATGCCAGCGTCCGAGTTCGCAGCACTGTTCGCTTTGGGGCAGGCCACGCCGGGGCCAAACCTGTTGGTGTCCACCATTATCGGTGCCCGGGTGGCGGGCTTACCGGGCGCGGTGGTTGCGACGCTCAGCATGCTCGTACCCAGCAGCGTGTTGATCCTGACCGTTTCAGCCGCCTGGCACCGCTTTCGCAACCACCCGTGGCGGCGGCTGATCCAGGCGGGCCTGGTGCCGCTGACGGCTGGCCTGGTGCTCGCGGCGTCCGTGCTACTGGTGCGGTCTACGGCGACCGGATGGGGCACGGCGCTGATAATCGGCGGTGTGACGGTCCTGCTGGTTCGAACCCGGGCGCACCCGGTGATCCTTCTCGCTATAGGTGCCGGCCTCGGAATCCTCGGCGCCGGCTAGCGCTACAGTCGGTGGTGGTGCTTGGCGGTGGTGGCCTGCGTCCCGTGTGTGCGATGGGCCACGGTCATCACCTGCGTTCGATGCGAAATTCGGGCACCACCATTTCGCACCCGAGCGACGCTGGTCGTGTGGCGATACCGGGGCGTCGTGTCGTCGGACGCCTCGGCAACCTCCTGTTCCTCGGCCGAGGCAAGCTGGATGCGCTGGTCTGGGGTGCCGAAGTCGTGGGCGGCGGCCATCATCGGCAGCGTGTTCAGGCGAATGGCCTGCGGTGCTGTGGGTACGCCGCTGTTGGCGATCATCGTACCGTGGTCCGGCCGGTCATAAATGAAGCCATAAGTCGGGTAGGCGCTGCCGAGATCGCCGTTGCCGATCGCGACTCGCACGGCCGACCAATCGTTCAACGCCGAGACGTCTGCCACGCGTACGTTGCGCCGGATGCTTCCCCGGCCCGACCAGTTCGCGTGATCGATCTCGACATTACGGCTATCGAGCACGTTCGACACGACCGCGACGTGGCCCATG
>JANPPS010000203.1:0-4924 GCA_031428635.1 Rhodospirillales bacterium
TGCGCGATCCAGTCCAGTATGGCGACGCTCTCGGTCAGTAATTCGCCTGAGTCTAGCGTCAGCGCCGGTACGTAACCCTTCGGATTGATCGTTAAGAAATCGACGCCGCTTTCCGTGCGCTTGGTCTTTAGATCAACCTTCTCGTGATCGAAGGAAAGACCGGCCTCATGCAGGGCGATGTGTTCGGCCAGGCTGCACGTGCCGGGCGTGTAATAGAGCTTCATGGTCGTCTCCGGTGATGGAAATTGGGTAGGCACGTGACGGGGTCGCCGAGGGGGGTCAGCGCCCGCGCATCACTCGCAACAGCGTGTCCACCAGCAGCCCAAACCCAGCATGGGTCAGCAGCCCCGTCGTTCGGGCATGGGCCGCGTTAGATGCGGTCTGGCGGGTAATAGGACTTAAAACCTCGTCCTCAAGCACATACATCGCCGCACCGAACGGGATGCCACGGGCCGCCCCCACGTACGGGATACGGCTGCGTAGGACGGTGAATACCGCGGCGGTGACGGCAGCCAGGCTATAGTCCAGGTGGCGGCCGGGCTTGGCGGTCTGCAGCGGTATGAACCGTAGGCCCGCCTGCCGCGCCGCGATGGCGCTGCTGCGGCGCTCGTTGTCGGCAATGTACTTGTCGAGCTGGTCCATCGTCCAAACGGCGCCGGCGCCGGCGATGACGCCCCAGATCAGGTCGGCGGCGAGCGAGGGTCGGGACATGATGCGGCTCCGATGGTGGCGGTTGCGGAGCGAACGCGGCGGCCGGCGGTTCGTTTCAGGCGACGCCCAGGTAGGTTGCCGTGACCCGCGGATCGGCAGCCAGCGCGGCCGCCGGGCCATCGAGGGTGACGCGGCCGCTTTCGAGCACATAACCGTGCCCCGCCACGCGCAGCGCTGCCCGGGCATTTTGCTCTACCAGCAGAATGGCGCAGCCCTCGGCGGCCAATGCTGAAATCATGCGGAAGATTTCGGCGACGATGAGGGGTGCGAGGCCGAGACTCGGTTCGTCCAGCATCAGCACCTGCGGCCGGGCCATTAGTGCCCGGCCCATGGCGAGCATTTGCCGTTCACCGCCGCTCAGCGTGCCCGCATGCTGGACCCGGCGTTCGCGTAGGCGGGGGAACGCGTCGTAGATCCCGTCGATGGCGGTGGCGGTCGCGGCGGCCCCGTCACGGCGATGGACAAAGCCGCCCAGTAGCAGGTTGTCGTGCACGGACAGCGTGGAGAACAACTCGCGCTTTTCCGGCACCAGCACCATCCCGGCCCGTACCCGGCTTTCGATGTCCAGCCGGGCGAGTGCGCGACCCCGGAAACGGATCATGCCCCGTGACGGTAGGATCCCCATGATGGCGTTCAGCAACGTCGTCTTACCGGCGCCGTTGGGGCCGATCACCGTCACGATCTGCCCGGCGTCCAGCCGCAGCGATACGCTCTGCACGGCCGGAATACCGCGATAGCCGACGGTCACGCTGTCCAGTTCCAGAATGCTCAAGCCGGTGCGCCCAAATACGCCTCGACCACGGCGGGGTTAGCGCGGATGGCGGTGGGCGCGCCCTCGGCGAGTTTTGCGCCGAACTCCATCACCACCAGCCGGTCGGCGAGCGTCATGACGAACCCCATGTCGTGCTCGACCAGCAGGATCGTCATACCGTCCGCGCGCAGGCTGCGTAGCAGTGCGGCGAGGTCCTGTTTTTCGGCGTGGCGCAGCCCGGCCGCGGGTTCGTCGAGCAATAGCAACAGCGGATCGAGGCATAGGGCGCGCGCGATTTCGACGATGCGCTGTTGGCCGAGCGCCAAAGACTGCACCGGGGCAGCCGCGGTGTGCAGCAGGCCGACACGGTCAAGCTGACGGGCGGCGTGGGCGAACAGGCGGGCCTCGTCGGCGCGATTGAGGCGTAGTGCGGCGCGGACCGGGCCCTGGGTGCTGAGTAGGTGTGCGCCGAGGGCCACGTTCTCCAGCACCGACATGTCGGGCACGAGCTTTACGTGCTGGAAGGTGCGGCCGATGCCGAGGCGTGCGGCGCGCTGGGGGCGTAGAACGACGTCGGTGCCCAGTATCGACAGCTTGCCGGCGCTGGGTTGGGCGACGCCGGTTAGTAGGTTGAAGGTTGTGGACTTGCCCGCACCGTTGGGGCCGATCAGCCCCAGGATCTCACCGGCGGTAACGCCGAGTGTCAGGTCGTTCACCGCCACCAGCCCGCCGAACTGTTTCCGCAGACCGCTTGCGGCCAGTACGGGCGTGCCCGGCGCCGGCATCGCGCGGCCGGGGATGGGGGCGGCAGTGACGGCGCGGATGCAGGGCGCGGCGGCGCGGGCCAGCAGCGGCCATAGCCCGGCCGGCGCGCGCTGTAGCAGCACGACCAGCAGCGCGCCGAACACGATGACCTCGTAATTGCCCGTCGCACCCAACAACTTCGGCAAGATGTTCTGCAGTTGGTCGTTCACGACCGTCACCAGCACGGCGCCAAGCAGCGCGCCCCAGATCGAACCGAGGCCACCCACGACCGCCATCAGCAGGTATTGAATACTGGCATTAAGCCCGAACGGCGTCGGGTTCACGCTGCGCTGCAGATGCGCATACAGCCACCCCGCCAGCCCCGCGAGCAGCGCCGCGTAACAGAACGCCAGCAGCCGGGTGCCGGGCAGGTTTACGCCAAAACTAGCCGCCGCAGCCGACCCGCCCCGCAGCGCCCGGATAGCCCGGCCCGGCCGGCTATCGAGTAGGTTGCGGGTCAGCCACAAGCACATCGCGACCGCCACCGCGACGAGCCCGTACATCGACCGGCTGTCGATTAGCGGACGCCCGAACACCGACACGGGCGGAATGGCGGAGATGCCGTCGTTGCGCCCCAGTAGGTCTAGATTGCCGAACAGGTAGTAGGCGCTGACGGCCCAGGCGATCGTGCCCAGCGCCAAATAATGGCCCGAAAGCCGTAGCGTGATCGCACCCACAGCCAGCGCCCCGGCCAGGCTAATGGCCAGTGCCGCCGGTAGCGCGAGCCACGGGTCCACACCGTGACGCGCGGTCAGTATCGCGGTTGTGTAGGCGCCCAGGCCCATGAACGTCGCCTGCGCAAACGACGTCATGCCGCCATACCCGGTCAGCACGACCAGTCCCAGAGCTACGATCGTCGCGATACCGGCGTAGTTGGCCAGCGTGATCCAGAAGTTCGGCACGCCCGGAACGAACGGCACGCACAGCCATGCCACCAGGACTGCGGCCGGCAGCAAGCGGTTCATTCGTCTTCCGCCGGGCCGCGGAGCGACCGCCACAGCAGGACTGGGATGATGACCGTGAACACGATCACTTCCTTGAAGGCGCTGGCATAGAACGACGACAGGCTCTCGACGCACCCCACCAGGACCGCCGCCAGCGCCGCCACGGGATAGCTGACCAGCCCGCCGATGATGGCGGCGACGAAGCCCTTCAGCCCGACCAGGAAGCCGCTGTCATAATAAACCGTCGTCAGCGGCGCGATCAGGATGCCGGACAGGGTGCCGATTGCGCCTGCGAGCAGGAAAGCCGTCCGCCCGGACACGGCGGTCGCGATCCCCACGAGCTGCGCGCCCAGCCGGTTCACCGCCGTGGCCCGAAGCGCCTTGCCGGATAGCGTCCGGTCGAAGAACGCATAGAGTCCTCCCATCAGCGCCAGCGTCGTGCCCACGATCCAGACGGCCTGCCCGGGGATGACCAGCATCCCGACGGCATACCTCGCGTCGGAGAAGCCGGCGGCGCGGAATCCCTCCGGCCCGAAGAACACCAGTCCTAGCCCAAGCAGCGCCAGGTGGACTCCGATGGAGGCGATCAGCAACACAAGCACCGAGGCCTCCGCCAGCGGCTGGAACGCCAGCCTGTAGATGTAGGGCGCCATGGGTGTCACGATGGCCAGGGACAGTAGCGCCTCCACCAGCACGCCGGGCCTGGGCGGCGTCAGCCACACCGCGAGCAGCACCAGGGCCGGCACCAGAAGGCACTCCGCCGCGAGCCGCAGCACGACGTGCGCCGTCAGCGTCCGCCGGACCGCGCCCAGTCCGGCCAGCATCGCCGCCCCGCCAAGGGCCGCCAACAGCCAGACGCTGCCTGGCAGCCGCCCCTCGTCCAGGGCAGCATAGGTCAGCGCGCCATACGCCACGAACTCACCCTGTGGGATGAACACCACACGGGTCACCGCGAATACCAGCACCAGCGACAAGGCGAGCAGCGCGTAGATGGCGCCGTTCACGATCCCGTCCTGCAACAGGATCAGGAGGATGTCACCGTCCATGCGCGCGCGGCCGGAGGAGGGCGGCGAACCGCCATCCGCAGTGTCTCAGGGGAGCAGCTTCCAAGTGCCGTTCTGGATCGTCACCATGACGCGGGCGCGCTTGTCGAAGCCGTTGTGGTCTGTGTCCGACATGTCGGCGATCCCGTGGGTCAGCACCTGGCCATGCAACCCCTCCAGCGCATCGCGCAGGGCGGCACGGAACTCGGTGGTCCCAGGCTTGGCTGACTTCAAGGCGACCGGAATGGCCGCCTGCAACAGCATGGCCGCATCATAGGCATGGGCGCCGAAGGTCGCGACGGTTCCAGCGCCGTTGGCCGCCTCATACTTGCGGACGTAGTCGCCGGCCTGCACCTTGATCGGGTTGCTGTCCGGGAGTTGCGACGCGACCAGGATCGGCCCGGACGGCAGGAACGTCCCCTCCAGGTCCTTTCCGCCCACGCGGATGAAATCCATGTTGGCGACGCCGTGCGTCTGGTAGTACTTCCCGGCATACCCGCGTTCCCGCAGGGCCTTCTGCGGCAGGGCAGCCGGCGTGCCGGCACCGGCGATCAGCACCGCATCCGGCTTGGCCGCAACCAGCTTCAGCACCTGGCCCGTCACGCTGGTGTCGGCCCGGGCGAACTTCTCGACCGCAACAAGCTTGATGCCGTTCATTTCGAGCGCCCGGG
>JANPPS010000204.1:0-4320 GCA_031428635.1 Rhodospirillales bacterium
GAGGCGCAGGCGTTCGCACCCAACGTGATCCGTGGCGACTTCAGTGGTCGCCTCCCTGGCGTCCGTGCTGCAAACGATGCCGCCGCAGTGCAGCTTCCTTTGTATGGCCGTATTGCCGCTGGTCTACCGATTGAGGCGCTGCGTGACGGCGGCGCCCAAATCGAGGTGCCAGTCGCGATGCTTGGTTCGGGCGAACACTATGCGCTGGAGGTTGCGGGCGACTCGATGGTCGACGCTGGCATCATGGACGGCGATACCGTCATCATCCGCCGCGGCGAGGTGGCAGAGAATGGCGAGATCGTCGTGGCCCTGGTGGATGAGGCCGAGGTCACGCTGAAACGGCTGCGCCGCCGCGGCAATACAATCGCGCTCGAACCGGCCAATGCCCGGCATGAGATCAGGCTATTACCGGCTGACCGGGTTAAAGTGCAGGGAAAGCTGGTCGGGCTGTTGCGTAAGTATTGAGCGGACGTGCTCGGGTTAGTGCGCCCTTACGGACGGGGCCTCTGGCTTAGCTCTCGGGTCAAAAACGGTAAGATTACATCCCAATATTGTTCGGGATCGTATTGCACGAGATCGACATGGCCCGCGCCGTTCGCCGCCCAGAATTGTTTGGGCTCTCGGGCATGTGCGAATAAGTCCTGAGCTTCGCTCAGCGGTGTACGGTTATCCTCCGTTCCGGACGCGATCAGAATTGGGACCTGCTTCTTCCCGACCTCGTCGACGGGCCGCAGGTCGTCTAGTTGGAGATCAAGCAGCGGTGGCATCAGCTTTTGAAACAGAAACGTGAGCACGGGTGTGAATACTGGTCCGGCCAGTGGGCCCAGTCCAACCCGAAGGCGGTTTGTCACCGCCGCGGCGGTGTTAGAATATACTGATTCCAGAACAAGCGCATCCACCGGCAGCGGCTCGGCGCCTAGCACAAGGGCAGCCCCACCGAGAGAGGTCCCGATCGCTCCGATTCATGCCCCTGGCGCACGGTCCCGAACGAAGCGCACCGCGGTTGCGGCATCGAGAGCTTCGAGCTTACCAAAGGTGATCCGGCGCCCTGGGCTCTCTCCGTGGGCCTGCAGATCAATCAGTAACGCGCCGAAGCCATGCTTCGATAACACGTGCGCCCGGGCCACCATCTGTAGGCGGTTGCCTCGCACGCCATGAAGTGCTGGGCGCTGCCCCTGCCACCCACCAACCGTGTAGCATCGACCCTGACGCAGACGGTATCTCTACCGCTTCCGCAGTAGCCAGCGTCGAAGGTGGCGCGCCGATAACGTGGGATACCGGAGACGACAAAACTAACCCGACGCCGATGACAGCCAGTCATAACCCGACCGCCCCGCCGGTGCCGAGCAGAATGAACCCGACCATCACTCGACTCATGAGCACCACACGTGCAGTTGAATCCCTACCAAAGGCGGACCTTCACTACAGCCATAGCGTGGTTGCCGGTATTTGAGGTGCCTGCCGGCCCGATCGGTAGCAAATGCACCTCTTTATCCGCAAGCTGGCAGTAGTCCAACTCGCGCGATACCGCGTACAGTTTGCCATGGCCAAGTACGCCGCCGCCCGACCACAGTTGGATTGGTAGCTGGCTAATAAAGACGCCCTGGTCCGCAGACCTGTGTCGGGCAAGACGGGCCTAAACACTTCACGACCATAATAATCTGACCGTCGAAATCGGGCACGACCTTCGACAGCCAGTACTGCTGAAACAGGGGTAGCCTGTGCTCGGCGTTATCAGTCGTCCCGGTGCACGCGCTCCATGCGCTCATGCCGCTCCTGCGCCTCGATCGACATCGTCGCGATCGGCCGTGCCTCCAGCCGCTTCAAACCAATCGGTTCGTCCGACTCTTCACAATAGCCGTAAGTGCCGGACTCGATCCGCATCAGCGCCTGGTCGATTTTGGCAATCAGCTTCCGCGCCCGATCACGGGTGCGCAGCTCGAGCGCCCGGTCGGTTTCGACGCTCGCACGATCGGTAATGTCTGCCTCGAGTATTCCGCCCTCCGACAGGCTAGCTAGCGTGCCATCGGCCTCCCGGATCAACTCCATCCGCCACCGCTGCAACTTTTGACGAAAATACTCGGCCTGAAGCGGGTTCATGAACGCCTCGGCGTCCGACGGTCGGTAATCTGGTGGCACAGTGAGCATCATGGCCAAGCATCCTTCGCGGAAGCGTCCGCCCATCGGTGACGCGTTGCGGCCTTATAGGCAGGCCTACCCCAATTCGCCAAGATGGGTGTGCCGTATTTTAGCCTTTGATTGGGTTGCGGTTTCGTTGCAACTGCATTGCTACGACCTGGGCACGGATCCGAATGGCCGCAACAACCCCGGCGAGCCCGGAATGTGCCGCGCCTGGGCGGGTCGCCTCCAACGCTGCCAACAACGATTCCGGGTTGGGCTGCCCCTCCCCTCGGCCCGACCCAGTCAGTAGCTGCGCCTGCAACTGACTTAGCGCGTCCAGCACCGATTCGGCGCCCTGCATCGCCTCCTTCAGGCCAAGATCCGGCGTCTCCTGCAGCCCAAGCAGGCCTGTCATTCCGGCCGACGCTGTGGCGGCCGGGCCGGCGTGGGACAGCGCAAACCGGTCTCGGCTCTGCCGGGATCGGGCCGGGGCCGGCGTTGCGGCGCCCACTGGCGTGATGCGGATCATACCGGACGGGCCATTAAGTCTTCTCTCACCATTGGACCCTACGCTTGCCATCGTCGTCTTAAAGAAGTGCAAACGATGCGAAGGCTGACCATCTGGCTCACTCCACTCATCGTCCCGGCCGTCGTCTTGGCCGTCCTGATCGTGGCGGCGTCACCCGTCGCGGCGCAGGTCCGGATCAAGGACATTGCAGAGGTCGAGGGCATTCGCGACAACCAATTGGTCGGTTACGGCTTGGTCGTCGGCCTGAACGGCAGCGGAGACCGGCTCGATAGCGCCGTTTTCACCCGCCAATCTCTGATTGGCATGCTGGAGCGTCTCGGCGTCAACACCCGGGACCAGGAAGCAAAGCTGCAGACCAAGAACGTAGCCGCCGTCATGGTCACGGCCAATCTACCTGCCTTCGCCCGTAGCGGCAGCCGGATCGATATTGCCGTCTCCGCCTTGGGCGACGCCAAGGACCTCACGGGCGGCACGTTGCTGGTAACCCCCCTGCTCGGTGCTGATGGGGAGGTTTATGGCGTCGGCCAGGGAGCCCTTGCCACGTCCGCCATCGCCGCCCGCGGGGCCGCGGCCTCGATCACAAGGGGCGTACCCACCAGCGCCCGGATCGCCAATGGCGCGACTGTCGAGCGGGAGGTTGCGTTCCAGCTTGGCAGCCGGCCCACGCTTCGCTTCGCGCTACGTAACCCGGACCTGACCACGGCCCGCCGCATCGCCGACGCAATCAACCGCACGCTCGGCACCGGCATGGCGCGCGCGACCGACCCACGCACGGTGTCGCTGACACTGAACGGGCAGGACCCGATCGATTTGCTTGGCCAGATCGAGAATTTGCGCGTCGAGCCAGATAGTCCCGCCACGGTCGTGATCGAGGAGGCAAGTGGCACGATCGTCATGGGCTCCAACGTGCGTATCAGCACGGTCGCAATCGCCCAGGGTAACCTCACGATACGGGTCAGTGAGGCACCGCAGGTCAGCCAACCGGGACCGTTCGCGGGCGGGCAGACCGTGGTGGTGCCGCGCACAACAATCCAGATCGACGATCAGGCGGACCGCAAGCTCGGCATTCTTCAAGGCGGCGTGACGCTGCGGGACCTGGTCGCGAGCCTGAATGCGCTGGGCGTAGGGCCGCGCGACATGATCAGCATTTTGCAATCGATCAAGGCGGCCGGCGCGCTACAGGCGGACCTAATCGTCCGATGAAAGGCACCGTATGACCGCCCCCGTCACCCTGCCCGCCCAAATCACGACGACGCTCAATCCGGCCGAGATGACCCGTATTACGAAGGCGGCCCGCGATTTCGAAGCAATGGCGCTCGGGCAGCTGCTAGCGCCCATGTTCCAGACCGTCGATGGCAGCCACGGCCCGTTCGGCGGCGGCGATGGTGAGGCAGCGTGGCGGCCGATGCTGACGCAGGAACTGGCCCGGCATATGGCCGATCACGGCGGCATCGGCCTGGCGCGGCCCGTGCTGCTGCAGATGTTGCGCCAACAAAAGCATCAGCGCCCGGAGACCCCGTCCGACGCCCCACCCCCACCCACGGAGACACCATGACCGCGTTCACCGACGCTGCCCGCACGCTGCGCACCCTGCTCCAAACCGAAAACGCGGCGCTGCGAGACGGTCCCGCAACGATGGCGATCGCGCTGCCGGAAAAGGAGGCAGCCGC
>JANPPS010000205.1:0-7122 GCA_031428635.1 Rhodospirillales bacterium
GCCGTGTGAGGGCTGCGGATTGCGCTGGAGCCTCTGATGCTGGGCCGGGTCGCGATGGTGATCCCGGTATGGAACGAGGCGGGTTCGATCGGGCCGCTGGTGCGGGAGCTGCAGGACACAGGCGTCGGTGAGGTGATCGTGTCCGATGGCGGTAGCACGGACGGCACGCAGGATATCGCCCGGGCGACCGGGGCGCGGGTGGTCGATGCGGGGCGCGGCTACGGCCGGGCCTGCGCCGCGGGGGCGGCCGCGACCGACCGGGACGTGATCGGCTTCATGGATGGCGACGGCGCCGACCGTCCGGACCAACTGCCGCGCTTGGCCGCGCCGATCCTGAATGGCACCCATGACTTTGTGATCGCGTCCCGCACCAAGGGTGAGCGGGAGCCGGGCGCCATGAATTGGCACCAGGTGTTGGCCGGGGAAATGGCGGGCCGGCTGATGGGCGCACGGTATGGCGTCCGGTACACCGACATGTGCGCCTACCGCCTGATCACGCGTGACGCGCTGACCGCGCTGCACATGGCTGAAATGACGTATGGCTGGAATATCGAGATGCAGATGAAGGCGGCGCGGTCCAAGCTGCGTATCCAGGAGCTGCCGGTGCCGTACCGCTGCCGTAGCGCCGGCGTGTCGAAGGTCGCCGGGTCGCTACGGGGAACGTTGCGGGCGGGTAGCAAGATCGTCAGCACCTTTGCCCGCGTCGCCATGGCGTCATGAACGGTGCGTCGGCGCGCACGCTGGACCTGGCCTAGCGACAAGGTTTCGCGCGGGCATCGCTGGTCGCATCCGCTGAGCGGGCATCGACGGGGTAAGGCCTTGGCCCTCCGCATTGCCGACGCCGGTATCGCCCTGCTGCCAGCCGGCGTGTTCGGGTCGGCGATGGTGGCGCTACCAGACGATCCCTTACGGATCGGCTTCGGCCATGCGAGGTCCGGGCTCGGCTGACGGCGCTGTCGGCGGCCACCCATGCCTGAAGGAGGACGCGATGGCGCATGCCATGGAAGCAAGCCGGGCTGGCACAAACTGGGACGGGATCGATCATGACGCCCTGAACCAGGCCCGGATCGACCTCGCCGCGTGTTTCCGCATGGCCGCCCGGCTGGGCTTGGCGGAGGGCATCTGCAACCACTTCTCCGCCCTGGTACCCGGGCGCGACGACCTATTTTTGGTCAACCCGTACGGGCTGGCATTCAGCGAGGTTACGGCCACCAGCCTGCTGGTCTGTGACTTCGACGGCCACGTGCTGGACGGCGCCGGTCAGCCGGAGGCGACGGCGTTTTACATTCATGCCCGCCTGCACCACCGCCTACCCCGCGCCCGTGCCGCGTTCCACACCCACATGCCGTACGCCACCGCCCTGTGCATGACCGAGGGCGAACCGCTGGTTTGGGCCGGGCAGACGGCGCTGAAATTCTACGGCCGGGTCGCGGTGGACGACACGTATAACGGCCTGGCACTGGACGCGGCCGAGGGCGATCGCATTGCCGCCACCCTGGGCAACGCGGAAATCGTGTTCCTGCGCAATCACGGCGTGATCGTGACCGGTCCCACGATCGCCGAGGCTTGGGACGATTTATACTACCTGGAGCGCGCGGCGGAGGCGCAGGTGCTGGCGCTATCGACCGGCCGACCGCTACGTACGGTCGATCCGGCCATCGCCCACGCCACCGTCGCGCAGATGCGGGCCGGTGACCCCGAGAGTGCGCGACTGCATTTGGAAAGCGTGAAGCGCGTGCTGACGCGGACCGAGCCAGAATTCTCCCTGTGACGTCCGCCAGCACCGCCGACTAATTGAGCATCCATCCGGGCGACATCGGCGCCAACGGCGTTGATCCGTCCGGCGTACCCTCCTGCCCGGCCGCGAGTTGCATGGCCACCAACACGTAAGTCCCTGAAACAGTGACAAGATCGACGATCTGCTGTTCGGTCATTATCTGCTTCGCACGGGCGAAGGTCGCGTCTGAAACTTCGTGCTTGGTGGAAAGCTCCACGCATAAATCGTACACGACGGCCTCGTCCGCGGACATGTCAGCGGGGCGCTTTCCATCGCGCAAATCCGCGGCCACACTTTCCGACAGGCCGGCCTTGATGGCGAGCGGATAGTGCGCCTTCCACTCGACCTGAGACGTCCATAGCCGGGCCTGGATCAAAATAGCGAACTCGTTAAGCCGGCGCGGGACCGAGGTGTTAAAGCGAATATAGTCCAGCAAAGCGACCTGCCGCTGCGCCATCACCGGGCTGCGGAGCATGACATTGTAGGGACCCTGGATGCCGAGGCTACTGACCTTCAGCACCTCATCGGCGACCTGATGCTGTGCCGGCGAGAGCTCTTCGACCGTCAGTTGCTTGAAACGCTTCGCCTCGACCGCGGCGAGTACAAGCGTCGGAACCAGCAGCACCCCGAGGGCACCCAGCAGCTTGGCTTTCAGATTGGCCATGTCATTCTTCCCTTTTTGTACCCTTAATCGTGGGCCGTTGAGAGTATGGCGGCTTTGTCAGTACTGATCCATGCCGCAAACCTGGGATGGTTCCGCCAAGCGGTCTTCCAACCAGTGCCAATCGCACTCGGCCTGTTATGGCTCAAAGCTCGTCGATACGTGAGCGGCGTCGCGACTGACAATTGCGCATCGGTTGCGCTCGAAAACCATCAGCATCAAGGCAGGCTTCAGTTCGATTGACCGGGATTTTCCTTCCATAGTTATACCCATATATGGAATATCGGCTGACAGCATAAGCTAATTATAGAATGTGATACTTAAAGTTTATCAGAATTAATATCTTCACGTGAGACTTGTTTGCTACCTACCAGAATATTTAATTTTCTAAAGTTTAGAGTTATCGATAAAGTATTGTATCATGGCCCTATGACGATCTAACTATCTGTAATATATGATTTACGCTGCTTAACCCCGCGCCACTCGTCGGAGGCGCTCCCCATATCCCGCGTCCGTGCCCAAAAAGGACGGGCCGGCTCGGCTCTAACGGCACCATGCCCCACAAGGTGGCGGAACAACCAGTTGTCGGCTAACCCCATCCTGCACCACGCTATAAGCACCCTCCAGCATCGAAAGATCGCACCATGGACGTCCGCGCCGCAGTAGCCTTCGCCGCCGGCCAACCCCTGTCCATCGAAACCGTCCAGCTTGACGGTCCGCGTGAGGGCGAGGTCCTGGTCGAAATCATGGCCACCGGCGTCTGCCACACCGACAAATTCACCCTGTCCGGTGACGACCCCGAGGGCGCGTTCCCCGTCATCCTCGGCCATGAGGGCGCCGGCATCGTCCGCGAATGCGGTCCGGGTGTTCGCGGCTTGAAGGTCGGCGATCACGTCATCCCGCTCTACACGCCCGAGTGCCGGGAGTGCGATTACTGCCTCAGCCGCAAGACCAATCTGTGCCAGAAAATCCGCACCACCCAGGGCCGCGGCGTCATGCCGGACGGGACCAGCCGCTTCAGCTTCAAGGGTAAGCCGATCCTGCACTACATGGGCTGCAGCACGTTCGCCAACTTCACCGTACTGCCCGAAATCAGCCTGGCTAAAATCCGCTCCGACGCTCCGTTCGACAAGGCGTGCTACATCGGTTGCGGCGTCACCACCGGGGTCGGCGCCGTGTTGTTCACCGCCAAAGTACAACCGAACGAGACCGTTGTCGTATTCGGCCTGGGCGGCATCGGCCTCAATGTGTTGCAGGGCGCCCGCATGGCCGGCGCCAGTCAGATCGTGGGTGTGGACATCAATCCGGCCCGCGAAACGCTTGCGCGCCAGTTCGGCCTGACCCACTTCGTCAATCCGCGCGATGTCCCTGGCGACATTGTTGCCCATCTGGTCGAGCTGACGAACGGCGGGGCGGACCACAGCTTCGAATGCGTCGGCAACGCGACCCTCATGCGGCAGGCGCTGGAGTGCGCACACAAGGGCTGGGGTAAGAGCACGATCATCGGCGTCGCCGGCGCCGGGGTGGAGATCAGCACCCGACCGTTCCAGCTCGTCACCGGACGCGTTTGGCAGGGTAGCGCGTTCGGTGGCGCACGGGGCCGCACGGACGTGCCGCGCATCGTCGATTGGTACATGGACGGCCGCATTAGCATCGACCCGTTGATCACCCACACCCTACCGCTTGAGCGGATCAACGAGGCGTTCGACCTGATGGCGTCCGGCGAAAGCATCCGTACCGTCGTCGTATTCTAAAGCGTGCTGGTTTCGGTCCTGTTCGTCCTGATCTGGACGACAGGATTTCTTACGGCCCGGTTCGTGGCGCCGCACGCCGACCCGCTCACGTTCTTGGCCATACGCGTGGGCGCCAGCGCGGTAGCATTCGCGCTGCTGGCCACGCTGACCGGTGCGCCGTGGCCGCGGACGTGGCGGGACTGGCGTAATGCGGCCATCGCGGGCGTGCTGATGCAGGGCGTATATCTGGGCGGCGTGTTCTGGGCCGTACGACACGGGTTGCCGGCCGGGATAGCGGCGCTGATCACCGGGTTGCAACCGCTACTGACGGCGGCACTGGCGTTCCCGCTGCTGGGTGAGCGGGTGACCCGGCGACGCTGGGCCGGCATCCTGCTCGGGTTCGGGGGCGCCGTACTGGTGCTGGAGCCGCAAATGCGGGGAACGCCGCTTCTGGTCCCGGCGCTCGTCTGCGGTCTGTCGATGGTCGCCATCACGGTCGGGACGCTGTGGCAGAAATCGACGGGCACTGGTGATCTGCGCACGTCGGCCGGTATTCAATTCCTGGCTGCCGCCGGGCTCATGATCCCAGCGGCGCTGCTGACCGAGCCGGGTCGCTTCGATGGCAGCTGGCAGGTCTGGGCGGGGCTTGCGTGGGCGGTGCTGGGCCTGTCGGTAGGGGCGACGTGGCTGTTTCTGAGCCTCATCCGCCGAGGCGCCGTGGCAGGGGTCGCGTCGCTGTTCTACCTTGTCCCGCCTGTAGCCGCGCTGGCATCGTGGGTGCTGTTCGGCGATACGCTGGTGCCGTTGCAAGTGACCGGCATGGCCGTCGCGGCGGCGGGGGTCGGGATCGCGGCGCGGGGTTAGACCGCCATTGCCCGGAACGGCACGACCGGCTGCGGCGGCAGCGCGAGTCGGCCCTGAATGAGGTCGATCACGCCCTGCACCTGCGGGCCAGGTACGGGGCGGCTGAAGAAGTAGCCCTGGATCTCGTTGCATCCGGCCCGCCGCACGACATCGAGCTGGTCTGCCGTCTCCACTCCCTCGGCGGTGATGCGCATGCCCAACGTGGCGCCCAGCCCGGCGATCGCCCGGATGATCGCCGCCGACTCCGGCGCCTCATCCAGCCCGCGGACAAACGACTGATCGACCTTGATCTTGTCGAACGGGAAACTGCGTAAATAGCTCAGTGACGAGTACCCGGTGCCGAAATCGTCCATCGCCACCCGCACCCCCATCGCGCGCAGCCGGTGCAGGGTCGCAAGCGTGGGACCAACATCGGTGAGCAGCACGGTCTCTGTCACCTCAAGCTCCAGCCGGGTGGCCGGCAGTCCGGACCCGGCCAGCGCGTCGGCCACGCAGTCAACCAGCACCGCACTCGCAAACTGCAACGGTGAGACGTTCACCGCGACGCGCAGCGCGCCGGGCCAACTCACGGCCTCCGCGCAGGCGCGGCGGATGACCCATTCACCGATATCGACGATCAGTCCGCACGCCTCCGCCACCGGGATGAAGTCGGATGGCGGTACGATACCGCGCTCCGGATGACGCCAGCGCAGCAGCGCCTCGAACCCGCAGACGCGGTTGGCGGCCAGATCGACGCAGGGCTGGTAAAACACCTCGAACTCGTTGCGCGCCAGGGCGTGCTGCAGATCGTGCTGCATCTGCCGCCGCAGCTGTAGCCGTTCATCCATGGCCGTTTCGAAAAACCGGAACGTACTACGCCCCTCGGTCTTCGCGCGGGTCAGCGCCAGGTCGGCATGACGCAGCAGCAGGTCGCAGTCCTGGCCATCGATGGGCGCCAGCGCGATGCCGAGGTTGATGTCGATCATCACCTCTCGACCGTCCACGACGTAGGGGGCGGCCATCGCTGCCAGCAGCCGGGCCGCAAGCTCCCCGGCCTCGTCTGGGTTGCGGACCCCGGCTTGCAGCACCGCAAACTCGTCGGCGCCAAGGCGGGCGGCGGTATCCACTTCCCGCACTGCGCCGGTCAGCCGCTCCGCCACGACGCGCAGGACAGCGTCGGCCGCCGCGTAGCCGAACATATCACTCACGATCTTAAAATCGTGCAGACCCAGGACCAGCAGGGCAAATCCGCTTTCCGGCGTCCGGCCGAGCGTCGCGGCCGCCTGTTCCACCCGTTCGGCCAGGACGAGACGGTTCGGCAGCCCGGTCGTTGTGTCGTGCCGGGCCAGGTAGTCGATCTGCGCCTGCGCCCGGCGGCGCTCGCTCACGTCCTCATACGTGCGGACCCAGCCGCCACCGGCCAGCGGCTCGTGCGATATCGCGATCGCGCGGCCGTCATCCAAATTATGGAGGAACACGCCGCCCGTCTGTCCCGTCAGTAGCGCCGCATGGGCTGCCGCGGCATCGACCGACATATGGCTGCACTGCGCCTTGGCCGCCATGATGACGTCGTACGGCGTGCCCGGCGTAAGCAAATCCTCGGCCAGCCCGTACATCGCGGCAAATTGCGGGTTGGCGACCCGCAGCCGATTATTCGCATCGAACAGGCATAGCCCCTGCGACATGTTCGTCAGCGCGGCGTCGAAGCATTCGTTCGTCGATTGCAGCTCTGCTTCCCGCTGCTTGATCGCCGTGATGTCGCTGTAGATCGCGACCGCGCCGCCATCCTGCGTCTCGCTACGGCTGACGCGCAGCCACGCGCCCGATGGCAGATGCAGGTCGCCCGTCGCTGCCAGCCGGGGTTCACGCTGCAAAACGTCGGCCAGCGGCGCGCCATTCAGCCCGGCGGCGACGCCCGGGAACAGCGTGACCAGCCGCGGGTTGGCCACAACGACCCCGCCGGCCGCATCGGTCACCAACACCCCCTCCTGCGACATGCCGATCGCGTCGGCCAGGCGCACCTGCGCCACCCGGCGCATTGCGACCTCCCGCGACATCATCTCCTCGATGTTGGCGCGCATCGTCTCCATCGCCGCCAGTAACGCGCC
>JANPPS010000206.1:0-12251 GCA_031428635.1 Rhodospirillales bacterium
CGCAGCCAACAGAGCACCACGAACTCGTCCAAAGCGACGGAGGCGCCGCCGGCCGTGACGGTCGCGAACAACCTTCCCAACGCCGACGCGGGCGCCAACCCGTCCGGCACGCAGGAGCAAAAGCAGGACGAGACGACCAACTACGAGATCAGCAAGACCATTCGCACCGTGGCCCGCGAACAGCCGCAACTGAAGCGGCAAAGCGTTGCCGTCATGGTGGACGGCGTCATGGCCCGTGGGTCCGATGGCGCGATGGCCTGGGCCGCCCGCCCACCCGGTGAGTTGGCGAGCATCGCAGCCCTGGTACGCGGCGCGATCGGCTTCAACGAGGCGCGCGGCGATAAGCTGGAGGTGGTGAGCATGCGCTTCGCCACCGCCGAGGAGCCGGCGGAGAACGTCAGCGCTGGCCTGCTGGACCGGTTTGAAAAATCGGACCTGCTGCGCATGGCGGAGACAGCGTTCCTGGGCGTGGTCGGGCTCCTGGCGTTACTGTTGGTGTTCCGGCCGATAGTCCTAAAGCTGGCGACTCCGGGCGCCGGGGGACAGCCGGCCCTGGCCGCGCCGGACATGGTGGTGGCCGGTGGTACGACACTGGCGGACGGATCACCCGACCGGGTCATGGATCTGGGTAGCTCGACCGACCCGCTACCGATGTCGGCCATCGGCAAGCTCGCAACACTCATCGAAAACCATCCGCAGGAGAGCGCGACGGTGCTGCGGAACTGGGTCCTAACCGAGCAGGGGGCATGACATGCCGGTGATCGAAGATTTGCGCCAGGTTACGGGCAGCCAAAAGGCCGCGATCCTCATGCTTGCATTGGGAGAGGAGCAGCGGTCGAAGCTGTTCGAGCTGATGCAGGAAAATGAAATCCGGGTTGTGTCGGCGGCCATGGCGAAGCTAGGGGCGGTGCGCGCGTCGGTGGTGGACCAGCTATGCACCGAATTTCGCGACAGCCTGGGTGGTCAAAGCGCGCTGTTCGGCAACCTGGCGAATACGGAAACGCTGCTGCTTCAATCTCTGCCCGCCGATCGGGCGGCACAGATTATGGAGGAGATCCGCGGCCCGGCCGGCATCACGATGTGGGAGAAGCTGGCCAACGTCAGCCCGGCCGTGTTGGCCAACTACCTGAAGAACGAATACCCGCAAACGGCGGCGGTCGTGCTGTGCAAGATCAAGCCGGACCACGCCGGCCGCGTGCTTGCGCAACTGCCCGAACCGTTCGCGATCGAAGTCGTGCTGCGCATGCTACGGATGGAAAACGTTCAGCGGGACGTGCTGGCCGGCGTTGAGGAGACGCTGCGGGCCGAGTTTGTAACCAACCTATCCAGCGCCCAAGGCCCGGACAGCCACGAGCGGATGGCCGAGATCTTCAATAGCCTGGATCGCCAAAGCGAGGCCCGGTTCATCACCGCCCTGGAGGAGCGTAACCAGGAGGCCGCCGACCGGATCAAGGCGCTGATGTTCACGTTCGACGACCTGCAGCGCCTATCGGGTCCGGCCGTGCAGGTGCTGCTGCGCCAGGTGCAGAAAGACAAGCTACCGCTAGCGCTAAAGGGTGCGTCCGAACCAGTCCGCGACCTATTCTTCCGCAACCTAAGCGAGCGCGCGGGCAAGATGCTGCGCGAGGATATCGAAGCGCTGGGCCCGGTGAAGCTGCGCGACGTGGATGATGCGCAAGCCGGTATCGTGAACCTGGCCAAAGACCTGGCCGCCGCCGGTGATATCGACCTGAGCGACCAGGGCGCCGAGGAGATGGTGGCGTGAGCGACGCGTACGGCATTCTGTACGCCGAGGATTTCGATGAGCCGGAGCCTGTGCCCGAGCCGCCACCGCCGGTGTTCACGGTGGCCGAGCGTGACCAGGCCGTGGCCGAGGCATGTGCCACCGCCACGGCGTCGGCCCGCGCGGATTGGGCGCAGTCGGATCAGCAACGCCGGACGGCTGCGCTGACCGCGTTGGCGGACGCGTTCGGTGGATTGCAAATCGAGATCATGGCGCAGCAGGCGGTGATCGCGGGGGAGGCGGCGCAGTCGATGCTGGCGGTGCTGGCAGCGATGTTGCCATCTCTCGGTGCCCAGCACGGCCCGGCCGAGGTTTTGGCGCTGCTACGGATCGTGCTGCCGCGTCTGGCAGGAATGACCCGCATAACGGTCGTGGTGGCGCCGGGCACGGCGGAGCTTGTGCGGCCCGACCTGGCGCTGTTCGACGACCCGGTTGCCGCGGCGCTGACGCTGGTACCCGACGCGCGATTAGCTCCCGGTGACCTGCGCCTGACGTGGCCGAGCGGCTCCATGGTGCGGGACACAGACACAATCGCGACAGAGGTTTTGGCAGCCGTGCAGGCCATCCTGCCATTCGCCATGCCCCCGCCCGACACGGTGGCGCCCGCGGAGCCTGCGCCCGTCGCGCTGCAACAACCCGTGCCCGTGCTCGCCCCCGTGCCTACCCCCCTCTACGCCCTAGCCGATTAAGGAAAATCATGACGAACGCGATCGAGCTATCCGACCTGACCGACGTGCCGCCAACTGCCAAAGCTGGTGGGTCTGCCCCGGACGCACCGCGAGAGCTTGAGGCGGTGTACGACATCCCTGTCACCGTCAGCGCCGTGCTGGGTAAGGCCACGATGCAGGTCAGCCAGCTGCTGAAGCTCGGCCGGGGCGCAGTGGTCGAACTGGATCGGAAGTTAGGCGAAGCAATCGACATCTACGTCAATAACCGCCTGGTTGCGCGCGGTGAGGTCGTGATGGTCGACGAGCAGCGCCTGGGCGTCACGATGACCGAGATCGTCAAGACGGACCGGGCTTTGTAATCATGCACGTTCTGGTCCTCGGTTCGTTGGGCGGGGCGCTGCTGACAGCGGCGCAGATGGCGACGGCGCGTGGTGCCAAGCTGTGGCACGTGGACACGGCGGACGACGCGCTGACCTTGCTGCGTCGCGACGCAAAGGCCGACCTGATGTTGGTCGAACTACCGCACGACATCAGAGGGCTGGTGCATGCCCTGGAGCGCGAGCGGTTCGTGATCCCGATTGTGGCCTGCGCCACCGACGCCCACGCGGCCCTAGCCGTTGGCGCGATCGAAGACGGCGCCCGTGAGTTTCTGCCGCTGCCGCCCGATGCGGAGCTGATTGCTGCCATACTGGCCGCCGCCGGGGGAGAGAGCCGCGGCCTGATCGCCCGTGACCCGGCCATGCTCGCCTGCCTGGCCCGGGCGGAGCAGGTCGCAGCGTCCGAAGCGAGCATCCTGATCACTGGCGAAAGCGGCACCGGCAAGGAGATCATGGCCCGCCACCTGCACCGCCGATCGCGCCGGTCGGCCGGGCCGTTCATAGCCATGAACTGCGCCGCGATCCCTGAGGCGCTGTTGGAAAGCGAGCTGTTCGGCCACGAGCGGGGCGCGTTCAGTGGTGCTATCGCCCGCCGCATCGGCAAGTTCGAGGCAGCCGATGGCGGCACGATCCTGCTGGATGAAATCACCGAAATGGAGCTGCGGCTGCAGGCCAAGCTGCTGCGCGTAATCCAGGAACGAGAGATCGACCGGCTGGGCGGCACCGGCCCGGTGCGCGTGAACGTACGGGTGCTGGCTACCAGCAACCGCGATGTGGCGACCGAGGTAGCAGCCGGCCGCTTTCGCGACGATTTGTATTTCCGACTGAACGTCGTGGGCCTGCGTATCCCCGCCCTACGTGACCGGCCGGCCGACATCCCCGTATTGGCCGAGCACTATGCCCGGCATTACGCCGACCTGAACGGCGTACCGCGCCGGCCGCTAACCCCGGCGACGCTGCGGCTGCTGACCGGCCATGGCTGGCGCGGCAACGTGCGGGAGCTGGAGAACACTATTCATCGCGCCGTGTTGCTGGCTACGGGTGACAGCATCATGCCCGACGCGATCGAGCTCGCGGGGCAGCCGGCGCCACCGGCCAAACAGGGCGTCGGCATCGCCGGACGCCGAATGGATGACATGGAGCGGGAGCTGATTATTCAGACGCTGCACCAAACGCTGGGTAACCGGACGCACGCGGCGGTGATACTCGGCATTTCCATTCGGGCGTTACGTAATAAGCTGCGGGACTACTCGCATGCCGGCGTAGCCGTACCGCCGCCGCAGCTGCATGCGAGTTGCGCGGCTTGATCGACCGGATACGGCCCTATCTGCCCGGCAGCGACATCGGCCTCGCGCTGGGCATCATTGCGTTGCTGGCGGTGCTGGTCGTGCCGCTGCCGACGGTGCTGCTGGACTTCGGGCTGGCGATCTCCATCACCGCCTCCGTACTAGTGTTGATGGTCGCGATACTGCTGCAACGGCCATTGGACTTCACGAGCTTCCCCACCCTGCTGCTGATCACGACCCTGTTGCGGCTGTCGCTAAACGTTGCGACCACGCGGCTGATCCTATCCCATGGGCATGAGGGGCCGGGTGCGGCCGGACACGTGGTGCAGGCGTTTGGCGGCTTCCTGATGGGAGGCGACGTCGTGATCGGCGTCATCCTGTTTGCGATCCTGCTGATCGTGAATTTCATGGTGATCACGAAGGGTTCGGGCCGCATTGCCGAAGTCGCGGCCCGGTTCAGCCTGGACGCCATGCCCGGCAAGCAGATGGCGATCGACGCGGACCTTAGTTCCGGCATGATTCCGGAGGCTGTGGCCCGGCGTCGCCGCAAGGAGTTGGAAGAAGAGAGCGGGTTCTACGGCGCGATGGACGGTGCGGCGAAGTTCGTGCGCGGCGATGCGATCGCCGGGCTGCTGATCACGGTTATCAACATCGTGGGGGGGCTCGCGATCGGATTGCTACGGCACGGTATGCCGCTGGCAGACGCGGCGGGAACGTTCACGACACTGACGGTGGGGGACGGGCTGGTGTCGCAAATACCGGCGCTGCTGGTCTCGACCGCCGCCGGTATCGTGGTGACAAAGGGCGGTATCGACGGCGCGGCGGACGTGGCGCTGGTTCGGCAGTTGGCCGGGTCGCCGAAGCCGCTGGCGCTGGCAGCCGGCGCGGCGGCGGTCGTGGCGTTGCTGCCGGGTATTCCCGCCCTGCCCTTCCTGTTGCTGGCCGGATTGGCGGGTGGCGGCGCGTATTACCGCCACCACAACCCGCCGCCGCCGCTGCACCCCGAACCGGCGGTCGCGGCTGCCTCGGGCGAGGCGCCGATCACCGACATGTTGCGTATCGACACTATACGGCTCGAACTCGGCTTCGGATTGCTATCACTGGCCGGGGGCGACGCGCCGCGGTTGACGGAGCAAATCAAGGGCCTCCGCCGCTCGATTGCCGCGGAGATGGGGTTCGTACTGCCGCCGGTGCGCATTCAGGATAATTTGCAGCTGGAGGCCGACGCGTATTGCATCCGTATCAAGGAGATGGAGGCCGCGCGCGGCACGCTGCGACCGGCGATGGTGCTGGCGATGGATCCGGCCGGCGGCACGCCCGATTTTCCGGGGGAGGCCACGACCGAACCGGCGTTCAACCTGCCCGCTTTATGGATCGACCCGTCGCGGCGGGATGAGGCCGCGTTCCGCGGCTACACCGTCGTCGACCCGGCCAGCGTGTTGACGACGCACCTGACGGAAATCGTGCGCGACAGCATGGCCGAACTACTATCGTACGCCGAAACGTCGAAGCTGTTGGATGAGCTGCCGCGCGAACAGCAGAAGCTGGTCAGCGACCTGGTTCCGGCCGTGGCGTCGATCGGGGTGATACAGCGGGTGCTGCAATCATTGCTGGCCGAACGGGTGTCGCTGCGGGATTTACCCACGATCCTCGAGGGTATTCAGGAGGCATGCGGCGGCCCGGTACGCAGCATTCAAGCGATTGCCGGGCACGTTCGCACCCGGCTGGCGCGGCAGATTAGCGATAGCCACACTGGGCCTGCCGGCTTTATTCCGCTGGTTGCCCTCAGCCCGGAGTGGGAAGTCGCGTTCGCAGACAGCATGGTTGGCCCGGCGGAGGACCGGCAGCTGGCGATGGCACCGACGCAGCTACAGGCATTCATGCTGGCGTTCCGCAGCGCATTTGACGCCGCCGCCGCCGGGGGTGAGGCGCCGGTGTTGCTATGCTCGGCCCACGTACGGCCACATATTCGCGCCATCGTCGAGCGGCTACGGCCCGCGACCCCCGTGCTCGCGCAGACCGAGATATTCGCCCGGGCCCGCATCCGCACCCTGGGGACCATCCGGGCATGACCGACACGATCCAGCTATTTCGCGGCGCCGACATGGGTGCCGCGATGGCGCAAGTGCGGCAGGCGCTGGGACCGGACGCGATGATCGTAATGACCCGGCGGGTCGGGGATGAGATCGAGGTGACGGCTGCGCTCGACCCGCCCGAGGAGCGGGCTGACGTGGAGCATGATCTGGCGTGGCACGGCGTGCCCGACGCGCTGATCCAGCGCCTCAATGGGCCGTTGGAACCGGCGCTGGCGGCGGCATTGCGTTGGGCACCACTGGACGGATCGGGCGCGATGCTGCTGGTTGGCCCGCCGGGCGCCGGTAAGACTTTGACGGCGGCGCGACTTGCGACCCGGATGGTGCTGGCCGGAATAACGCCCACGGTCATCACCGCCGATGATCGGCGCGCAGGTGCGGCGGAGCAGCTGGCAGCGTTCACCCGGTTGCTGGACCTGCCGCTGGTGGTGGCCGGCACGCCCCGGCTAATCGCGCGCGCCATCGCCCGTAGTACTGCCGGGGGTGATGCCGGGGGCAGTGCCGGGGCGCCCGTGCTGATCGACACGCCGGGCACGGACCCCTGGACGGATCGGGCGCTGATCACGGACCTGGCCACCGCCGCTTCCGCCCGGATCGTACTGGTGCTACCCGCGGGCCTCGATGGGCAAGAAGCGGCGGAACTAGCCGAGGGCTACGCCAGCCTGGGTGCTGTCGCGATGATCGCCACCCGGCTGGATATCACCCGTCGTCATGGAAGCGTCCTGTGGGCCGCCCAGCATCTGGCACTGGCGGAGGCCGGAGTGGGGCCGGGCGCTGCGGACGGGCTGGTGCCGTTCACGCCTTTGTTGCTATGCAGCATCCTCCGCGTGCCGCAGTTTGATCCTTGGGTAGCTATGCCGACCCGAGCGGCGCACGCTATAGCGATGCTGGGCGAGGTTGGTGATGGCGGA
Source organism: Rhodospirillales bacterium (assembly GCA_031428635.1). Taxonomy (GTDB): domain Bacteria; phylum Pseudomonadota; class Alphaproteobacteria; order Acetobacterales; family Acetobacteraceae; genus JANPPS01. Next base: position 7,119 of record JANPPS010000206.1, read on the forward strand.
CGGCGTATCCCGGCGTGACCTGCGCGTGGACCTGTTCCGGGGCGTGGCGTTGTGGTGGATTTTTACCGACCACATTCCGGCCAATTGGATTGCCCAGTTCAGCCTCCGCAATTTTGCCTTGTGCGACGCGACGGAGATCTTCGTGCTGCTAGCCGGGTACGCTGGCGGGCTGGCGTATGGACGCAGTATGGACGCGCAGGGTTGGGTGTACGCGGCCGCGCACGTGCTGCGCCGGGCGGGCGTACTGTATGTGGCGCATATCTTTCTATTCGTGGTGTTCACGGCACAGGTTTCGTACTCCGCCACGGCACTCGACCGGTCGGACTATTTGGACGAAATTCACCTGGACGTCCTGGCCGAGGCGCCGTACCGCGCGATGCTGGAGGCGCTAAAGCTATCGTTCCAGCCTGCATATCTGAACATCCTGCCGATGTACGTGATGATCCTGGGCGCGTTCGCGTTCCTGCTGCCATTGCTGCGGCGGCCGCTGGTGCTGTTGGGCGTGTCGGGGGCCGCGTACGCGGCGGTGCGGTTCACGGGCGTGAACCTGCCGTCCTGGACCGGGGGCGGATGGTACTTCAATCCGATCGCGTGGCAGTTCCTGTTCATGATTGGCGCCGCATTATCCTACCGCGGCGCGAAGCTGCCGGTGCCGGACTGGGTGCTCGACCTGGCAGCCGTGCTGATCGTGGCGATCGGCATCGTGTTGGTGTGGATCGTCTGGCCGTATCCGGAGATCGAAAACTACGTCCCCGCCGCCGCCGCCCGGATCGTGCTGCAAGTCGATAAGGAGGGGCTGCACCCCATGCGGCTAGTGTCGATCCTGGCCTGGGCCTGGCTGATGGGCCGGCTGATCCGGCGCGACGCGGGGTGGCTGCGGACGCGCTGGGCCCGTCCGTTCGTGCTGGCCGGCCAGCACTCGCTCCCGGTGTTTTGTGCTGGAATCGGGCTATCGTTTATGGGCCGCCTTGTGATGGAGGAGTATTCTGGTGCGTGGGTGCAGCCGGTGGTGAACCTGAGCGGCGCGGTGGCAATGGTGGCCGTGGCATGGATGGCGGCGTGGTACAAACGCGGCGCGCGCACGCCGCGCCCTGCCTTGCCGCCCCGTTCACAGGCTGATATCGCTGGTGTCACATGATGCAGTTGCGGGTCCTGATATTCTGCCTCTTCGCCAGCCTGCATTCGGCGTGGGCCGCAGGTGCGACATGCACCTCCCCAGACGATTTGGCGGGCGCCGTGTCCGCGCTGCCTCACACGGCGGAGATGCTGAAACCTGGCAAGGTCCTCAATGTACTGGCCGTCGGCAGCGCCACGATGTTCGGCCCGGAGGCGAGTCTTGAACCGGGCACGATCACCAGCCAAAGCTTAACCGGCAGCGCCGCGGTCTCGCCCACTCCGCAGCTGTTTGCCAAGCCCGCGTCTGAGCTGTCGTTTCCCATGCTGATGGCAGCCGCGTTGCGTAAGGCCGTCCCAGGCGTGGAGGTCAAAGTGACCGTCCGTGGCGGCCGCGGCCTGCTGGCATCGGACATGCTAGATATTGTGAAATCCGAGGTCGCGACGCATGCGTACACTCTGGTGTTGTGGCAGACCGGCACGGTCGAGGCGGTGCGTAACTTATCACCCGGCGAGTTCGGCCAGACGCTACTGGAAGGCGCGGAGGCCGTGCACGACGGCGGGGCCGATCTTGTGCTGATCGATCCGCAGTTTAGCCGGTTCTTGCAAACAAATGCCAACCTCGAGCCGTACAACCAAGCGCTGGTGCAAACAGCGGCCATGCCGGGTGTGGTGCTGTTTCACCGGTTCGATCTGATGCGGACCTGGGTCAACGAGGGGCAACTCGACCTGGAACGCACGCCGCGATCGGACCGGAGAAAGTCGATCGAGTTCCTGCATGCCTGTTTGGGAAAGTATTTGAGTCGGCTCGTTTTGGACTCTGCGCGGAGTTGATTAGTCTTACGAGTGGTCGGCCATAGCTCTAGCATCGTCCCGCACGACGGCTGTTTTCAGCAGTCAGTTCTCCACCTGATTAGTGGCAGTCCAGATCTCGCAACCAGATCGTCTGCGATTACCGACCACATCGGTAGAGATAAGACCTGCGACAGCACCCGTAGCCTCAACGAGCGAGAAAACCCGGTACTGCCGCATAAAGATCGTCTTCATCAGCAGCCCCTACCGTCAACAGGCTCCGCTGGGGCCGGCCTGTTCCATCGTTAGAACAGCCCCTCGATCTCCCCCCCAACCCCGAGCCTAATCGCATTCGCCGACGGCACACGTGGCAGACCCGGCATGGTCATGATGTCCCCGCACACGGCCACGACGAAGCCGGCGCCCGCGGACAACCGTACCTCCCGCACTGGCAAGACGTGGCCCGTCGGCGCACCCAGCAGCGTCGCGTCGGCGCTGAAACTATAGGGCGTCTTGGCAATGCAAACCGGCACATGCCCGAACCCGGCGGCGGCAAACGCATCCAGCCGCTTCAGCACGCCCGGCGCGAAGCTCACGTCCGATGCCCGGTACATCTCCCGCGCAATCGTCCGCACCTTATCAGCCAGGGGAAGTGCAGGTTCGTACAAAGGCCGGTACGCCGCGGCCTCACCCTCAACCAGCCGCAGCACCGCATGGGCCAAATCGGTGGCGCCCGCCGCACCGTCGGCCCAGTGGGTGCACAACACCACCTCGGTCCCCGCCATCCCGTCCCGCACGGCCGCGAACTCCGCCGCCGTATCCGACCCGAACTGGTTGAGCGCCACCACCACCGGAAGCCTGAACTTGCGCAGGTTCTCGACGTGCCGGGCCAGGTTTACTAGGCCGCGCTGGACGGCATCCACATTCTCCCGCCCCAAATCGGCTTTCGCCACGCCGCCATGCATTTTGAGCGCCCGAACGGTCGCGACCACTACCGCGCAGGATGGGCTCAACCCAGCCGACTGGCACTTGATGTCGAGGAACTTCTCGCCGCCCAGATCGGCGCCAAACCCGGCTTCCGTCACAACGAAATCAGCCAGTGACAGCCCGAGCTGCGTCGCCACGACCGAGTTGCAGCCATGCGCGATGTTTGCAAACGGCCCGCCATGCACAAGCGCCGGGGAGCCCCCCAGCGTCTGCACCAGATTGGGCGAGAACGCATCCCGCAGCAGCACGGCCATGGCGCCGTCGGCCTGCAGGTCACGCGCCGTCACCGCCGGGCCATCCTTACGGGCCGCGACCTGGATGCGGCCAAGCCGGTCCTGCAGATCATCGAGGCTGGTGGCGAGACAGAACACCGCCATCACCTCACTAGCGACGCTGATGTCGAACCCGTCTTCCCGCGGCGAGCCGTTGGTAGGACCGCCCAGGCCGTTCACGATGGCGCGCAACGCCCGATCGTTCATGTCGATACCGCGCCGCCAGGTGATCCGGCGCGTATCGATACCGAGCGCATTACCCCAGTACACGTGATTGTCTATCAGCGCCGCCAGCAGGTTATTTGCGGCCGTGATGGCATGGAAATCGCCGGTGAAATGCAGGTTGATATCCGCCATCGGAACGACCTGCGCGTAGCCGCCGCCCGTGGCCCCGCCCTTCACGCCAAAGCATGGCCCGAGCGAGGGTTCACGTAGGCAGATCATCGCGCGCCGCCCGATATGGTTCAGCGCGTCACCGAGCCCGACGGTCGTGGTGGTCTTGCCCTCTCCGGCTGGGGTCGGGCTGATGCCCGTGACCAGCACCAGTTTACCGGCGGGGCGATCCCGCTGGGCTGCGACGAAGTCCAATCCGATTTTGGCTTTGTACTTGCCATAGGGCTCCAGCGCGTCCGCCGGTATGCCCGCGCGTTCGGCGATTTCGGCAATAGGGCGCAGGGTCGCCGCGCGAGCGATGTCTAGGTCGGACAGCATCACGCGGCCTGCAGGCTGGTGCAGCGCAGATCAGCCATCGCGCCGGCCATCGCGTCCGCCGCCATCGCCATATCGCCCGGCGTCACGGCCCCGATGCAGCCCACCCGAAAATGGGGTGCGCCCGTCTTGGTGAAATTACTGATCAGCACGCCACGCTCCTTAAGCCGGTCGACAAATAATTGCAGGTTCCACCACGGCTCGTCCGGGGCTGCCACGTTCATCACGATGGGGCCTTGAACGGAGTCGGGCATCATGGGCTGGATACCATGGCCGCGTAGCCCGTCACGCAGCGCGTCGCGGTTGGCGGTATATCGGGCCAGCCGGGCCGGACGCCCTTCCGCCTCATAGCGGTCCAGCGCCACATCGAGCGCCACGATCGCCTGCGCTGCGGGCGTAAAGCGGTGGCTGCCGGGGCCCGCCAGCAGCGTATGGGTATACAGGTCGTTCAGGTCTAGCGACCAGCTGGCGGCGCGGCCGGCGCCTGCCAGCAGACGGTCGATACGCGCCACGGTGATGGACAGGCCGGGTAGGCCCTCCAGACATTTATTGGCGGTGACAATAACGCAATCGACCATCGGCAACTCAGCCAAATCAAACGGCAGCGCACCCATGGCGGATACCGCGTCTACGATCACTCGGCGGCCCGCGCTGCCCGCGACCTGCGCCAGCGCCACCGCATCATGGATGATGCCGGTAGAGGTTTCACTGTACACGACCGCCAGATGCGACAGGCTACTATCATCTGCTAGGGCCTGAGCGACCGCGGCCGGGTCGACCGGCGCATACTCGGGCACAGGCAGTAGCGTCACGCGGCGTCCGGCCTCCTGCGCCAAACGCGCTAGGCGGTCGGCATATTCACCAGTGTTCGGCACCAGCACGCCGCCATCCGTGGGGACCAGGGTGCGAACCGCCGCCTCCAACGCAAAGTGGCCACTGCCTGGCAACAGCAAGGCCACGTGTTCCCCCGCCCGCCCCCCGGCGACGGCCAGCATGCGGTGGCGAACGCGGGTGACCATGTCCCGGAAAATCATATCCCACGGCGCATAATCCTGGGCGGCGGCGGCGCGCACGCTCGGGTGGGTCATCACGGGGCCGGGGATCAGAAGTAGCATGGCTAGACTCGTGCAATGGAATACGCGGCCATCGGTCGCGCGGATAGAGATCGAAATCAAGGCCGGTCTGTCGCAGCCCGCACAGCCTTGCCATGCAGGACTGGAACGGAGACGCTTAGGACCTCACCCCTGCCCTTCCCGGACTG
>JANPPS010000207.1:0-4945 GCA_031428635.1 Rhodospirillales bacterium
TGCGCAAAGCCGCCGCACGCACGATCCCGACCCTCTGGACCGCGATCGGAGAGGCAATGGCAGCATACACGCCGGACGAGTGCGCCAACTACTTTACCGCGACAGGGTATGAGCCAGAATGAACCGAATCTGCTCTAGTTCAGCTTGACGTTCTTCTAGCAGCGCTAGCTTTATTTGCAGGGTCGTCGATCACAAGCCAGAGGCGATCGCCTCGACTAGTTCGTCCAGCTTGTGTCGAACTTTCTCCAGCTCATGATGGCTGGTCACGTCAGTGTCCAACGCTTGCTTCTCGGCGTTGGCACACTCCTCCTCAAAAACTGTGCTGAACTCGGCACAATCGTCCGCCTGCATCAGTTGGTTACGTAACATGTCGAAGATTACCGCTTCGACATGGCGGCGCTGAACGCTTTTCCTGCAAGAGCAGGTGCTCCGTCGGCTCGCGACGGTGCAGATCAGGTAGTCCTGGCCGAAGTTGCCCATCGTGCCACTGCAAATACCGCAGAACACGCGCCTGGTGAGGATGTATCAACCAGCGTTGAAAAGTTTCCAGGGAATAGAGTGCGTACCTGCGAGCGGAAAAAATGGGCGATTTGAATTGCCCCCCCTTGCTGGGCTTCCGGAGAATGGCAGCCATGACGAAGCATCGATCACACAGTACCGCGCTCAAACGGCAGGTTGCTTAGGAATTCATTGCAGGTGAGACGCTGCACGGGATGTCGCAGCGGCACGACCTCTCGCGGCAGCTGATCCGCACAGGGGTTGGCAAGTTCGAGGCCGGCGCGCTGGACGAGGTCGTGCAGGCGGCCGACCTGCTGCAAGAATACCAGGCCAAGATCGCCGTGCTGGAGCGGATGATTGGCCGCCAGGCATTGGAAATCGAGCTGCTAAAGGGAACTTTAAGTCATGCTCCCCGGCCGAAAAACGTGAGCACCTCCGTCGTCACCGGCCCCGCGGCATCGCCATCAGCAAAAGGTGCGAACTGATAGGGCTCTCGCGATCAAGGTCGTATACGCTCCCCCGACACCGCCGAATGCCGACGAGGTTCTCGCTTGGATCGGCGCGATCGCCGACGAGTTCGAATGCTACGGCTACCGACGGGTAGGCGCCGCATTGCGCCACCAAGGCATCGTGGTGAACGCCAAGAAGCTGCGCCACCTAATGCGCAAGCACGATCTCCAGCCCAAACGGCAGCGACGCTACGTGGTCACGACGAACCGCGACCATGCCGGGCCGATTTTTCCGGACCTGGCCAAGGTTGTCGTTCCCGATCGTCGATGCCTGGTCGCGCAAGGTGGTCGGTTACGCGATCAGTCGTTCGATGGACACCCGCATCGCCGTGGCGGCGCTCAAAGTCGCAATCAAATGCTGCATTCACCACTCTGACGGGTGTTCGCAATACGCGTCCCAAATCTACCGTGCGCTGCTGATGGCTCATAGGCTGATCGGCTCGATGAGCCGCCGCGGCAACCCATATTACAACGCCAACGCAGAAAGCTTCATGAAGAAGCTTGGGGTCGAGGCCGTGTATATAGCTGTTTATGAAACGTCCGGGAACGTCACCGCCGATCTTCTTCGGTTTATCGACGAGGCTTACAACAGCAAGAGCCCACATTCGGCGTTGGGCTATCTCAGCCCCGCGCAATTCGAGGACCAACAAGCCCGGCAGACGGTCAAAACAGCCGCTTAAATCTGTCCACCGCCAGGGGCGCACTCCAGAATCTAGAAAGTTCTACCCGCTGTTTTACAGTCATGCACCTAGTCCCTTGGTTAATCGATGCTGCGCTACGATCCGCGACACGGTCGGCTGGCTGACGTTATAAAGGCGGGCCATCTCAGCGTTGGGCCCTGCGGCTTACCAGAAGGGTTTCTCCATTGCGTTCACCACGGCAGCCTCGCTGGTCAACTCGCTGATGGAAGCACGCGATGAGCGGCGCTTGCTCAAGCTACAGCGCGACCTGCACGCGGTGAGGCTGCTGGTCGTCAACGAACTCGGGTACGTGCCGCTGTCGCCGACCTGGGCCGAACTCCTGTTCGAGGCATTCTCGCAGCAATACGAGCACGTCTCGACCATCGTCACCTCGAACCTGCCATTCGAGAACTGGACCTCGGTGCTGGGTTCGGAGCGGCTCACCAGGGCGCTGCTGGATCGGCTGGCGCATCACGTCAGCATCCTGGCCACAAACGGAGGCAGCTACCGGCTGCGCCAATCCGCCAGCCACTACCCTGCCAACAGCGCCGGGGCGGAGCAAAACCAGGCCAACGACGAGAGCATCGATCCCGAGACTGGCGAGATCATCACGGGCTGATCTGGAACGATGCCGCTGCTGTGCACCACGACGACACAGGCCTACTTTCACTCCGCAATGCTGGCCTGGCATTCGACCGCAGTTGACACAAGCAACACCGTCCAAAATCGTCTCACATTGCCCACCGCTCGACCAAGCGCCGAACGCTTACAAGCATTTTGACGCCCGTGATGAGGGCTGGACCAAGGTAGTCCTGAAGCTTATGGCCAAGCAGCCTGTCGGCTTCACGTCGTGACTGAATCGGTTTGGCGGCATGAGCAGGCTTATGCTTACCAGGATGCCGTTTCTTCAGTTCCGGCCTTGTTGAGCGTAAAGCCGCCGCCCAAATGAAAATCCACCGAGCTATCCACCACTGGGCAGCTGGCGAAATGGGCGTCGCGCCCGGCGAGTGCATTCTGGTCGCTGCCCACGGCTGAGCAGTTGCCGGTGCGCAATGGGTTGGCCTTCGGGCGGCTTTCATCGCACACACGAAGGCCAACAGATGTTCCCGCTGACCGAAACGCCCGAGGTCGACGCCAGCGACCTGCTCGGTTTCGCCGGCAAACTGCTCTCTGCTTCCGCGCCCAGGCAGGAACGGTCATTACGAAATAGCCGTCACTTCAGGGCGCCTCGGGTGGGATAGTTCTTTCCCTGGATAAATTTTAGGCCAGCGAGCAGGCTCGCCAGCGCGGGTCTCGCGAAAGGTCCGTTCGAGACATCGGGATCAAGGGCCGGGTTGCGTGCTGAATGGCGTGAAGGTCAAGGTATGAGGAGCATCACATGAGCAAGCCCGTTATCGAGTTCGACGTTGCCGTGATCGGCTCCGGCCAAGCTGGACCGACGCTGGCCATAGCGCTGGCTGGGCGCGGTGAGAAGGTTGCCCTGATCGAAGGGGGGCTGGTCGGCGGCTCGTGCGTCAATTACGGTTGTACGCCAACCAAGACCCTGCGCAAAAGCGCGCGGGTCGCGCATCTGGTGCGCCGTGCGGGCGACTTCGGCATCCAGGCGGGGAAGGTCGAAATCGATTTCGAAGCTGTGATGGGGCGGATGCAGCAGCGGGTCGAGACGTCGCGCGCAGGGCTGGAAGAATCGATTGCCGGGCAGGACGGCCTGACCTTACTGCGGGGCTGGGGCGCCTTTACGGGACGGGCCGGTGACCGTTTCGAGTTGACCGCCGGTGACCAGACGCTGCGGGCCACGCGGGTTTTTCTGAACACCGGCACCCGCGCGTTCATCCCGCCGCTACCGGGCATCGATAACGTGCCGCACCTGGACAACGTCAGTCTGCTCCAGCTGCGTGAGCTTCCGCGCCATCTGATCATCATCGGTGGCAGCTACATCGGCCTCGAAATGGGGCAAATCTTTCGCCGGCTCGGCAGCGAGGTCACCGTGATCGAGGCAGGCCCCCGTATAACCGGCCATGAAAACGAGGCGGTCTCGAAGGCTCTCACCGAGATGCTGCAGGCAGAGGGCATCCGCTTTCACACCGGCAACGAGGTCGAGCGGGTGGAGAAGGGTCCCGATGGCGGGATCGCCTTGAAGGTGGGCGGACAGCGGGTCGAAGGCTCGCACCTGCTGGTCGCCACCGGGCGCAGCCCGAACACCGAGCGCCTCAACCTGGCGGCGGTCAGGGTCGAAACCGACAAGCGCGGCTTCGTGCCCACCAATGGCAAGCTGGAGACTAATGTGCCGGGCATCTGGGCGGTCGGCGACATCAACAAACGCGGTGCCTTCACACACACCAGCTACCAAGATGGCCAGATTGTGCTGGGCAATCTCAAGGGCGGCGCACGTTCCGCCGACGTCCGAGTATCGACCTACGCGATGTACACCGATCCGCCGCTGGGCCGGGTCGGCCTGTCGGAGGCGCAGGCTAGAGAGTCGGGCCGCGCCACGCTGGTGGCAAATTTTCAGATGAAGGACGTCAGCCGGGCCAAGGAGGAGAGCGAGACCGCAGGCCTGATGCAGATCCTGGTTGACCAGCAAAGCGAAGAGATCGTCGGTGCCTCGCTGCTTGGGTTCGGATGCGACGAGGTTATCCAGGTTATCAGCAATTTCATGGCTACCGGCGCCCGCTACCAGGTGCTGCGCGATGCCTTGCCGATCCATCCAACAATTGCCGAATTCCTGCCCTTCCTGCTGAACAAAGTCGAGCCGCTCAAGTAGCGCACCCCCGGTGTCGCCAAGCTTGAAAGACAAACGTTGAGCTACCTTTCACCGACCTGTCCGAACTCGGCGCGCCGTTGCGCACTGAGATAGTCTCGGGAATTCGGACAGTTCAGGCTGCCCTCCTATCTTACCAGAGATTGAGCGGCCTGCGATCCGCTGCTGCTGCCGCCGCTCGGTTCCACAGGAAGTTGCCGAAGAAGGTGATATGTTCCCGTGCCAGCGGTATGGTATGTGCGAGCAGTTCGGGCGGCACCGGCTTGCCCTCGGCCCTGAGATGTTCGACGGCGCCATCCACGTAGGCCGACTTACGATAGACGATGGCGATCACCAAATTTAGGCCGGAGGCCGGGAACTGCTGTACGTCCTGCTCCCGGTCGGTAATGCGGCCCTGTTTGATGGTGCAGATCACCTGAGCCAACGCTTGGCGCTGCTCGCTATTGTTCAAGCCCGCTTGGCAAAGCTGGCGGAGCTAAGGTGATTCCAGTCAATCC
>JANPPS010000208.1:0-20794 GCA_031428635.1 Rhodospirillales bacterium
CTTCGAAGCCGGCCCAGTCCGCCGTTTCCGTTGCCATGTCGATCATCCCGTCATAGTCCCCGCAGACAAACACAGCCGCCATTGGCCCGGGCGTCGGCAGGCGATACGGGAAGGCTTCGCGGGGTACCACGTTACGACGCCGTAATTCCAACCGGTCGATCCCGGTCTCCCGCGCTGCTTGCTCGACCAGGCGCTCGATAGCGTACGCCATGTCCGGCCGGCCGGCGCCGCGATACGCCGTGATGGGCACGGTGTTGGTGAGTGCGAGGCGATTACGTCCGTACACGGCCGGAATGCGATAGGGGCCGGTGCACATCATGGCCGGGTTCAGGGTGGAGATGAGCGGTCCGGTGGCGACGGGATAGGCACCCTGATCGCACACCCACTCATGCCGGATTGCCAGGAAATTACCCGCCTCATCCAGCGCCAGCTCGCCATGCATGCGCAGACCGCGGCCGTGATAGTCGCTGAGGAAGGTCTCGGATCGGCTGGCGAGCCACCGCACCGGCCGCCCCGTGACCTTGGCCGCCAGGGCCAGCGCAGCGTGCTCCGGATAGGCACCGCCGCGGATGCCGAAGCCGCCGCCCACATCCTCCGCCCGCACGCGCACCCGGTTGGGCGGCAGGCCAGTTAGGCTGCATAGCGAGTCTCGCAGAGCCACCATCCCCTGCGTCGGGCTCCAAACCTCCAGCACGTCGCCATTCCAGCGGGCTAGCGCGGCCTTGGGCTCCATGGGCGCGCCGACAACACGGTCGCTGGTGAGGTCGAGGCTGATCACGTGCGCCGCGGTGGCGAAGGCGGCGTCGGTCGCGGCCAGGTCACCGTATTCGTAGTCGAAGCAGAGATTACCCGGAATGCCGTCATGCAGGCGCGGCGCCGCGGACCCGAGCGCTGCGGTCATGTCCGTGACCGCGTGCAGCATGTCATAGTCGACCATGACCTGCTCCGCAGCGTCCTGTGCCTGTGCCTGGGTGTAGGCCACGATGATCGCCACGGGGTCACCGACATAAAGGACGCGACCACGTGCCAGGGCCGGAACGTCAGGGGTCAGTAGCGCCATGCCGCCCCGCCCTGTGTAGGGTACCTTCGCCTGGCCACGGCCATATCCCGCCTCATGCATGTCATCGCCGGTCAGCACGGCTAGCACGCCGGGCATGGCGCGGGCGGCTTCTGTATCGATCGAAACGATGCGGGCATGGGCGTGGTCGGAGCGCAGAAAGTACGCGTGCGCCATACCGGGTAGGCGCCAGTCGGCGGTGTAACGACCGGCGCCGGTCAACAGCCGCGCATCCTCGCGCCGTCCGAAATAGGGGAAGCTCACGGGCATTTCTCCAGCGGGTTCATCGAGACATGGGTCCGGCTCGCGTGCCGCAAAGACGATTGGCAACAAAGGCTGGCGGCGGCAAAGACTGGCGACGACAAAGATCGGCGACGGCAAAGACTGGCGGGGCGGCTGTTTCCCGTCAATGCGGCACGGTCGCCCGCCTCCGCCCGGTATGGTAGGCAGAGTGATGACCAGATATGCGACGATCGAGACCGAAACGACCGGGCAGGGTACCGCGGTGTGGCTGTTCCACTCGCTGCTGGCCGATGCCGGTAGCTGCTTGCCCCTGGCCGCGGCCTTGGCCACACGGCACCGGGTCATCGTGGCGCACCTGCCGGGCTTTGGCGGCTCCCCTCTGGCTGGGCCGGGGCTTGCGCCGGTGGCGGACCGCATGGCGGAGGCGATCCGCTCGGCTGGTGCCCCCGCGGCGGTCATCGCCAACGGTTATGGCAGCTTCGTCGCACTGATGGTGGCGTTGCGTCACCCGGATTGCATCAGCCGCCTCGTGCTGGCCGGCACCGGCGCCACCTTCGACGAGCCCGGCCGGTCGGCGTTTCGCGGCATGGGCAACGCCGCTGCGGCGAAGGGGCTGGAGGCGATTGCAGACGTGGCGATGCGTCGCCTGTTCTCCCCGGCGTTTCAGTCCGCCAACCCTGATTTACTGGCCGAGCGCCGCGCCCGTTTCGTGGCAACCGATCCGGCCGTCTTTACCGCCGCCTGCGACGCCTTGGCCGCGCTCGATATTCGGGAAGCCGTTGCCGGCCTTCACGTACCCACGCTGGTAATGGTGGGCGAGGGTGATGAGGCGACGCCGCCGCGTATGGCACGCGAACTGGCGGCGTTAGTGCCGGGTGCCCGCTTCGTGGAGTTGCCGGGCTTGGCGCATGTGCCGCAGTTGCAGGACACGGCGGCATTCGTGGCGGCGATGGGCGGGTTTCTCGATCCAGATTAAAAGGATGGCGCGCACAAGGCGGCCCTCTCAAGCCAGCAGTACCCAGGCTATGAATACGGGATAGGTAAGAAGAAGGATGGTTCCTTCGACGCAGGCAAACCGCGCTTGGCGCGCAGTAAGTAGGACGACCAGGGCCAGCGACCCGACCATGAGCAAAGCCGGCACATGCAGTATGGCGGCGTCGGCCAACGTGAGCGGGCGGGCCAAGGCGCCAGCACCGAGCGTCGTGTCGGTGGGCAGGATGCGGCGTTGTGCGACGGGCTACAAGGACCTGCTTTCAGAATAAGAATCAATGATTACAATAGTCTATACTTATATAGACAGGGATTTATAATAAACCTCAGGGCCATAACACGGGTTCGAATCCCATATGAGGCGCCAACCTTTGCAATGGGTTGTTGGAATTCGGGGCGCAGTTAGCGCAGAGTGCGAAACGAAACGTAAATACAACTGGGTGCCTCAAGGTGCAGCGTAGGCCATAGCGTTGGGAGTCTACCCTCTCATGGCGGTAAGAGAGGTTCGGACCCCTACGCGACGTTAGTCTTTACAACGAGTTATACCGTTTTGGGCCATTTCAGAACGCGGGTAGAACGTGAATAACTTCGTTACAACCTTCCATGAAATCGTAAAATCATGAACCCAGACGTCGGGCGCATCGGCGCCGAGCTGGCTGGCTTCGACGACGGCACCAACCCGTTCGCCGCTGCGCTACGGGCGTCGCGTATGGCGATGGTCGTGACTAACCCCCGGCAGGACGACAACCCTGTCATCTTCGTCAATGACGCCTTCTGCCGACTGACCGGATATGCGCGCGATGAAATCCTCGGCCGCAACTGCCGCTTTCTACAAGGTCCCGATACCGACCCGGCCACGGTGGCCCGCATGCGGGCTGCAATTGCCGCGGCCGAGCCGATCGAGCTCGATATCCGCAACTACCGAAAGAACGGCCAGCCGTTCTGGAATAGGCTGCTGGTGGGGCCAGTGCATGATGCGAGCGGCGTCCTGACCCACTACTTCGCCAGCCAGTTCGATAACACTGCCGAACTGGAACGGCTCACCGAACTGGAAAGCCACAACAAGGCCCTGACCGCGTTGGCGAAACAGTTGGCCGAGCGGAGCGACGAGTTGGCCGAGGCGAACGGCATGCTCCGCACGGAAGCGGAAGAGCGCGGCCGGGTGGAGGAGGCACTCCGCCATGCGCACAAGATGGAAGCGGTCGGCCAGCTCACCGGCGGTATTGCGCACGACTTCAACAATCTGCTCGGCGGTATCATCGGCAGTCTGGAGCTAATGCAGCGACGTATCGCGGCTGGGCGTACCGACGGGCTTGAGCGGTACACGTCAGGTGCCGTTACGTCGGCCCAGCGCGCGGCGGTGCTGACCCAGCGCCTTCTCGCGTTTGCGCGCCGTCAGCCGCTCGACCCGAGGTTGGTCGAGGCAAACCGGCTCGTGGCCGGCATGGAGGACCTGCTGCGGCGCACTCTTGGCTCCGGCATCGCGTTCGAGATGGTGCTCGGCGGCGGCCTATGGCCGACGCTATGCGACCCGAACCAACTTGAGAACGCGATCCTGAACCTCGCCATAAACGCCCGCGATGCTATGCCCAACGGTGGACGGCTCACCATTCAGACCGCGAACGCCAATCTTAGCGACACCGCTACCCGGGCGCAGGGCGGCCAGCTCCGGCCGGGACAATACATCCTGGTATCGGTGACGGACACCGGCGTCGGCATGACTCCGGAGGTGATTGCCAAGGCGTTCGACCCGTTCTTTACCACCAAGCCGATCGGCCAGGGGACCGGGCTTGGCCTCTCCATGCTTTACGGGTTCGTCCAGCAGTCCAAGGGCGACGTGTGGATCTACTCGAAGCCGGGCACGGGTACGACCTTCAAGCTCTACCTTCCGCGTTACCAGGGCGAAGCAGAGTCCGAACCAATGATCGAAGCAAGTGGCGTAAGCGCGGCGCACCGGGCCGAGATGGGCGAGACGGTGCTGGTCGTGGAGGACGAGGCGACGATTCGCATGCTTGTTACCGAGACGCTCCTTGGCCTCGGCTACGCGGCGATCGAGGCGGTCGATGGTCCGAGCGGGCTGCAGATCGTGCGGTCGAACGCCCGCATTGACCTGCTTGTCACCGATGTCGGCTTGCCTGGCCTGACCGGACCGCAGCTCGCTGCCGCTGCCCGTGCTGTTCGGCCGGGCCTGCGTGTGCTGTTCATGACTGGCTACGCCCATGACGACGTTGTCGGCAGCGGTCCGGCACTCGATCCCGGCATGGACATTCTAACCAAGCCCTTCACGCTCGACGCGCTTGCAAGAAAAATTCGGAGTATGACCAAAGTCATGTAGGGCCGCAGTTCGAGATGGTTTCGGCATGAAGAAAAGCAGATATGCGAAGATTGGCGATCCGTCGCGAGATGATGTGATCGACTGTCTGGCGGGCTATGAGGCCAGATATGATTTGCCGACCGGCGACCCATTAATGTTACGAGTGTTTTGGAAGACCGAGGTCATCTGCGCGCCGAAACCGATCACGTAAATTTTCGCTCTCATGCGGTTATGAGCGCCACGGGCACAGGGTCAACACGGTTCATTTCGTACTACACAGGTCGTTACCTGTTCCGTTGCCGGCCGTTGAGTTCGAGGTCATACGAAGGCTTCTGATGCTCAATAGGTTACCGAGCTTGTGATCCCGCGCCATCTCCTGCGCCGACCGGGCAATAAGCCTCCACCTAACCCGCATGTGCCGGACCTAATCCGCGACCGGGACGGGTCATAGTCTTCCGCCGGGCACGGACCGTTCAAGAAATGAGCCTGGTTACCCTTGCGCGTAGAACGGCAACCTGGCTCAGTTCCGACGGGCGTCCCACGGTCGGCGGTGCCAGTTTAAGGAGATCAGCCAGTGCAGTTCGGCAAGTTCTTGCGGCAGGGTTTGGTTTGCGTGGCGATGCTGCTCACGGCAGGCGCCGCACACGCGGCCGAACTGGTGGTCGGTGCCAACGTCGGCAACGTCCCGTGGGAGTTCCAGGACGAAAGCGGTAAGTTCGTCGGCTTCGAGGTCGAGCTGGTTCAGAAGGCCGCAGAGGGCATGGGCATGACCGTCCGGTTTGAGAACATCCCGTTCAACGGCCTGTTCCCGGCCGTGCAGTCCCAGCGCGTCGCCGCTGCAATCTCGTCCATCACCATCACGCCGGCCCGCCTGCAGTCGCTGAGCTTCACCCAGCCCTATTATGATAGCGACCAGTCGTTGGCGGTTCTGGCGCGTGGGGGCCTAACCGGCCTTACCGCAATGAAGGGCAAGACAGTTGGCGCGGACACTGCGTCCACGGGTGACCAGTGGGCGACGGCGAACCAGGCGAAGTACGGCTTTGCCGATATCAAGCGCTACGAGGGCCTGGCCCCGGCCATGCTTGATCTGCAGGCCGGCCGGATCGACGGATACGTCAGCGACATCCCCGCAGTGCAATATTATATCCGCGACAAGGCGCAGTTCCGGGTGGCCGAGCGTATTCCGACCGGCGAGCGTTATGGCATTATGTTTGCCAAGGGATCGCCCCTGGCGGCCCAATTCGATGCCGAGATCACGAAGCTGAAGCAGTCTGGCTTCCTACCGGCGCTTCATCAAAAGTGGTTCGGTGCCGCAGCTGACGCCACGTCTAGCACGGTGACCGTTCTTCCGATGCCATAAGCGTTGGACCTGTTCGAGGTCTTCTTCAACCTCGACGTGCTGCGGCGGTCTCTGCCGTTGCTGCTGAGGGGGTTGTGGACGACGATTTTGCTGGGTGCCGTCAGCATCGTGTTGGGACTGCTATTGGGCCTGGTTCTGGTGATGCTGCGGCTTTACGGACAACGGGCGGTACGGCTGCTGGCGGCCGCGTATATCAACCTGTTCCGCGCCTTGCCGCTCTTGGTCCTATTGGTGCTGATCTACTACGCTCTGCCGTTCCTAGGCGTGCGCCTGTCGTCCTTCGCGGCGGCGGCTACGGCCCTATCAATGGTTTCTGGCGCGTACACCGCCGAGATCTTCCGGGCCGGTATTGAGGCGGTGCCGCGCGGCCAGTTCGAAGCGTCGGCGGCCCTGGGCCTGCGGCGATGGCGGGTGATGCGGTCCGTGGTGCTGCCGCAGGCTGTGCGGATCGTGGTGCCTCCGCTTACCTCCAACGCCATCAGCGTGTTGAAAGACACGGCGCTGGCCTCCGTCGTGGCGATGCCGGATCTGCTGAAGCAGGCGACGCAGGCGCAGGCCCTGTTTGCTAATCCAAGTCCCCTGATCGGTGCAGCGGTGCTATACCTGTTGCTGTTGCTGCCGTTGGTTGGGCTGGTGGGCTGGCTTACGCAGCGGCCTCTCACCGCCAGGTAATGGCGTCTCGGATTAAAAGGATACGACCATGCTGGACCCCTATCGCATTCGCGCCGAGTTTCCAGGACTGCAAAGCGACATGGTTTTTATGGACAACGCCGGCGGGTCGCAGACGCTTCGGCGGGTGGTGGACCGCATCGGCGACTTTTTGCTGAACAGCAACGTCCAGCTTGGCGCCAGTTACGCAACGTCGGTCAAGGCGGGCGAGCGTGTGGCCGAAAGCAGGGTGCGCGCGGCGACGTTCGTCAACGCCGCCCGGCCGGAGGAGGTTGTGATGGGCGGCTCCAGCACCGCCCTGCTACGCACGCTGGTGCAGGGGTTGGCGCATCTGTTCGCGCCCGGCGACGAAATCGTGGTCACCAACATGGACCACGAGGCCAACATCGGGGCGTGGTTGGATTTGGCCGAGCGCGGCGTTCAGATCCGCTTCTGGAACGTCAATCAGGACAGCCTGCAGCTTGAGATTGCTGACCTTCAGGCCGTGCTTACCGCGCGCACCCGAATGGTGGCGCTGACCTATGCATCCAACGTGTTGGGCGGCATCACACCCGTGCAGGAAGCGGTGCGGCTGGCC
Source organism: Rhodospirillales bacterium (assembly GCA_031428635.1). GTDB lineage: Bacteria > Pseudomonadota > Alphaproteobacteria > Acetobacterales > Acetobacteraceae > JANPPS01. The sequence continues at coordinate 7,211 of JANPPS010000208.1, forward strand.
CACGCGGTGGGCGCCATGGTCTGCGTCGACGGCGTCGGCTATGCGCCCCATCGTGCGGTCGATGTGCAGGCGCTGGACGTCGATTTCTATGTGTTCAGCTACTACAAAGTCTTTGGCCCGCACTACGCCATGCTGTACGGCAAATATGAGCACCTGCTGCGGATGGCGAATCTCAATCACAGCTTCCTCGCGGCCGACGACATTCCCTACAAACTGCAGCCCGGTAACCAGAACTACGAGCTGGGATGGGGCGCTACGGCCATAAACGACTACCTAGGCGACCTTGGCGCCAGCTTGGGGGAGGTAGGGGACGAGCGCGCGCGCATCGTATCCGCCTATGCTGGTATCGCCGCGCACGAGGCCGAATTATCGGGGCGTCTGTTGTCCTACCTGCGCGGCCGCAATGCAGTCACCATCCTGGGCGACCCGACCCCCGACCCGGAACGCCGCGTGTCGACCATAAGCTTCGTCGTGCGCGACATGCCCTCGGAGGACGTGGTGCGTGCCGTGGATCGCCACGGCATCGGCATCCGGTTTGGCGATTTCTATGCCAAGCGCCTGATCGATGCACTCGGGCTGCGCCAGCAGGGCGGCGTCGTCCGGGCGTCCATGGCGCATTACAACACCCTGGATGAGGTGGACCGCCTAATCCGGGCATTAGACGAGGCGTTCTGATCCGTATTGGGCGCCCGGACGACTGGGTGATTGCTGCAGAGGAAATGCGTCGCGCTGCCGGGCGCTTCTCACTGTGGCCGTGAGGGTAAGTGCCTCGGCATATCCAAGATTAGAAAAGTTGGAGCCTACCTTCTCACGGCCGTAACCATGGGTTCGGGTTTCCGCGCTATGCCGACGACCACAAATGAGTTCCGACAATTCGGGAGGCTTCGTCGGCAAACCATCGGTGGTCAGTGCGGTCCGAACACCACGAAAGCCGCTTTTCCCTGGCCTGGAATGCCATTCCCGACATCCCGGGCCGCCTTCGTTCCCCGATTGGTGAGTCGACCCTCCCCGTTGTCATGGTCGGGCTTGCGACGGCCTACAGGCCCCCGGCGTCAGTCGATATCTTCGTGCCAGGTCCGGCCATCCCGCTCGATCAGCGCGATGGCCGAGGTCGGACCCCAGGAGCCTGCCGCATACAGCCGCGGAGGCTCCCGCATCTCCTCCCAGGCACCGATGATCGGCTCCACCCAGGTCCAGGCGGCCTCCACCTCGTCGCGCCGCATGAACAGGGTTGGGTTGCCCCGCACGCTGTCCATCAGCAATCGCTCATAGGCATCTGGATACCGCGTCGCAAAGGCCTTCTCGAAGCTGATGTCCAATTGCGTCGGGCTCAAATGCAGCACGCCGGGCGTCGGGTTTTTCGTCATCAGCTCCAGCTTCATACCCTCGCTCGGCTGCAACCGGATAATTAGCTTGTTTGGCGACATCTGCCCCGCATCCGGTCCGAACACGTTGAATGGGCTACAGCGGAACTGCACCACGATCTCGCTCATCTTCTGCGGCAGCCGCTTGCCCGACCGCAGGTAGAACGGCACGTTCGCCCATCGCCAGTTCTGGATTTCCGCCTTCAGCGCCACGAATGTCTCGGTCTTGCTCGTCCGGTCTTCGTTCCCATCCTGGCCAAGGTCAGCGAGGTAACCCTGCACGGCCTGTCCGTTCACGGCACCACGCGTATATTGCCCCCGTACGGTCGCATGCGCGACCTCGTGTGGCGCAAGAGGCTTCAGCGCCCGCAGCACCTTCAACTTTTCATCCCGCACGCTGTCCGCGCCCAAATTCAACGGCGGCTCCATTGCCAGAAGGCAGACCAGTTGCAGCAAGTGGTTCTGCACCATGTCGCGCAGGGCGCCAGACCGGTCATAGTAGTCTCCGCGGCTTTCGACGCCGACGGTCTCTCCCACCGTGATTTGCACATGGTCGATGACGTCGGCGTTCCACAGCCGCTCGAACACCACGTTTGCGAACCGCAGCGCCAGCAGGTTCTGCACCGTCTCCTTACCCAGATAGTGGTCGATCCGGAAAATCTGCGGCTCGGAAAACACGCGGCCAACCACGTCGTTGATGTCCCGCGCCGACTGCAGGTCGTGTCCGATTGGCTTCTCCAACACGACCCGGCTGTGCGCGGTTACCAGTCCCGCGTCCTGCAGGCGGAGGCAGGTCGGCCCGTACAGCTCCGGTGAGGTCGCCATGTAAAAGACCCGCACCCGGTCCGGTTGATCGGATAGCAGGGCGGTAAGGGCTTTGAGACCCCCGAGTTTCGTCACATCCCCCCGCGCATAGTGCAGCAGCCCGAGGAACCGAGTCACCACTGTCTTATCGTGATCCGCCTTCGCCACGTGCGTGTGCAGCGCCTCCGCTGCCCGCGTCTGAAACGCTGCGTCGTCCAAGTCCGACCGCGCCGCGCCGATAATCCGTGCGTTGTCCGGAATTACCCCGTCCCGAAACCGGTAATAAAGGGCCGGCAGCAGCTTGCGCAGCGTCAGGTCTCCCGTTGCTCCAAACACGACGAAATCGAAGGTGTCGACTGGTTTAACGGCCATGGTTGGACCCCGTGCAGATTAGAAAACCTTAATTGGGCCGCGAGGGCGGGGACGTCTACGGCGCCTCCGGCATTTGCGGTCACGATAGATCGTCGCGCCCGCCCGCGCGCCGACTGTGGATCGGCCGCGCCATCGGCTAGGCCTCGAAGGCAAAACCATCGGGGTGGGGCCCAAAACGGAACGCGCCTCCGGTTTAGCGGTCGGACTCAGGTGAGGGGAGCGTAGTTTTCTTCAGAATGTAACATTTCGGAAAAGCGCCCAGGGGTATGTGTCTGAGGTCGTCCCGGTCTCAGCGGTATGGTTTGGAGAGCTGGTCGCGAGAAAGCTGAGGCGTTGGAGGAGAAGAATGCCCGGCTATAGAGCGTAGTGGAGGGATCGGCACTGGACGCTTCGGTATTGCAGCAAATGTTGGTAAAAAACGACCGATGCCCGGGACGCCATGGTGAGCTGGACGATTGCAATGCATCTCGAGGCATGCTGTCGGAATGGCTGTGACACGGTCTGAAAACCGACACGGTGCACCACGCGTGCATTGCGGTACATCATCATTCCCTGTTGGTCCAACCATTCCCGTCGTGTCATAGATGCTGCAATGACCGCTGTCGCCAACCTATCGCCGTCCGAGTTAGCCACCCGCCTGCGTCAGCAGGAGCTGGTCGCGCAGTTCGGCCTGCTCGCCATTTCGGGGGAACCTTGGTCGGCCCTTGTCGATCGCGCCAGTGTGGTCGCGGCCGAGGGCTTGGGGGCGGAGTTTGCCAAGGTCCTGCGCTACCGACCCGAGACGAACGACCTGCTTGTGATCGCCGGCGTGGGGTGGAAGCTTGGCGTTGTCGGACATCGCACGCTGAACGGTGGATTGGATAACCCGGCCGGTTACGCCCTGCATAGCGAACGCCCCGTGCGGTCGGACGATCTAACGAGCGAAGTGCGCTTCACCACTCCGGATCTGCTGACGGAGTACGGGGTAAAAAGCGCCATCAACGTACCGGTGATCGGTGAAGGCACGCTCGCGTTCGGCGTGCTGGAGGTCGACAGCACCAAACGGGGTGAGTTCGTGGCCGCTGACACCGCCTTTCTGCAATCGTTGTCCAACGTGCTGTCGGCCGCCCTCACGCGCGGCAATGCGGAGGCGGCGAAGGACAAGCTGCTACGCGACAAGGATCTGTTGATGCAGGAAGTGCATCACCGGGTGAAAAACAGCCTGCAGCTGGTGCGCACGCTGTTGCAGCTGCAGGGCCGGTCGGCGACGCCAGAGACCCGCGCCAAGCTGGACGAAGCGGCGCAGCGCATCATGACGATCGGTGCGGTGCATCAGCGACTCTATGACGGCCCGTCCGTAGCCGCGGCAGAGGTCGGGCCGTATCTGTCCGGCCTGCTGGACGACATGCGAGCGTTGCTATCCGGGGCGACGGATTGTTCGATTGTGCTGCAGGCTGAGCCAATGGAGTTGCTCGCTGACCACCTCACGCCGCTGGGCTTGATCGTGTCGGAGCTTGTGACCAACGCCGCCAAATACGGCCAGGGTGAGATTAGCGTGGCCGTGTCCCACGCGCCTGGCGGTCTACTCGTCAGCGTCGCCGATGAGGGCCCAGGCTTTCCCGAGGCGATGGCGTCCGGCGGATTGGGCATGCGGCTCGTCACTGCGCTGGCCCGGGGCGATTCGGCGACAGCGGTGCAGGTGGACCGCACCGTGCCGTATGGCCGGGTAGTCGTACGGATGACGCTCGCCTAGCGATTTTCGTGGTCAGACTGAGGCCCGCTTGCGCTCACCGGAGTGCGAGCGCGTTACACCACTGCGTCTGACCGTAGCGTGCATTGAGCCGCAACCGCCTCGGATTCGATCTGCAGCGTCGCATGGTCCAGGCCGAACCGGTCGCGCAGCATTACGCAGGCCTGGGACAGCAGACCGTCCCCGGGTTCAGCGACCAGATGCGCCGTCAATGCCGATCGCGTGGTGCTGAGTGGCCAGATGTGCAGGTCGTGCACCTCGGTCACGCCCGGCAGGCCGCCCAGAGCCGCCCGCACCGCGCCGCAATCGATACCGACCGGGACGGTGTCGAGTGATAGGTCGACGCTCTGCCGCAGCACGCCCCAGGTGCTCCAGCCGATAAGACCCACGATCAGCAGGCTGGTGACGGGGTCGATCCACGCCATACCCGTGAGCGTGATCAGCACGCCAGACACCACAACGCCGAGCGATACGGCCGCGTCCCCGGCCAAATGCAGAAACGCCGCACGCACGTTCAAGTCGCCCGCGCGCCCCCGCATGAATAACAGTGCGGTGCCGCCGTTCACGACGATGCCAGCCAGCGCCACCCACGTCACGGTCGTGCCATCGACTGCGGCCGGTGCGCCAAACCGCCGCAGCGCCTCGATCCCGATGGCGCCGCACCCGACCAGCAGCACGACGGCATTGGCAAGCGCGACCAGAATTGTGGTGCGCCCCCAGCCATATGTGCGCCGGGCGGAGGGCTGGCGCGTGGCCAGAATCGACGCGCCCCAGGCAATCAGCAGCCCAAGCACGTCGCCCGCGTTGTGCGCCGCGTCGGCCAGCAGTGCCATCGAGTGGGCGGCCAGGCCGTAAACAATTTGCAGCACGACGAATGCTGCGTTGACGCTTGCACCGATGGCGAAGGCACGACCGAAGTTCGCCGGGGCATGGCTGTGGCCCCCGTGCCCATGCCCGTGGTCATGGTCGTGCCCGTGATCATGGTTGCTCATAACCTGTCATATGGCAGCACGGACCGGCGGCCGAAAGCTGCCGATCGGTGCTGGTCCACCCCGTGACGGCAGTGCCGTATCCGACGCCGGCCTATCCCGGCGCAATCACGCTTTCTCCACCCCCGCATCCGCATGCTTGCCGTCCCCGGCCGGGCCAGGCATATAGGCAACGTTCGGACTATCCCACGCGGGAGAGCGCAGGCAAACGCCTGTCGCCGAAGGCGCAACCGGCCCCCGGAAACGCTCAGGCACCCAGGACCGCGACCGGGAATAGGACCTCTGGAAAGACGGTGGCCGGTGGCTGCCGCACCGACGGAGTAAGGGCTGGCGCGCCCGAATCTCTCAGGTAAACAGGACAGAGGGGGGTCGTAATCCTGTTGGCAGCCGCCAGCGGGTCGACCTGACGCCTGGGGTGCCGCGCATGTCCGAGCCTGTCCTGAATATTGAGTCCGATGAGTCCGCAATCCTGCTCACGACGCCGCTCGACGCGCTGCATCGTCGATTGGGCGCGAAGATGGTCCCGTTCGCTGGATACGACATGCCGGTCCAGTACCCGGCCGGCGTGCTGGCCGAGCACCTGCACACACGCTCTGCAGCCAGCCTGTTTGACGTGTCCCACATGGGTCAGTTCAGCCTGCACGGGTCCAACGCTGCGACGGTGCTGGAGGCGCTGACCACCGGCGACTTTCAGGGTCTGGCCCCGGGTCGTCAGCGCTACACGCTGCTGATGAACGAAGCGGGCGGCATCATCGATGACCTGATGGTGGCCCATCATCCCGGCCGTTTGCTGATCGTGGCCAATGCCAGCCGCAAGGCGGTCGACGCGCATCACATGGCCCAGCATTTATCCGGCGCCACGCTGGACCAGCATCCGGATCGGGCGCTGCTGGCGTTGCAGGGTCCCGCCGCCGCCGCGACCCTGGGCAAACTCTGCCCCGCCGCGGCTGCGCTACCGTTCATGGGCGTCACGATCGCCACCATCGGCGGTGCTGAGTGCTGGATCAGCCGCTCCGGCTACACCGGTGAGGACGGGTTCGAGATCTCAGTCGAGGGCGCTCAAGCCGAAGCGCTGGCCTCGGCGCTGCTGGAGCAGCCGGGCGTCATGCCGGCCGGTCTCGGCGCACGGGACAGCCTGCGGCTGGAGGCCGGGTTATGCCTGTACGGCGCCGATATCGACGCGGTGACAAGCCCGGTGGAGGCCAATCTGACCTGGGCAATCGGCAAGCGCCGCCGGGCCGAGGGCGGGTTTCCCGGTGCCGCTGTCATCCAGGATCAGCTCGCTAACGGCGCCACGCGCTATCGCGTCGGCCTACGTCCCTCTGGCCGCGCCCCGGCGCGTGCGGAAACGCTGATCGTGTCGGGCGGCACGGAGGGGGGTGCGATCACCTCGGGCGGCTTTTCGCCGACATTGGGGGCGCCGATCGCGATGGGCTACGTGCGCCGCGACCTGGCCGCGCTCGGCACCGTTGTCGACCTGATGATCCGTGACACGGCTACGCCCGCGACGGTCGTGTCGTTGCCGTTCGTCCCCAACCGCTACGCCAAGTAGAGGAACGCATTCCATGAGCGAGACCCGGTACACCAAGGACCATGAGTGGGTCCGACTAGAGGCCGACGGCACCGTCACGATCGGCATAACCGATCATGCTCAGGAGGCGCTGGGTGACATCGTGTTCGTCGAACTGCCAGCCGCCGGGCGGGAGGTCGTGGAAGGCGAGACCTGCGCCGTCGTCGAATCGGTCAAAGCCGCCAGCGACGTCTACGCCCCGATCACCGGCCGCGTTACCGAACACAACGAGCTCGTGGTCGAGGAGCCTGCCATCGTCAATCGTGCCGCAACCGACGAGGCCTGGTTCTTCCGCCTCGAACCCGCCGACCCGGCCGCGTTCGAAGCGCTGATGGACCAAGCCGCCTACGACACGCTGCTGGAGACGCTGTAATGGACGGCACCCAAGCCCCCCTGGCGGCACTGACCGCGTTGGAGGGGCAGGACAGCTTCGTCGCACGCCACGTCGCCACCAACAACGCTGATACGGCCCACATGCTCGCCACGATCGGCATGCCGTCGCTGGACGCGCTAATCGCCGCCACGGTGCCGGGTGCCATCCGGTCGACGGATGTCCTGCCGCTGCCGGACGCGCTGGACGAGGCGGGCGTCATTGCCGAACTGCGAGGCTTGGCCGCCCAGAACCGGGTGGTGCGATCGCTGATCGGTCAGGGCTATCACGGCACGCATACGCCGCCCGTGATCCTGCGTAACGTGTTGGAAAACCCGGGCTGGTACACCGCCTACACCCCGTACCAGGCCGAACTCGCGCAGGGCCGGCTAGAGGCGCTGCTGAACTTTCAGACCATGGTGTGCGATCTGACGGGCATGCCGATCGCCAACGCGTCCCTGTTGGACGAGGCGACGGCGGCGGCGGAGGCCGTGACGATGGCCGCGGGCGCCAGCCGGTCCAAGTCCACCGTTATCGCTGTGTGCACCGACCTGCATCCGCAAACCCGCGCCGTGCTGGCCACCCGCGCGGCACCCGTGGGCCACACGCTGACCGACTTCGCACCGGGCGACTTGACCGCGATCGCTGCCGCCGCGCCGTTCGCCGTCGTGCTGCAGTACCCGGGCACAACCGGCGCCGTCCGCGACTTGGACACGGAGATTGCAGCCGCCCACGCCGTTGGTGCGCTGGCGATCGTATGCGCCGATCCGCTGTCGCTTTTGCTGCTGCGCCCGCCGGGCGAGATGGGGGCGGATGTCGTCGTCGGCAGCGCCCAGCGCTTCGGCGTGCCGATGGGCTTCGGCGGCCCGCATGCCGGATTCTTCGCCACCCGTGACGCGTACAAGCGCCAGATGCCTGGCCGCCTGGTGGGCCTCAGTCAGGACGCGGTCGGCGCGCCCGCCCTACGCCTGGCGTTGCAAACACGCGAACAGCATATCCGACGGGAGAAGGCGACCAGCAACATCTGCACGGCGCAGGTTTTGCTGGCGGTCATGGCGTCGATGTACGCCGTCTGGCACGGGCCGGCCGGCCTTCTGCGCATTGCACGACGCGTGGCGTTGCAGGCGCAGGCGCTGGCGGGTGCTGCCGTTCGTGGTGGGGCCACGCTGCGGCATGACTGCTTTTTCGATACGGTAGCGTTAGATGTGCCGGACGCGGATGCGCTGATGGCGCGGGCGCTGGATGCCGGGTTCAATCTGCGCCGGCTGGACGGACAGGGTGTTGCGATCGCGCTGGACGAGACCGTGACCCGGGACGAGCTGAACACGCTGGCCGGCCTGTTTGGGCAGTCGCTGCTGGACACCGCCGGCACGCCGCCGCCGCCGCGCACCAGCCCGGTGCTGGGCGCGCCGGTGTTTCACGCGCATCGAAGCGAGCATGCGATGCTGCGCTACCTGAAGCGGCTGGAGGATAAGGACGTCGCACTGAACCGCAGCATGATCCCGCTGGGTTCGTGCACGATGAAGTTGAACGCGACGGCGGAGATGATACCGGTCACCTTGCCGGGCTTTTGCGATATCCATCCGTTTGCGCCCGCGGATCAGACGCTGGGCTACGCCACGTTGATCAATCGGCTATCTGGCTGGCTATGCGCCGTGACCGGGTTCGCGGCCGTGTCGTTGCAGCCCAATGCGGGCAGTCAGGGCGAGTATGCCGGACTTCTGGCCATCCGCGGCTACCACGCCGCGCGCGGGCAGGGGCATCGCGACGTGTGTCTGATCCCCAGCAGCGCCCATGGCACCAACCCGGCCAGCGCCGTCATGGCCGGCTACCGCGTGGTCGTGACCGCGTGCGACCGCGACGGCAACGTGGACCTGGACGATTTGCAGGCCAAAGCCACTCAGCATGCGGACCGGCTTGCTGCCCTGATGGTCACCTACCCCAGCACGCATGGCGTGTTTGAGGAGGGGATCGCTGCCATCTGCGCAATCGTCCACGACGCTGGCGGCCAGGTGTACATGGACGGCGCCAACATGAACGCGCAGGTCGGGCTGACCAGTCCTGCCCGGATCGGCGCCGACGTGTGCCACCTGAACCTGCATAAGACGTTCTGCATTCCCCATGGCGGTGGCGGGCCCGGCGTCGGCCCGATCGGCGTTGCGGCCCATCTGGCGCCATATCTGCCGAACCACGCGGCCCGCGCCGATGCGGGTCCCGCAACCGGCGCCGGCCCGGTGTCCGGCGCGCCGTTCGGCAGCGCAGGCATCCTGCCGATCAGCTACGCATACATCCGGCTGATGGGTGCCACCGGCATGCAGCGCGCGACCGAGGTCGCAATACTGAACGCCAACTACATGGCCGCGCGCCTGCGCCCACACTACCCGGTGCTGTACGCGGGTGCCGCCGGGCACGTGGCGCATGAGTGCATTCTGGACTGCCGTGGTTTCCAAGCGGAAGCCGGCGTGATGGTGGAGGACGTGGCCAAGCGGCTGCAGGATTACGGCTTCCACGCGCCGACCATGAGTTGGCCCGTGACCGGCACGCTGATGATCGAGCCGACCGAAAGCGAGGACCTGGCCGAGATCGACCGCTATTGCGACGCGATGATCGCCATCCGGGCGGAAATCGCAGCCATATCGGACCGGACCGACAACGTGCTTAAAAACGCGCCGCATACCTTGGCTGAGGTCGCGGCGACGGAGTGGTCCCATCCGTATTCACGTGAGGCCGCCGCGTTCCCGGCGCCATTCGTGCGCGCGGCCAAGTATTGGCCGCCGGTGAAGCGGGTCGATAACGTTTACGGGGACCGCAATCTGGTTTGCACCTGTGCGCCAATGGAGGCCTACGCCGCCGAGTGATTGAGGTGAGGGGGCTGGGTCCCGTGAGTCCCGGTGGGTCGGAGGCGAAGTTACCCACCATCACGGCTGTCCCGCTTTGGACAGCTGTGACGGCAACTGAGGAGACACCGCCTTTAACCCTTGCGCCGCCCGCATCGGCCCAGCATTTTAGTAGGGCCAACACACCTAGGACACCATGGACGGCGGCTCGGACACCAGGCGGATAACAGTCCACCAACCAGAAGACTACGTCGGTATGCGCGCTGCCGGGAGGTTGGCCGCGGAAACGCTGGATATGATCACCCCCTACGTCATACCCGGCGTATCGACGATAGAACTGGACCAGCTTTGTCACGACTTCATCGTGGCCGCCGGCGCCATACCGGCCACGCTCGGCTACCGCGGGTATCAGCATAGCAGCTGCACATCCATCAACCACGTCGTCTGCCACGGCATTCCCGGAGAGCGCCGGTTGATCGCGGGTGACGTGGTGAACATCGATGTCACGGTTCTGTTGAATGGGTGGCACGGCGATACGAGCCGAATGTACGCGGCCGGCCAGCCATCGACGAAGGCTGTAAAGCTGATGGACGTGACGTATGAGGCGCTGATGCGTGGTGTGGCCGCCGTAAAGCCAGGCGCCACGCTGGGTGACATGGGCCATGCGATCCAGGCGTTCGTGGAGGCACATGGGTTCAGCGTCGTCCGCGATTTCTGCGGCCACGGCATCGGTCGCCGGTTCCATGAAGCGCCGAACGTCCTGCATTTCGGCCGCGCGGGAGAGGGTCCTCGCCTGCGCCCCGGCATGTTTTTCACGATCGAGCCGATGGTGAACGCAGGCCGGCCAGAGGTCAAAATACTCGAAGATGGCTGGACCGCCGTGACCCGTGACCGCAAGCTGTCGGCGCAGTTCGAGCACATGATCGGCGTGACGGATACGGGGTGCGAGATATTCACGCTGTCGCCGGCAGGCCTGCACCACCCGCCTTACGCATGAGCGCATACGTCACGACCCATCGGCTGCGGTTCAATGACACTGACCGCTTGGGTCATGTGAATAACGCCGTCTTCGCCGTCATGCTGGAGCAGGGCCGGTCGGAGCTGGCGGAGTTGGCCGGCCTGCCGGTTAGTAGTGCCGATCAGCAACTGGTGATCGTACGGCTGGAGCTGGATTTCGTCGCTGAGATGACCTGGCCCGGCGACGTCCGTATAGAAACGGTCGTGGCCGAGCTGGGTGGCCGGTCGATCAGGCTACGCCAACAGCTGTCATGCGGTGACGTGGTGACGGCGCGGGCGCTGACGGTGCTTGTGGTGCTCGATCGCGCGACGGGCCGTGCCGCGCCCCTGACGGAGGAGTGGCGCAGCAGCCTGTCGCGGTGGACGACGGACTAACGCCCGACCTACTCGGCGGTCCTCCGTCGCCCATGACGGCGGTCGGGCACCGCGATCGCATGCGCCAGCGCCTTCTGACGGCCGGGCCAGATAGCGTGGCGGATCACGAGTTGCTGGAGATGATCCTGTTCCTTGCCCTGCCGCGTAAGGATACCAAGCCGATAGCCCGCGCATTATTGACCCGGTTTCGGAGCTTTGCGGGTGCGGCGAGTGCCACGCCGCAGGAGCTACGCAGCATCGACGGTCTGGGCGACGCGGGAGTGGCGGCGCTGAAGACGATCCAGGCCGCAGCGCTACGTTTCATGAAGGCCGAGGTGATGAGTACCCCGGTGCTGAACAACTGGCAGCGCCTGACAGACTATCTGACCGCTGTCGTCAGCCGCGAACGAATCGAGCAGTTCCGTATCCTGTTCCTGGACAGCAAAAATCGGCTGTTGGCGGACGAAGCGCAAAGCCGTGGGACCGTCAACCACACGCCTGTGTACCCGCGGGAAGTGGTGAAACGCGCGCTGGAGCTGCACGCGACGGCGCTGATCCTGGTGCATAACCACCCGAGCGGCGACCCGACGCCGTCACAAGCCGATCTATCGATGACAGCGCAGATCAAGCAGGCGGCGGCGGTGATGTCGATCACGCTGCATGACCACGTGATTGTCGGCAACGGGAAGATTTTCAGCTTTCGCGCTGAGGGGTGTTTGTAGGCCGCTGCTTCCGGAGGGGAAGTGCTTTGCCGCACTACGCACGCGCGGCGGTTACGTTTGCCGCGGTGTGTACGACGCCGTGCTGGAAACCGCCTGACGAAAGTCCCTTAGTTTTGCGTGGGCCAACCACTTGATCTGGATGAACAAGCTGGTTTTCGACGACCCAGCCGGTCGGCCTAGCGACGAGTGGCGATGACACCCGCGTTGCCCGGCCCCCACCCAACCACCGGCTTGGCGGGTGACGCGATGCTGCAGCCGAGGTCGTCACGTACGCCAAAAGGATGGCGATCGGCCGGCCGGGCGCGGTGGCCCGGCCGTGTGCGGATCAGCGCCGCGTGCGCCGCGTCGGGCTCCGCGCCGTCGTCCGTGCCGTCGCCGGCTCGGCCTGGCAGCCGCTGATCGCAATCGGCTGACTTACCGACTTTGCACCGGCATAATTCTCCAGCTCCGTCCCGTCACGCAGCGCCATGACCTCGTCGAAGATCGGCAGGTTCTGGTTACAGAACAGCGAGCCTTGGTGAAGGCCCGTCTGCGACTCGCTATTGGCCAGCTGCGTCACGTAATCGTCGCGGAACTTGGAGCCGTTGCGGCCATGCACGCGGCTAAAATAGCCGTTCAGATTACTGTCCTCGCGCGTCAGCTCGGACTTGTACCGGCCCACGAACTCGTTGTAGCGGGCGTCGGACTTGCAGGTCAGGGCGGTGACCATCAGCCGGGTCTTTAGACCGGTTAACTCAAACGCAGACGTATCGGCCGGACGGACGCACTGGGCGGCGGCGATCTGACCGGACAGCACACCAGCGATGACCAGCGCGGAACCAAATAGACGCATACGACACTCCTGGGCGGAAACTCTGGGCGAGGTAAACCGGCTATGGCGCGGAAAAGCAACCACGAATCACGTATCGTGACGCGCGCGGATGGTTAGGGCAGAGTAGGGGCAGACCACCACAACGGGGTATCCCATGACGGCCGACGTGCCCGACCCGTTCGCAAGCTATCTACCCGGTCCGTTCTATTGCGAGATGACGACCGGCGATTCTCCCGCAGGGCACCAGTTGCGACGCCGCATCGCAGCGATCGGCCTGGACGCGTTACGCACCCGCGCCCGGGCGGCGGAGGGCGACCTGTTCAACCTTGGTATTACGTTCACCGTGTACACGGACGCGACGGCAATCGACCGCATTCTACCGTTCGACTGCGTCCCACGCATCATCACGGCCGCCGAGTGGTCGGTGTTGGAGCGGGGCGTGCAGCAACGGGTACAGACCATCAATCTGTTCCTGGCCGATGTGTACAATGCCCGTCACTTCGTGCGTGACGGTATCGTGCCCGCGTCGCTCGTGTACACAAACGCCAATTACCGGCCGGAGATGGAGGGCTTTCCCGTCCGATTCGGCACCTACGCCCATATTTGCGGCATCGACCTCGTGCGCGATCAGCAAGGCGAATTCTG
>JANPPS010000209.1:0-9670 GCA_031428635.1 Rhodospirillales bacterium
TGATATCGTCGTGTAATTTGAGCCCGATCTTGGGTTGGGCTGGCCCTTGGCGTTTGGATATTAACCCTCTCGCGATTAAGCGTGGCACCGGTGCCACGTCCTAGAAGTTTCACCGGTGATTATACTGTTCAAAGAAAGGGATTCTTACCGCTTTCTGGTAAATAAATAACAAGGAGCAATGAGGTTGCCCTTATCTGGGCTAGATGACTAGCGCCTGACGCTGCGCTACACCTCGTAATCTGGTAATTTATCGATTAGCTAACTTTCTACACGTAAAAATATCTCTGCTGCGACGAAGTAAGAATCAGCTGCATTGTCATAGTTAGTTCAATTTTATTATGAGCGTCGAATTCTTTCTCCCTTATATTTGGATTTATGACGATAACGCGAATTCTATGGATTACATCGCGGTCTTCCGTTTCCAAGCATGCGGTCTCTTTATTGGGGATAGCTACCCGGTTATGCTGTCGTATAGCGACCACAGCACAAATCTTAACCGGCCAACAATCGACTTGAATGCTCAAGTGACGGTTCAAGTAAACTTTATGGCAAACGATCTTGAGCGTGTAGCAACGCACTAAATGGTTTGCGAGGGTACCCCCACTAGGTGGTCCTACATAACTTCAATAGATCACCGGCCGAGGCAGCCCGAGGCTATAGCCGCACCAGCGCCGAACCCCACGTCATACCACCCCCCAGCGCCTCCATCAGCACCAGGTCGCCGCGCTTGATCCGCCCATCGGCATACGCGCCATGCAACGCCAGCGGGATCGATGCGGCCGACGTGTTCGCGTGGCGGTCGACGGTCACGACCACCCGCTCCGGTGCCAAGCCCAGCTTTCGGCCCATCGCGTCAATGATGCGACGGTTAGCCTGGTGTGGCACCAGCCAATCGATGTCACCCTGGGTCAGGCCGTTAGCGGCCAGCGCCTCGTCTACGACCGCGGCGAGTTTCGTCACGGCGTGGCGGAACACCTCGCGCCCGTTCATTACCAAATGGCCCGGCCGGTCCGCCCGGCCCACGGCACCATCCACGTACAGCAGATCGCCAAGACGCCCGTCCGCGTGCAGGTGGGTGGACAGTACCATCCCCGTGTCAGGCGCGGCCGGGCGCAGGAACGCCGCGCCAGCGCCGTCGCCGAACAGCACGCAGGTGCCGCGGTCGGCCCAATTCATGATACGAGAATACACCTCCGACCCGATCACCAGCACGCCCGTCGCCTGCCCGGCACGGATCATCGCGTCAGCGACCGACAACGCATAGACAAACCCGCTGCACGCGGCCGAAAGATCGAACCCGAAGCCGCGCGTGATGCCCAGCGCCGCCTGTACTCGCAACGCGGTAGCTGGAAAGGCCTGGTCGGGGGTGCTGGTGGCCAGGATAATCGCATCCACGTCGGCCGCCGTGGCGCCCGCATCCGCCAGAGCCTGCGCCGCCGCCCGTGCGCCCATGTACGCACAGTCTTCGTGCGGCCCCGCTAGATGGCGTTGCCGTATGCCCGTCCGTTCTTGGATCCACGCGTCGTCGGTATCGACAGTCTGCGCCAGCTCATCGTTGGAGACGACCCGGTCGGGCAAGTACCCGCCCAAACCTGCAATGAACGACCTCATCCGGCGGCGGCCAACAACGAGCCGGGGCCGTTCAGCTCTTCTAACAGCACCAGGCTCTCCTTGATGCGGTCGTTGAAGCGGTGCACGACCATGTCCATCGCGACGTCGATCGCGTGGGCAAACTGCTCGGCGTCGGCGCCGCCGTGCGACTTCACGACGACGCCGTTCAGCCCCAGCATGACCGCCCCGTTGTAGCGCCGTGGATCAAGCCAGACCCGCATCCGATCAAGGCCGGGACGCGCCAGCAGGTACGCGATCTTGCTCGCGATGCCCGAGCGAAAGATCTGCTTCAGCAGATCGCCGACCAGGCGTAGAGCGCCCTCGCCGGTCTTCAACGCGACGTTGCCCGTAAAACCGTCGGTGACGATGATGTCCGTTGTGCCGGCGGCAATATCGTTGCCCTCGACAAAGCCATGGAACTGCTGGGCTAGGTGGCTACGCCGCAGCATCTCCGCTGCGTCGCGCACGCGATCATCGCCCTTCAGATCTTCGGAACCGACGTTCATTAGCCCGAGCGTCGGGGCCGGTAGGCCCAAAACGGTGCGGGCGAACACGTCACCCAGCGCCGCAAACTGCACCAAATTGCGGGCGTTGCACTGCACGTTGGCACCTAGGTCGAGCATAACCACGTCGCCCCGCGCCGACGGCATGATGGCGGCCAGCGCCGGGCGGTCGATACCCGGCAGGGTGCGAATGACGATAATCGCCAGCGCCATCAGCGCGCCGGTGTTGCCGGCAGAAACGACACCAGCCGCTTCGGCTTTCGCTACTGCGTCGATCGCGACCCGCATGCTGCTGCCGCGTATTCTCAGCGCAGCGGTCGGTTTCAGGTCGCTGCCGACCACCTCTGGCGCATTACGAATCGTGCAGGTGGACTGTACCCGGCTGCGCGCGGCGACCATGGGGGCAAGCAGAGCCTCATCACCGACCACCAGGAACCGAGCGTTCGGGTGCCGCTCGGATGCGATCACCAGGCCATCCATAATGGCCTGGGGCGCATGGTCGCCACCCATCGCATCTATCGCGAGGTCATACACCAGAGGCGGGGGTGCGTCCGTCACAGTGTAGGGGTGCCGTGGGCTGAGCAGCCCGGGCGCCGGGTCAGACCCGGACTGCGCCCTTCAGCGCCTTGCCAGCTGCGACGACTTCACGACCGTCATAATGACCGCAATGGCTGCACAGATGATGCGGGCGCTTCAGTTCACCGCAATTACTGCAGTCAGCGTGCGCCTCGGTCCGCAATGCATCGTGGCTACGGCGCATCCCACGGCGGGATGGCGAGGTCTTCTTTTTTGGAACGGCCATGGGACAGCGCCCCTCCGGGCTAAACAAATACAAGCTGCCGAACAGCGGCGGCGTCGATGTGAGCGGCGGGAGGTAGCAGAACCGTCCGGGGCCTGCAACCAGCTTAGTGCGGTACGTCCTCCGCTGACGCAGGCAGGCTAGCGCCCGGCTTACGCGGGTATGGGTCCAGCGCCAGAGCCAACTGCTCAACGAGTGCCTCACCCAGGTCGATGCTAGCACCCTCGTACGGGATTTGGTCGACGGCGTCCGGGTCCGGGTCCGGGTTCTCGCGCTCGGCGGGCACGAATTGGACGGAGAAGCGTTCCTCGATCGGCTGGGTGAACGAATCGAGCGTGACGACGCACTCCTGCTCGACCCGGGCGTGGAGCACGCCGTCGGCATGAACGATTCCGCCTGCAATGCGTCGCAGCTGAAATGTGCCTGATACCTTAAGCACGGCCGGCAGCAGCAGGCGGGCGGCGATCGGTGCGAGCTCGATAGGCTGGGCCGTCACGTCGAAGGTGAGACCGTTGGGACCGATGCGGTCGACTTTGAGAGGACGGGCCAGCTCGCTCATGCGGGAACGGTCGCTGGCAGGAAGTCGATGCGGCCCGCGACCAGATCGGACAGTGATTGCGCCGCCAAGTGCCGGTCCTGCGCGATCGACAGCGCCGCCAGCGCGTGGGCGGGTACCGGGTCTGCGTCGTGACGCCAAACGTTACGGGCGATGGCGGCCGCTAATGCAGGCTCATCGCCAGCCAAGACCGGCCCGGCGTAGTTGGCGCTGCGGCCGTGAAACGCCTCCCACATCGTCTTCATCGTTTTACCGACCCGCATGTCGCTGACGCCCAGCTCACGCAGGTTAAAATCCATGTCATGGAACATCGCGTCGAACACGGCTTGACCGAGTGCCTTGCCGGTCTCGCCCTCGTCCCGCAGGCGGTGGATGACCAAGAACACAAACAGGCCAACCATATCGAAGCGGCCGTCCATCGTGTCGGGCACGTTCAGGCGCTGGTAGAACACCGGGTCGCGCGCGGCGGTGACGGCGGCGGTATAGAGCGCGTACCCGGCCCGCTCGTGCTTCTTACTACCCAGTAAACCAAACAATGCCATCGCCAACCCCATCCGCTCGTTTGACTTAGGGGTGCCGGCGTGACACCCAGCGACAAATGTGGCGATCGGGTCTGCGCGGTCAATGCGCGCCGTGTGCCCAGGGATCTTGGCAATGATTTTTCGGGCTGTCTTATTGATCCTATTGCTCAGTGGCTGCAGCGTGGTCGAGGCTCCGCACCAGCTCCGCGGCAACAAGATCGACGCTGACCTGCTGAAGGAACTCGTGCCCGGCACCTCCACCCGCGCGGATGCGACTGCGCTGCTGGGGTCGCCATCGGCCAAGGCGACGTTCGACGACAACACGTGGATCTACGTCAGTGAAACGACGCAGACACGGGTCGGCCGCACGCCGGGCGTCACGTCGCAGGACGTCACCGTCCTTACCTTCGACCCGGCCGGCACGCTGCGCAGCATGAAACGGCTGGACCAGGACGCGTCGCGCCCCGTGGACACAGTGAGCCGCACGACACCGTCGCCAGGAAGCGAGGCGTCATTCCTGCAGCAGCTGCTAGGTAACGTTGGTAAGTTCAACGCAGGGGCGCCGACGGGGGGTGCCCGTGGCGGCGGTCCGGGCGGTAGCGGCGCGCAGACCGGGATCTGACCAGGTCGGCTCGCCGTTTGCGAGCAGTCGATAGCGATTAACGGTCCGCCCGACTGCGCGATTGGCCATGGTAGTTTTGTATCATGGCTTCTCGGGATACGAGTAGTCCGGGGAACGAGCTATGCATCTGGATCCGATTTTGCTGTCGCGGCTGCAATTCGTATGGGTCATAGCGTTTCATATATTGCTGCCGGCGTTTACGGTCGGGCTGGCGTCTTACGTCGCATTCGTCGAGGGCCTTGCGTATTTTACCGGTAAACCCGTCTACAGCCGTATCTCTAATTTCTGGATCCGCATTTTCGCCGTCGCGTTCGGCATGGGCGTCGTGTCCGGCATCATTATGCCGTTCCAGTTCGGCACCAACTGGAGCCGCTTTTCCGACGCGACCGCCAATGTCATCTCCCCCCTGCTGGCGTACGAAGGCCTGACGGCGTTCTTTCTCGAGGCGACGTTCCTCGGCGTGCTGCTATTCGGCCGGTCGCTCGTGCCACGCTGGGTGCACTTCTTGGCGGCGATCATGGTGGCTGTCGGCACGCTATCATCGTCGTTCTGGATCCTGGCGGCCAATAGCTGGATGCAGACCCCGGCGGGATACGAGATCGTCGATGGCCGGTTCTTCGCGACCGATTGGTGGGCCGTGATCTTCAATCCGTCCTTCCTGTACCGGCTATTCCACACCGTGACCGCGTTCTACGTGACGACTGCGACGCTGGTACTGGGCATCGCCGCCTGGCTCGTGCGCGACGGGAAGTTCGTCGATGAGGGGCGGCGCGTGATGTCGCACGCGCTGTGGATATTGCTGATCCTGGTACCCACGCAGATCGTGCTGGGCGATCTGCAGGGGGGTAACACGCGTCAATACCAGCCGACCAAGTTGGCGGCGATGGAAGGCCGGTATCAGACCGCCGCCCCGGCGCCGCTCGTGCTGTTCGGCGTGCCCAACAGCACGACGCAGCACATGGATTATGAGGTGTCGATCCCCCGGTTGGGCAGCATCCTGCTAACCCACTCGTTAAATGGGCCGGTGCAGGGGCTGGCGGATTGGCCAGTTGATCAGCGGCCACCGATGGCACCACCATTTTATGCGTTCCGCATCATGGTGGGCGCGGGCGTGGCGCTGTTGGGGCTGGCGGTAGTCGGGAACTTGTTACGCCGGGACGGCCGGTTTGCCACAACGGGCTGGTTTCTGCGGCTGTGCCAGTGGGCTTCCCCGCTGGGGTTCGTGGCCGTGATTGCCGGGTGGGTGACGACGGAAGTCGGGCGGCAGCCCTGGACGGTGTTCGGGCTGATGCGGACGGCGGATTCGGTGTCGCCGTCGCTTACGGGCGCCAACGTCGTTCTGTCGTTCCTGGGTTACGTGATCGTCTACATGCTGATTTTCCCAGCCGGGTTCATCGTCATGCGCCGGATTGTGCGTCAGGGGCCCCGCGATGTGCCGACCGAGCCCATCCAGGCGGGTAAGGCGGCGGCGCCGGTCGTGGGATTGCCGATACCGACGGGAGCGGCAGAATGAGCTTCATCACGGACTTCGTACCAATCTGGACGGGTATCCTGGCTGTCGGCGTGTTCATGTACGTGTTGCTGGACGGCTTCGATTTGGGGGTCGGTATCCTGTACGGATTCGCCCCCGATACGCAGTCGCGCAACCTGCTGATGAACAGCATCGCCCCGGTATGGGACGGTAACGAGACGTGGCTGATCCTGGGCGGTGTGGGGCTGCTGGTCGCCTTCCCGCTCGCGTTCGCAATCATCATCCCGGCCGTATACTTCCCGATCGCGATCATGTTGCTGGCCCTGGTATTCCGCGGCGTCGCGTTCGAGTTCCGGTTCCGCGACGCCCCGAATCGGACCGTGTGGGACCACGGGTTCTGCTACGGCTCGATCGTGGCGACGATGGCCCAGGGCGTCGTGCTGGGTGCGTTCATCCAGGGGTTCGCGGTGGATGGCCGCAATTTCGCGGGAAGCAGTTTCGACTGCTTCACGCTGTTTTCCCTGCTGACCGGCGTGGCGCTGGTGTTCGGGTACGGATTGCTGGGCGCCGGGTGGCTGATCATGAAAACAACGGGCGAGCTACAGGAACGCGCGCGGCGGCAGGGGCGGGTTTGCTTGTTTGGTGTGCTGGCGTGCATTGCGACGGTTAGTGTTTGGACTCCGCTGGCGCAGCCCGGCATTGCGGAGCGCTGGCTGAGTTGGCCAAACATCGCGGTGCTATCCCCGATACCGGTGCTGACGGGGCTGGTCGCTTGGCTGACATGGCGGGCGTTGCGCGGCGGGTTTGAGGCGGGGACGTTCCTCGGCGCGGCCGGGCTGTTTTTGCTGTCATACGTGGGCATTGCCATCAGCCTGTGGCCGATGATCGTACCGGGGCACTACACGCTGTGGCAGGCGGCATCAGCGCCCAATACGCAGGAGTTTTTGTTGGTCGGCACCGTATTCCTCCTGCCGACGGTGCTACTGTACACGGCTTGGTCGTATTGGGTATTCCGGGGAAAGGTACGGGCCGATATCGGTTATCACTAATTACCGTACCGCCGGCGCGAACTGCAGCCCGCCCTTTGTCCACAGCGCGTTTGCCCCGCGTGCCAGACCAAGCGGCGTGATGGACCGGTCGTACATCTCCCCGTAATTGCCAACCTGCCGGATCGCCGTCGCCGCCCACGTCCGATCGAGGCCCAGTGCGGCGCCTAGCTCCCCCTCCTGCCCCAGCATGCGCCTGATGTCCGGGTTGGTCGTGGTGGCAAAGCTGTCGAGGTTACCCTGCCCCACGCCAAGGTTCTCCGCCGCGACCAGCGCGTAGGGGTACAGCAGACTACGTCATACCACTTGTCGTCGCCCTTACGCACCATCGCACCCAACGGGCCGGCGCCGATCGGCACGGGCAAGATCGTCAGCTCTGTTGCCCGCGGACCCTGGCTGTACCGGAACCCGGCAAGTTGGGAGCTATCGGTCGTGTACGCGTCGCAGCGGCTGGCCAGAAACGCCTGTTGGACTTCGTTCACGCCACCGATCTGCACGGGCGTGTAGGCGATTTGGGCCGTGCGCGCCCAGTCGGCCAGGTCGAGTTCTGTGGTTGCACCCGGCCGCACGCAGATTGTGGCGCCGCCCAGTTCGGCCGTGTGTTTCACGCCGCTGGCGGTTTTGACGATCGGGCTGGTCCCGTCCCAAAAATTAGTGGCGGCGAATAGCAGCCCGAGGCTCGCCTCCCGGGTTAAAGACCAACCAGTATTCAGGATCAGCATTTCAACCTCACCGGATTGCAGGGCGGTGAAGCGGTTTTGCGCGGTCAGCGGCAGGAAGCGCACTTTGTCTGCATAACCCAGCGTCGCCGCCGCGATGGCCCGGCAGTAATCGGCGTCCAACCCCTGCATCACGCCGCGGCTGTCGGGCAGCGAAAAGCCCACGATCTCACCGGAGATGCCGCAGATCAGCAGCCCCCGGGCGCGCACGGCGTCTAGCGTGGCTGATCCACTTTGCTGGCCACTTTGCGGGCCGGTTTGCGGGCTGTTTTGGGCCGCAGCCGACCCGGCCCACACCGCCATCAATAGGCCGATCCACCGCATGCCACTTCCCACCGCGTCGCGCCGGGGCGTAGCTTGGCCCGGTATGGATCGGAACCGCAACATGCCGCAGCCGCTGGATACGATCGACACCGATGCGGTACTACCGGCGCAGACGGGCGTGGTCGTGATCGGCGCCGGCATCATCGGCATCAGCACCGCGCTGACGCTGGCCGAGCGCGGGGTGGCCGTCACCGTCGTCGAAAAGGGCCGCGTCGCCGCCGAGCAATCCAGCCGTAACTGGGGCTGGTGCCGCACCACGGGCCGTGACCTGGCGGAGGTACCGCTGGCGATGGAAAGCGTGCGGATGTGGGACCGTATGGCCGCGCGCGTCGGCGCCGACGTAGGCTTTCGCCGCGCGGGCGTCGCGTACGTGGCGGAAACGGCGCGCGAGTTGCAGGGCCACGAGGCCTGGTTGGAGCGGGCGCAGGCGTACCAGGTGCCGTCACGCATCCTGGGTCCGGAGGAGACGGCGGCGCTATTGCCACAGGCCGGGCGCCGGTTCGCGGGCGCGCTGGTGACAGCCACCGACGGCAAGGCTGAGCCACACCGCGCCGTCACCGCCATGGCCGCCGCCGCCCGGCGCCTGGGTGTGGTGATAATCGAGAACTGTGCTGCCCGCGGCCTGGATTTGACGGCGGGCCGGGTCACGGGCGTCGTGACGGAGCGCGGGACCGTGCGGTGCGACGCAGCGGTGCTGGCGGGCGGGGCTTGGTCCCGGCTGTTTTGCGGCAATCAGGGGGTGGTATTTCCGCAATTGAGGGTGCTGGGCAGCGTCATGCGCACGGCGCCGATGGCCGGGCCGGAGATGACGGTGGGCGGCCATGACTGGGCGATACGGCGCCGGGCCGATGGCGGGTACACGGTGGCGCAGCGCAACAACATGCTGACCCCGATCGTACCGGACTCGTTTCGCCTGTTAGGCGCGTTCGGCCGGTCGTTCGTGCAGAACCGGCGGGAGTTGAAGCTGCGCGTAGATGGGCGGTTCATGACCGAGTTGCGTACACCGCGACGCTGGGCGCTGGATGAGGCGTCGCCGTTCGAGGCAACGCGCGTGCTGGACCCGGCGCCGAGCGCCCGCAGCCTGGCCGTGGCCCGGCGCGAGTTAGTTCGGGCGTTTCCGGGCTTTGCGGGGATGCAGGTTACGGGGACATGGGGCGGGATGATCGACGTGACGCCGGACGGGGTGCCGGTGATCGACCGGGTGGACGCGGTGCCGGGCTTTCACTTAGCGAGCGGGTTTTCGGGGCACGGGTTTGGCGTGGGGCCGGGGGCTGGGTGGTTGATGGCGGATTTGGTGATGGGACGGGCGCCGGTGGTTGATGCGGGGGTGTTTCGGTTGGGGCGGTTTGGTTGAGCAGCATCTAGAGCGGAAACTACCCCGTCTGAGTCACTTGGGTTTCCCCGACGCGGGTGAGATGTGATTTATAATGCACGCTGGGTAGGAGGCCAGCATGCATTAGGGTGTGGACTCAATGAAGCCAGTCCGTGATGGCAACGG
>JANPPS010000210.1:0-22886 GCA_031428635.1 Rhodospirillales bacterium
CGGTTTTGGTGAATCGCCTTTGCACACCACGGAAATTCAAAAACGCGCTGCGCAGCGTCGCGTCGTCGATCTCCATCTCGATGCCGATGGCGATGGCGGCCAGCGCGTTGGACACGTTGTGCGCGCCCAGCATCGGCAGCCGGAACGGGCCCATGCGGCGGGTGCGTTGACGGACGCGGTTGGTGACCACGACCTCAAACGTCGCACCCATACGGTCCGTCACGACCCGGTCCGCGCGCACGTCGGCCTGCGGACTAAAGCCGTAGGTGATGATGCGGTGGTCGGATAGGCGCGGGATCATCTCCTGCACGCCGGGGTGATCGATGCACAACACCGCAAAACCATAGAACGGCACGTTGGCCACGAACTGGTCGTAGCCGGCGACCATCGCCTCAGCGGTGCCCCAATGATCCAAATGTTCCGGATCCATGTTGGTGACGATGGCGATCGTGGCGGGCAGGCGTAAAAAGCTGCCGTCGCTCTCATCGGCTTCGACCACCATCCACTCGCCCTGACCCAGGCGCGTGTTGCTGCCATATGCGTTGATGATGCCGCCGTTGATGACGGTGGGGTCCATGCCGGCACCCTCCAGCACGCAGGCGACCAGGCTGGTGGTCGTGGTCTTGCCATGCGTGCCGCCGACGGCGATGGCCCAGCGAAGGCGCATCAGTTCGGCCAGCATTTCCGCCCGGCGCACGATCGGCACCATGCGGGCGCGGGCGGCCACGACCTCCGGATTGTCGCGTTTAACGGCGGTGCTGGTGACGACCACTTGGGCATTGGCGACGTTGGCGGCGTCGTGACCGACGGTCACCGCAATGCCGGCGTCACGCAGGCGACGGACGTTGGCGCCGTCGGCGATGTCGCTGCCCTGCACGGTGTAACCCAGGGTGTGCAGGACCTCAGCAATACCGGACATGCCGATACCGCCGATGCCGACGAAGTGGATCGTGCCGATCCCGAGTGGGAGGGCCCTCATGCTGGCATCCGATTCAATTCCATGTGGTGTTCGATGTGGTCAGCCAGGCGCTGCGCGGCGTCGGGCCGGGCGTGGGCGGCCATGTGTGCGGCGGCGGCAATGAGGGCGGCCGGGTCCAGCGCAGCGCCGAGGGCGTCAGCCAAAGCGGCGGGTGCGCGTTCCCACGCCGATTGTTCCAAGACGCTCGCGCCGGACGCCCGCGCGTTGGCGAGTTGATGGCCGTCGATGGCCCCCGGCAGCGGGACCAGAATGGCGGGGCGGCCCATCGCGCAAAGCTCGGCGACCGTGCTGGCGCCTGCGCGGGCAAGAACCAGATGCGCGTTTGCGAGTAATACAGCCATGTCTGCAAAGAACGGCGACAGCGTCGCGGGTACGCCGAGCACGGCATAGGCGGCGCGGACGCGATCAATGTCCTCGGCCCGACATTGCTGTGTGATACACAGACGCCGGCGTAGGGCGTCGGGCAGCAACGCAATCGCGTCGGGCAGGCCGGCGAACACGCGGGCACCCTGACTGCCGCCGGTGATCAGCAGTTCGATCGTGGTGCTGGGCGGGGCGTAGGCCGTAGCAGCGGTCAGAATGGCAGGCCGCACCGGGTTACCGACGACAGTGTGCGGCGTGGCCGGCAGACGCTGCGTGCCGTCCATACCTAGCAGCAGGCAGTCGGCAAAGCGGGACAGCACCCGGTTGGCCCGGCCGAGCACGGCATTCTGCTCATGCAGCAGCACGGCCGGGCGCCGACGCAGCGTGCGCGTGGCGAGTACGGGTGCCACGCAAGGGTAGCCGCCGAAGCCGACCAGCACGGCCGGATTCAGGCGGCGCAAATGCCCCCGCGCCGCAACCGTACCCGCCGCCAGTGCCAGTGCCGCGCGCACCGCCCGCCGCCCGCGTCCAGCCAGGCCCGCACCCTGCAGGACAATTATTTCCCGCCCCGCGAACACAGTGCTGGACCCGGCCCCGCCGCGGCTGTCGGTCATCAGCGCCACAACGTGGCCACGCGCGATCAGCTCGGCCGCCAGCGCCTCGGCCGGGAAAAAATGCCCGCCCGTACCGCCAGCAGCGATCACGACCGGACGCACTGCCGTACCCCTCATCGCTCCCACCCTGGTTCGGTGCGCGAGCGCCGCCGGGTCAGCGCCAACAGCATGCCCATACCGAGCGCCACGGCGAGAACAGAGCTGCCGCCATAGGAGATGAACGGAAGCGTCATGCCCTTGGTCGGTATCAAATGCAGTGACGATGCCATGTTCACGAACGCTTGCAGCCCAAAGCTCGCGACCAGGCCCGACGATGCGAGGACGATGAACAGGTCCCCCTCCGCCAGTTGCCGCAGCAGGCCGCGCAGTACCACGAAGCCGAACAGGCCCATGACGACCAGGCATATCAGCAGCCCGAACTCCTCACCCAACACCGGGAAGACGAAGTCGGCATGGGCGTCGGGCAGCACGTCCTTAACCCGTCCCTCACCGGGGCCGCGCCCGAGCAGGCCGCCATTGGCGAACGCCTCCAATGCGGTCGTGACCTGGTAACTATCGCCCGATGCCGGGTCGAGGAACCGGGTGACGCGGCTGCGTACGTGGGGGAACAGGCTGTACGCCGCCGCCGCCGCCGCCATCAGTGACCCGGCGGCCACGCCGACCATCACGAGGTTCAGGCCGTTCAGGAAGACCTGGATGAAGAACACGGCCACGACGACCGCTAGCATCCCCATGTCCGGCTGCGATTTCAGCAGCACCGCGATCACGGCAAAGATGCCCAGTGCCAGTGCCGTACCGGGGAAACGCCGCAGGCGCTGGCCCTCGCTGAGCAACCAGGCGGTCACGACGGCAAAGCAGGGTTTGAGGAACTCGCTCGGCTGCAGCGTCATGCCCGGCAGACTGATCCAGCGGCGGGCACCCTTAATTTCTGTTCCGGCGAAGATGGTGACCGCTGTCAGCAGCAGCGCGACCAGGCACCCCAGCAGCGCCAACCGCCGCACGCCACGCGGGGATAACAAGGATACGACGACGACGACGGCGGCAGACAAAGCAAGAAACACGACCTGTTTTAGAATGAACAGCTCGCGAGAGATGTGGATGCGCTCGGCGACGGCGGGGCTGGCGGCCAGCATCATGACGTAGCCGAAGCCGATCAGCGCGCAGATGGCGACCAGCGTCCAGCGATCGACGGTCCACCACCACCGGCCGAGCACGGACGTGTCGGTACGGGATAGGGTCGGCATCAGGCGTTCACCAGAGCCATGAATCGCTCCCCACGAGCCTCGAATCCCGAAAACTGGTCGAAACTGGCGCAGGCGGGCGATAGCAGCACGGCCGGCGCGTGCAGGTCATGGGCAAGGCTGCGGGCGGTGGGGACGGCGGCCTCCATCGTGCCAGACAGGGTATACGGCACATCCGCATCGCGAAGCGTGGCGGCCAGGGTAAGGGCGTCCTGGCCGATCAGCACGGCGTGGGCCACACGGGGCAACAGGTCGCGTAGGCTGTCGATTCCGCCCGCCTTTGCCACGCCGCCCGCGATCCAGATGACCCGGTCGTGGCAGGCGAGTGCGCGGGCGGTGCTGTCGGCATTGGTCGCCTTGCTATCGTTGATGAACGTGATGCCGTCCTGCGTGGCGACACACTGCTGGCGGTGCGGCAGGCCGGGGAAGGTGCGCAGGCCCTGGGCGATCACGGCCGGGCTCACGCCCAGCGCCACGGCGGCGGCGGTTGCGGCGGCAGCATTCTGAGCATTGTGCGTGCCAGGCAAAGCGGGGGCGTCGTGCAGTGGCGTAGAGCCTGAGATCGGGTGCGTGGCTAGTTCACGCGCTATGGCAGCAGTCCACGGGTCGTCCGTTCCCACGATCCGAACGGGTGGTGCGTGATCGAACACGTGGCGCTTGGCCGCGATGTAGCCGTCCATAGTGCCGTGCCGATCGAGGTGGTCGGGCGATAGATTGAGCAGCACCGCGATGTCGAACCGCAGCGTCTGCAGACGTTCGAGCATGTAGCTCGACATCTCCAGCACATAAACGCCGTCATCGCCCAGCATCGGCAATGCCAGTGCTGCGGGACCGAGATTGCCGCCGGCTGCATTCGGTACGCCGGCCAGGGTGAGGATGTGGGCGAGCAGGGCCGTGGTGGTGGACTTACCGTTGGTGCCGGTGATGCCGACAAACCGCGCGGCGCTGCCCGTATCCCGCACGGCGCGATACAGTAACTCGGCGTCCGACAGGATCGGTATGCCGGCGGCGCGGGCGGCGATGGCGGCCGGGTGCGGCGCGGGTAGTACGTGCGGGATGCCCGGGGACAGCACCAGCGCGTCCCACCCGGCATAGCCCAGCGCCGGATCATGCAACGGCAGGTCGGCCGCGTCGCGATGGGCCGGATTATCGTCCCACACGCCAACGGTCGCACCGAGCGCCACGAGACGCTGCGCCGACGGTAGGCCGTTGCGGCCCAGGCCCACGACGGCCACGCGCGAACCCTTGATCATCGCAGCTTCAACGTGGCCAGGCCGACCAACGCCAGGATCATCGACACGATCCAAAACCGGATGACGATCGTCGGCTCGGCCCAGCCCTTCTTCTCAAAATGATGGTGCAGCGGTGCCATCAGGAATACGCGGCGCCCGGTGCGCTTGTACCAGAATACCTGAATGATAACGCTCACGGTCTCGACCACGAACAGGCCGCCGACGATGGCCAGCACGATCTCATGCTTCACGGCTACCGCCACGGCACCCAGCGCCCCGCCCAGCGCCAATGACCCGGTGTCGCCCATGAAAACGGCCGCAGGGGGCGCGTTGAACCACAAGAACCCGAGCCCCGCGCCCACCAGGGCCGAAAGGAAAATCGTGAGTTCACCCACACCAGGCACCGGGGTGAGTTGCAGGTAATCCGCAAACACACGATTGCCGACCAGATAGGCAATGAGGGCAAAAACGCCGGCCGCGATGATGGTCGGGACGATCGCCAGCCCGTCGAGCCCGTCGGTCAGGTTCACCGCGTTGCTGGCGCCGATCATCACGACCATGCCAATCAGCGGGAACGCGTAGCCGAAGGGGATCAGTACGTCCTTGAACACCGGTATGGTCAGCCCGGTGCTGAGCGGCCCGCGGGTGAGCGTCATGACCCACACGGCGCAGGCGAAACCCAGCGCCAATTGCGCCACAAGCTTACCCCGGGCCGAAACGCCGCGCGTGTTGCGCTTGGTGACCTTCAAGTAATCGTCCACGAACCCGATCAGCCCGTAGCCAAGCGTCAGCAGCAGCACGGCCCACACGTAACCATTTCGCAGGTCCGCCCACAGCAGCGTGCTGGCCGTGAGCGCCAATAAGATCAGCACGCCGCCCATGGTCGGCGTGCCCTTTTTCTCAATTAAATGCCGGGCAGGGCCGTCCTCGCGGATCGGCTGGCCGCCATTCTGCACTGATTTGAGCCAACGGATGATGCGCGGGCCAAGCCATAGCGCGACAATGAGCGACGTGAGACATGCGGCGCCCGCGCGGAACGTGATGTAGCGGAACAGGTTCGACAGAATGAACTCGCTCGCGAACTGCCGTGATAGAAAGACCAGCATCAGTCCCAGTCCCTCACGGCCAGCTCTTCTATAGCGCGCACCACGGTCGCCATGCGCGACCCGAGGCTGCCCTTGACCAGCACAGCGTCACCGCGGCGCAGTTCCAGGTGCGCTACCAGCGCCGCACTGTCGGGTGCCCAGGTCCCGCCGAGTGCGTCGCACACCGCCCGCATGTGAGGGCCGCAGCCGTAAACCACGTCGGCCGATTCGGCCACGAACGGGATCAGCCCGGCGTGCTCGGCGGACGCGAACGCGCCGAGTTCCAGCATGTCGCCCAGCACCGCGACCCGGCGGCCGGGAAGGGTGTGCAGAACCGCGAGCGCCGCGCGGATGGAGGCGGCGGATGCGTTATAGCTTTCATCCAGCAGCGTGAGCCCGGCCAGATCCCGCTGCGCGCCACGCCCCGCACCGGCGGCGAACCCGGCCAGGGCGGCGGCGGCCCGGCCAGCATCGAGGCCGAGCGCCATGCATGCGGCGACCGAGGCGGCGGCGTTAGACACCATGTGCGCGCCAGATGCGTCCAGGCGAAGGGCGATGCGCGTGCCGTTGACGATCAGCCCGTCTGGCGTGGCCCGCACGTCACCGGCGTCGCCAAATACGAGCACGCACCCTGGCGCCCGGGCCGCGTGCGGCACTTGGTACGGTCCGGCTGGCACGACCGCCACGCCATCCGGGCCGAGTGCCGCGAGCAACGCCCCTTTTTCGTCGGTGATCGCGTCCAGGCTGCCCAGATTGCCGATGTGGTTGCTGGCGATGGCCGTCACGACCGCGACGTCCGGCCGGGCCAGCGCCGCGAGGGGCGCGATCTCACCAGCGTGGTTCATGCCGATTTCGGTGATGCAAAAATCCGTGCCCGGCGGTAGCCGTGCCAACGTGAGGGGTACGCCCCAGTGGTTGTTGTAGCTGGCATGCGCGGCATGGACGGTGCCAAACGCGGTTAGGGCCTGCCGTAGCATGTCTTTCGTCGTGGTCTTTCCCACGCTGCCGGTGATGCTGACCATGCGGCCCTGAAACCGGGCACGTCCGGCGCGGCCCAGGGCGTGCAGG
Source organism: Rhodospirillales bacterium (assembly GCA_031428635.1). GTDB lineage: Bacteria > Pseudomonadota > Alphaproteobacteria > Acetobacterales > Acetobacteraceae > JANPPS01. The sequence goes on from JANPPS010000210.1 coordinate 6,583, forward strand.
GCCGCGAAAGTGTCGGTAACGCGCAGCGCCGGTCCAGGTGAGTCACGGTCGACCAGAACGCCGGCAGCCCCCCGGGCCAGCGCGTCGGCCACATGCGCGTGCCCGTCCGTGGTGCCCGTCAGCGCCACAAACAGGTCGCCCGGCACTAGCGTGCGCGTATCGATCGACACCCCTGTTGCATCGAACGGTATTGGCATGGTGCCGCCGGTTGCGGCCACCAGCGCTTCGGCGGTCCAGAGCGTCATCGGTGTGCCCGAACGACGGACGCGTCGTCGAATGGGATAATGGTGCCGCCGACCGATTGTCCCTGCTCGTGCCCCTTACCGGCGACAACCAGGACGTCGCCGGGGCGTAGGCCGTCGATCGCGGCGGCGATGGCCGTAGCGCGGTCACCGATTTCCCGCGCGTCCGGGTTACCGGTCAGGATGGCGGCGCGGATGGCGGCCGGATTCTCACCGCGCGGGTTGTCGTCGGTCACGATCACAGCGTCGGCCAGGCGTGCGGCGGCACCCATCAGCGGGCGCTTACCGCGGTCGCGGTCGCCGCCGGCGCCGAACACGATATGAAGCCGGCCCTGCGTATGGGGGCGCAGCGATTGCAGCAGGCGGGTCAGCGCGTCGGGGGTATGGGCGTAGTCGACATAGACCGCCGCACCCCGGATGGTAGCCGCCAGCTCCATCCGGCCGCGCACGCCGCGAAGGGTGGACAGGCGGTCGAGTGCGTCGTCAGTGCCGGTTACCATGGCGAGCCCCGCGGCCAGCAGCGCGTTATCGGCCTGAAACCGGCCGGGCAGTGGCAGGTCGATCGTACGGCCGTTCACCACCAAAATCTGACCGTCCGGATGCGGCGTGGCGCTGTGTAGGTCGAGCAGGTCGCCGCCCACCCCCACGGAGTGGCCCCCGATGGCCGCGCGTAGGTCCGCATCCAGATCCGCCATCGTCACCGCCGGGGCGCCACGGGGCAACAGCTCGGTAAACAGCCGCAGCTTTGCCGCGCGATAGGCAGCCTCCGACCCATGGTAGTCGAGGTGGTCACGGGTGAGATTGGTAAATCCCGCCGCAGCCAGCGTCAGGCCGTCCAGCCGATGCTGATCCAGGCCGTGGGACGACGCCTCGATCGCGACGGAGCGCACGCCGTCCCGGGCCAGCCCCGCCATGGTGTCGGCCAGTGCAATCGGGTCGGGGGTCGTAAGGCCGCCTGCGCTGGCAACACCCGTGGCCGTGATGACACCGAGCGTGCCGATGCTGGCGGCGTCGGCGCCCATAATCTGGCGCAGGAACTCGGCCGTGCTGGTCTTGCCGTTCGTGCCCGTGATCGCGATTACGGAGGCGGGCGCCGGACCCGCATTCAACGCGGCCAGCTGCGCCAGTGCCCGGCGGGGCTGGGGCGTCGTGATACGTGGGCGGGCAGGTGTGCCGGCGGGCCAGACCAGGTCCGGGCCCGTCAGCACAGCCGCAGCACCGGACGCCACCGCCTGCGCCACATGGCCCGGCTGATCCGTCAGCGCCGCAAACAGCATGCCGGGCCGGACCTGCCGGCTATCGGCCGTGATACCGGTCCAGTCCGGCACGGGTGCGTCGGCGAACAGGTTCAGCGCGGCCAGCATCTCAGCGGGTCGCAACGGCCGAACCGCGCTCGGCGCTGCGGGGCGCGGCGGGCGGCGGCAGCGCGGCCGGGTGCGACACGATAGCGGCTGTGGGGACTGGCATGGTCGTGGGCGTGCCACGGCCGGGCTGCAGCGGCATGTAGAGTGTTGCCTGCGTGGCGGCGGCAGTCAGCGTCTCCGGCATCAGCCCCAGCATCGGCCCGATCCGTGCAATGACCCGCCCGGCGCCCGGCGCGCTCACGGCACCGGCTGTCGAGTAGCCGCCCGTGCTCGCGTTACCCTTCGGCTCGTCGAGCATGAAGTACACGGCGTAGCGCGGCGCGTTCATCGGGAAGACCGACATGAACGCGCTGATATTCGCGTGTTTCTTATACCCGTGGCCGGTCGTCTTTTCCGCCGTACCCGTCTTGCCGCCCACGAAATAGCCGGGCACGTCGGCGGGCTTGCCGTACCCGTCCGTCACCACGAGCCGCATCAGCTTACGGAGCGTGTCACTCGTGCTCTGTTTCATGATGCGCGTGCCCTGAATGGGCGAACCGACGGTCGAGTCCACGGCCAGGATCGTAGGCGCCAGCAAATAGCCGCCATTGGCCAACGCCGCCGTGCCGCGCACAACGTGCAATGGCGACACGGCAATACCGTGGCCGAAGCCCACGGTCATCGTCGCGATCTCTTTCCAGTTGGCCGCCGGCTGCACGATCGGCTGGCCCTGCTCCGGCAGTTCGATACCGACACGCTGGAACATGCCCATTGCGTGCAGCCAACTGCGCTGCCGTTCTGTGCCCACCTGCACCGCCATGTGCGCGGCACCCAGGTTGCTGCTGTAGGCAATCACCTCCGGCAGCTGCAGCACGCGATGCTTGCCCTCGAAATCGGTGATGGTGAAGCGACCGATCTTGATGGGGTTCGATGCGTCGAAACTGCTCCAGATCTGGGCGGCGCCGCTGTCCAACGCCATCGCGGCCGTCTGCAGCTTGAATGTGCTGCCGGGTTCGTACATACCGGTGAGTGCCCGGTTGAAGCGCTCTTCCGCCCGGAACTCGTTCGGTTTGTTGGCGTCGAAGTCCGGCAGGCTGACCATCGCCACGACCTCACCCGTGCGGACGTCCATGACGATGCCGCAGGCACCGATGGCCTGGAATTCGGTCAAGGCGCGGGTCAGCTCCTCCCGCACCACTGCCTGCACGCGCACGTCGATCGATAGGCGCAGTGGCGTGGGGTCGGTGCGCAGCCGCTCGTCGAATGCGCGCTCGGCGCCCGAGGTCCCGCGGGCGTCCACGTCAACGCCGCCCACGACGTGCGCGCCCACCCGGCCCTGCGGATAGCGCCGGCGCTCCGTCTGTTCGAAATAGACGCCCGGGATACCCAGGCCGTTGACGGCCATTTGTTCTTTTGGCGTTATGTTGCGGGCGAGATAGACAAAACCCTTATCGCTCGCGAGCCGGGTGCGGACCGTGTCCAGGTCCAGGCGCGGCATCGCGGTCTGCAGCTTGCGGGCGGCGTCGGCGGTGTCGATCATCTCACGCGGATTGGCGTACAGCCCGGCGGTCGGCAGGCTGATGGCCAAGATCTCGCCATTACGATCGACGATCATTGCCCGGGTGCGGGGGCCGACGGATAGGTCGGCGGTTGCGGTCGGCGTCGGGCCGGGCTCCGGCATGGTGGTGCGGGTCAGGCGATCGAGGTGGCGGGTTTGGATTGGGAACAGAACCGTCGCGCCGGCCAGCTTGATCGCCAGTACCAGAAACAGCATGCCGAACCCGCCAGCCGCGACCACCAGCCGGCCGCGCATGCGCTCCAGCATCGCGCGCCGATGCAGGTCGGGGCCCGTGACCCGCACCGTCTGCACGTGCGGCAGGTCGGATTGATCCCCGGCTGATTTCGGGGCTGATTTCGGGGCAGCTTTGCGGGGGTCGGCCAACGCTACCGCCCGGTATACGGCGTAGGCGCCGCCATGGCAGACGCGTGGGTAGTCCCTAGTTGTGACGCACGCTGCACGGCCTCACCCACTGTACCGGCTGCAACCGGAGACAGGGCAGGCAGTGAAGATCGGCCGGGCTGGGCAGCGTTTAGTACCAGCCGGGGTTGAGCCAGCACGATGGGCGTGCGTGCGGAGACGGGCTGCACGGTCGCGGCCGGCCGGGGTGTGGGGAACGCAGACGCGATCTGCGTCGGCGGCGCCAGGACGATCGGGGCCGCAACCGAAGGTTGCGTGGCAAATACGACAGGGTTCGCGGTCGCGACTTGAACAGGGGCGGGCGGCTTCACGGTACTGGCCGCGGCCGAGGTTACCGTATCGGATTTGGCCGGCTCCTCCCGCCGCGCGGTGCGGAGTGGCCGAACAACCGGCATCGCGGGGACCGTGGCAGGTGCCGCGACGGGCGTCGCAACGGGCGTCACCGGGGCGGAGGCGAGCCGGGTAGCGGTGCTGCGGGCGGGCTCGGGTGCCGGCTCCGGATGGGCGAGCACCACCTCCTCTGACGGTTCGGGTATGATGACGGACCCGGGCGGCAGTGGGGCCGGCAGCCGGGACGGCAGATCGGCCAGCGCCACGAATTGGGTCGGGGCCAGCGACCGAAGGCCCAGATGCTGGGTGTTCAGTTCCGCCAGCCGCTCCGGCTCGTTCAGCAGCGCCCACTCGGCCCGCAGCGCCGTGATGCGTTCGTGCGCGGCTTCGGTCTGCTTGACCGTGTGCGCGATCTCACGGTCGAGTAGCAGAGCGCGGTGCTTGGTCTGATACAGGTACAAGCCGGATCCGCCGGCCAGCAGCATGCAGACGCAGGTGAGTGGTCGGATCATGAGGGGTCGTCCTGATCGAGAGGCAGGCGAATCATGGCGCGTAGCTTAGCGCTGCGGGCGCGGGGGTTGGCCGCGGTCTCGGCATCGCTGGGGCGCACGGCGCGGGGGGTGAGCAGCCGGAATGATGCGGTCTGGCGTGGGTCGGGACCCAGCCGGCTCGGGTCGTGGCGCGACACCCCCGGTCCGCGCCCGGCAGCGTCGGCCATAAACCGCTTGATCAACCGGTCTTCGAGCGACTGGAAGCTTACGACCACCAGCCGGCCGTCACCGCGCAGCAGGGTCGCGGCCTGGGTCAGCGCCTGCTCGATCTCACCCAATTCATTATTCACCCGGATGCGCAGCGCCTGGAAGCTGCGGGTGGCCGGGTCGATGCCGGATTTTTTATCGCGGGGGACGACGCCGCGGATGATGTCGGCCAGACCCTGGGTGGTCGTGATCGGCGCCAGGGCGCGGGCACCGACGATGGCGCGGGCGATGCGCCGGGACAGCCGTTCCTCGCCGAATTGATAGAGCGTGTCGGCCAGCTCGGCTTCCGGCAGGTGGTTCACGAGGTCGGCCGCCGTCAGCCCATCAGCGCCCATGCGCATATCGAGTGGACCCTCGGTGCGGAAGCTGAAGCCACGGTCGGGCTGGTCGATCTGGAAACTGGATACGCCGAGGTCGAGCACGATCCCGTCCAGCGCTGCGACGCCGCGGGCGGCCAGGTGTCCGACCATGTCGCCGAACCGGCCCTCGATCAGGTGCAACCCTGGATTTCGGGCGGCCAGTTCCGCGCCGCGGGCGATGGCGGTGGGATCGCGGTCAATGGCATACAGCGTGCAGGCCGCCGCGGCCAAGATCGCCACCGCGTAGCCGCCACCGCCGAATGTGCCGTCGAGGTAGGTGCCGCCGGTGCGAGGGGCGAGCTGCTGCAGCACTTCGGGCAGCATGACGGGAACATGGCCGCTCAAGCCGGCGAACTGAGCGTCAAGGTGCGCGCGCGCTCACGGGCTGCGGCCAGGCGGGCCGCAGCGGCGGCGGGCTCCCAAATCTGGAAGATGCGGCCCAGGCCCATAAAGGAGACGGCGTCGGTCAAACCAGCGTGTTGCACCAGAGAATCGGGCAGGTTGATCCGGCCCTCCCTGTCTGGTTCCACACGGTGGGCATCGGCGTAAAGTGCCGTTTGCAAGTCATCCTGTGCGGGGCTGAATATTTCAAGCCTGTCGAGGGGTGCGGCGAGCCGGTCGAATTCGGCGGCAGGCCAGACCTCGATGCAGGGATGGGTATGGGACGGGCGTAGGATGAGGGCGGTCGCGTCGGGCGTGGAGCGGAGGGCACTACGGAATGGCGCCGGCACCGATGTGCGGCCCTTCGCATCGAGGCGGTTCTGGTGCGTTCCGAGGAATTGGCTCAACGATTATCCCCAGAAATCGGCATCGCGCTGGTCACGTGTAGCCCTCCCGTGGGTACACATGGGATAGCATGGGCCAACGTGGGTTAACAAGGTATTGTTACGATCAGATGCTTAATTTCGGCTCTTCGCGCTCTTGATACTGGGCGCCGGTAACCCGCGATAAAGCCAAAGCCTTCGGGCAGTGACCGCCGGGGCCCCATCCGCGGTTACGACGGCGTGATTAGCGCTGGTTCCTTCATGAGGGCGTTTGAAGCGTCGCTGCAGGCGGCCACAATAGTGTCGTTGCTGTCGTCTAGGCGATGGGCGAGGTAATTTAGCGGTCGAACGTCCGGATGTTTTCTAGCGGGCTTAACCCGAGCACGCGGCAGCAGGCGCCGGTCCGCATCGGTACCCCGGGTCCGGGCTTACATATGCCGTGGGCCCACGGCGCTGCGCTCCCGTCCGGGTGACCGCCACAACCATGTCCGCCTCCTCCGAGGCGCATCAGACCAAAAGCAATCACGCCACCAGCCGGAAAAGATTATCGGTTCTAGAAACCGGGCCTACGCCTATGAGACCCGACCGGCACACAAAGACGAAATTTCGTCACGCATCCGTAAAGGTATTGCTCCGCAGTGGCGATGCCGCTACGAGCGTAGGGCGGATCGAGTAATGCAGTTTAACGTGAAAGATTGAGCTATGGACGTCTCTTCTTGCACCCCAGCCGTTAGGGCGACCCTGGACCGCATCCGCGCTTGCGCCGCGACCGCCGCCCTCGCCATCCTGATTGTTCCGCTTGCTGCCCCGGCCGCGCAAGCCGTCGTCGTGGTTTCAATCTGGCCTTACGTCTCGGCCAGCAGCTTTGTGAGTAATGGCTCGAACTTCATCACCTACACTGTCTATAATATCAATGGCACCGGACCCATCACTCAGATCGAATTACCTGAGATCCACGCTGGTGACATAAATTTTACCTATTTTCTACCTTGGAGCGGTTTAATTTTACACACCGGCTTCGTACAAAACGAATACACTACCGCCCAATTCTCAACGTCTACCATCATCGACGGTAGGAAGCCCTGAGCCTACGTCGATCTGACCGGTGACTTCACGAGTTTGTCTACTCAAAACGGCATTCAGGTGGGTGTGAATCAGAGCTTCACTGCCCCTGTATCCACGACGGGGTTGTCTACTCAAAATGGCATCCAGGTGGGTATGAACCAGAGCTTCACTGCCCTCCTAACTACGGGCGTTTTTACCGAGGCCAACTTTACCCTGTCTAATTACGATTCTTTCAATCTGTTGGGCTCAGTCGTGATCGATCCTCCCATCCCCGATACCGGCATCACTGCCGTGCCTGAGCCCGCTTCTCTCGCCCTCATTGGCGCCGGGTTGCTGGCCATGACGGGTCTACGCCGCCGCGAGGCCTAAACCGCCCAAGGGTTGACGCTGTGCGGATCCTTCTCGCCGCCGCCGCTCAGGCCACGGCGAAAACTCTCTAAGCCGAAGCCATAATTCGCACCCCGCTACCTCGCGGACTCCGGCCCGTATTGGCCCCTGTTTAGAGACTACGCGCCTCGTCCTTCGATTTTGCGGTGGTCGGTGCCAGACGGCCTGTAAGCCGGGTTCTGTCTATCCCCGAGGGGGACAGGACGACCATTCCTCTGCGACACGCGTCGCCGCGTGCCTGATGCGACCAACCCGGGTGACGGGGCGGGAACGCCCCTGCGTCAAGCCTTTCGGCCCTCGCCGGTCACCCCTATTCGGTCTTGCTCCCGGTGGGGTTTGCCCTGCCGCCCCTGTTACCAGGGGCGCGGTGCGCTCTTACCGCACCGTTTCACCCTTGCCCGGCGCGCACGCCGGGCGGTTTGTTTTCTGTGGCACTTTCCCTAGGGTCGCCCCCGCCGGCCGTTAGCCGGCACCGTGTTCTCGTGGAGCCCGGACTTTCCTCTGCTACTTCGCAGCGGCCGTCCGGCCGTCTGGCGTCGCCGTTGTGACGGTCAGGCTGGCCCGGGTCAATCCAGCATGGCGATCAACGCCGCCAGCCGCGCCCGCGTCTCCCTATCCGCCAGGCCCGTGACCGCCGCCGGGCGCCAGTGCCGTTGGAACGCGCGCACCGCATTGGCGCTGGGACCATAGCCGATCATGGCCAGTGCCTGATCCACATCCGGCACGGGCGCTGCGACGTCCGTAGGCCACAGCCCCACGCCGTTTTTCGCCAGGCCCTCCCAGTCGAACAGCTCGCCCGGGTCCTGTTTGCGGTCCGGCGCTACATCGCTATGGCCGACAACGTTTCGGGCCGGAATCGGGTGCCGGGTCAGGACGGCCAGGCACAGCTCGCACACCGCCGCCATTTGTAACGCGGGGAAGGGGCGATAGCCCCATTCATGGCCGGGATTAGCGATTTCGATACCGATCGACCGCGCGTTCAGCTCCGTATGACCGCGCCAGGACGAGACGCCCGCGTGCCAAGCGCGCGCGTCCTCTGGCACCAGCGCGTGCACCGCACCGGCCTCATCGACAACATAGTGGGACGACACGCGGGCGGCCGGGTCACATAGGCGGTCGAGGGCGGCCTGGGCGGACTGCATACCCGTGTAATGCAGGATCAGCATGTCGATCGGCATGTCCGGCGGACGCGCGTCGTGGTTTGGGCTCATAAGCCACGTTCGCGCTTAATTCGGTCCCAGGCGGCGTTGATCCGCGCGACTTTGTCGGATGCGCGGGCGACGAACTCGGGCGGTACCCCACGGGCGGCCAGCGTGTCGGGATGGTTCTCCCGTACCAGCCGCAGCCACGACGCCCGCGCCTCCACATCGGTGGCGGCGGGCGCCAGCCCCAGCACAGCGTAGGCATCGTCCCCGCCTGCCATGGGCCGGGCGACGGTGCCACGCGCCTGGTCCCACGCCAGTTGATCCAGACCGAACGCCGCGTGGACGCCGCGCAGCATTGTGTGCTCGGCAACCGTCAGCGGCTTATCGGCCCGCGCTATGGCAAATAGGGCGGTCAGCACGTCCTCCAGCAGGCCGCGGTTATCGGCGAACACTGTGCCCAGCTGCCGGGCATATTTCTCATAGCCCTCGTTGCTGTCGCGCGCCTGGTCGAACAGGCGGCCGATGTCGCGCACGCTGTCGGCCGGGATCCGGAACTGGCGTTTGAATGCGTCGATCTCGGTCCGCACAACCGCGCCGTCACATTTGGCGAGCTTGGCCGACAGCACGACGACGCCCAGCGCAAATACTCTGTCCCGCCCGCCCAGGACAGCCGCGATACTGGCGCCACCGAACGGCCCGCCCTCACCCAGCCCGATGCGCGGCAGCGATCCCCGATCGGCTGCGTGGCCGAGTGCTGCGCCCATCACAGCACCGAACGGGCCGCCCATCATCATGCCCGCGACCCCGCCGAGCAGCTTGCCCCAATAACTCATGGGTACAGCTTAGCATGGCGGGGCTTGCGCGCGCACCCGCCCCTGACGCTATCTGCCCCCATGACCTGCCCCACCCCACCGCCACGCGTGCCACCCTCCGTATGACGCGCGGACGGGTGGCGCTGGCCGGGGTCGTGGGGTTGCTCGCGGTGCTGCTGGCTGCGGTGTGGGTCGGGCCTGCGTGGCTGGATTGGAACCGGTACCGTGACAGCATCGCTGCCCTGCTGTCTGACGGGTTGGGCCGGCCGGTGCGGATCGGGGGCGCCATCACGCTGCGCCTGCTGCCGCAGCCAACGCTGACGGCAGCCGGCCTGTCGGTCGATGACGTGGGGGACGGCGTCGTATTGCGCGCCGATGCGGCCCAGCTACGCGTGGCGCTCGGGCCATTACTGGCGGGTCAGGTGGTCGTACAGGAGCTCGTTTTGCAGGGCGCCGACCTTATGCTGCCATGGCCGCCTGGGCCGGGCACCCTGGCGCAACGGCTCCCAGCCTGGCTGTCCGGTCTACAGGCGCGAATGGAAGGCAGCGCCCTCCATCTCGGCGGGATCGCCATGACGGGGATTAATGCCCGGGTCGAAATGGACGCCGAAACGGGGACGCTGACCGCGGCGGGCGTGGGTCGGGTCGACCGCGATGGCGCCGGCCAGGGGTGGCGGTTCAGCGTGCGTCTCGCCCGGCCCGGCCGCGACGGATCGGCGCCGGTCGAGGCCAGTATCGACGGTCAGGACCGGTTGCGGGACACGGGCCTCGCCTTCTCGGGCCAGGTGGCGGGCAACGGGGCGCTGTCAGGCCGGGTCAATGGGCGAGGCCCGAACCTGTCGCTGATCCTACCGGCGCCGGCATTGGCGTGGCGGGCGGACGGGCGGCTGTCGGCCTCGGGGGGCCTCGCGGTCGCGGATGAATTGGCAATGGAACTAGACGGGGCGCCGGTGCGCGGCGCGGTGGCGGTCCGGATCGGCAATGCTCCCAATGGTGAGGAGGCCCGGCTCGATGTGGCGATCGCGGCCGGGCGGCTCGACCTCGATGCATGGGCGCCGGTGCTGACGCGTCCGCCGGTACCGGGGTTGCCGACAGGGATCGACCTGTCGGCCGATAGTGCGACGCTGGCGGGCGGGATCCTGCGGCAGTTGCGGGGTGCGTTCGACCTGGATGCGGACGGGGTTACGGTGCGGGATTTCTCGGCGCGCCTGCCCGGCGACGCGCGGCTGTCGGTGAACGGCCGGATGGGGCGGGACGGTGCGTTCGATGGAACGACCCAGCTGATGGCGCCGGACTTGGCAACGACCCTGCGCTGGGCCGGGCGGATGATGCCGGCCGGCGTCATTGTGCCGGATCTGCCGGGCGAAGTGTTGCAGACCGCGGACCTGGGTGGGACGCTGCACATCGGGACTGATTCGGTGTCGCTCACGCAGTTGCGGGGCAGTCTGGATCATGCGGGCGTGACGGGCACCGCGACGTTACGCCCGGGGCCGCGGCCGGCTCTGGCGGTTGCGTTGGATTTCGACCGGTTGACGCTCGACCCGTTGCTGCTCGCACGGCCGCCGCCGGCGCTGGGCCAGGACCTTGATGTGCAAATTTCAGCCGCTACGGCGCTTTGGCGCGGGACGCCGGTCATGGGCTTTGTGGCCGACGCGCGCTGGACAGCGGACCGGCTGGCGCTACGCCGGCTAGAGGGGACGATCGCCGGGCTGCGGGCGCAGGCCAGTGGGACGGCGCTGGTGGGCGGGGCCGAGCCCGTCCGGCTGCAGGATGGCCGGGTCGAATTAGCGGCCGATGATGTGGCCGCGGCCAGACCGGTGATCCTCGACCTCGCGTCCGCTTACGGGATCAGCATACCGCCCGGGCTGCTGACTGGGCCCCTGAGCGCCACGCTGCAGGCGAGTGGGCCGCCCCGCGCGCTGCACGCCAAGCTGAACGTCACCGTGGGCGACCTGGGGATCGAAGCGCAGCCCGTGTTCGACCCGGCCGGCGGCTGGGCAGGGCCCATCACGCTGCATCATCCCGGCGCCCGCCGGCTGTTGCACATGATCGGCCTGGATGCGGACTGGCTGGGCGAAGGGTCGGCGTCGGTGGTAGCCCAGGGGGTATCCTGGCGACGGGCCGACGCGGGGACACAGGTGACGATCGACAGCGCCGAAATCGTGGCCGGTGCGCTGCGCGGCCGGGGGTCGTGGGGTTGGGACGGCGCGGCGCTGACGGGGCAGGTTGCGTTCGACACGCTGCCGGTACCAGAGGCGGCCGCGCTGGATGGTTGGCCCGTCAGTCGGCTGCAGGGCTGGCGGGGCGACATGGCGGTTACGGCGGGCACGATACTGTCCAATCAGGCAACGGTACTGCTGGACGCTGGCGCCGGATTGTCGCTCCGCGATGGCGTACTGACGGTTCAGAACGGTACGGCCCAGTGGCTTGGGGCGCCCATCACGCTAACGGGTATGGTCGACGCGAGTTCTACCCCTGTACGGCTGGCGGGGCGGGCGGAGGTGTCGGGCCTGCGGATCGAGCCTGGCGACGCGCCCATCACCCTGACCGAGGGAATTTGGGCAGGGTCATTACAGGCCGAGGCGACCGGGCAGAGCGTGGCGGCGCTGCTGGCGACGCTGTCGGGTCAGGGCCAGGCGATGGTGCGGGACGGTGTCGTGCGCGGGTTTGGCCTTGCCGCGCTGTCGGACGGCCTGGCGCTGCCGGACCCTGAGGCGGCGCGCGGTGCCGTACGGGAAGCGCTGCTGTCCGGTACGACGTCATTCGACACGCTGATGCTCGGCGTGGCGCTGCGGGGGGGCTTGGGGACGCTGGACGGATCGCTGTCCGTACCGGCCGGCACCGCGCGCCTGACGGGCACGATCGACCTATCGGCCGGGCTGCTGGACGCCCGGATCGCCGTCCAGCCCGCGTCCGCGGCTCCACTCAGTGTCGACCTACGCCTACTGGGGCCCGTCGGCGCCCCGCGACGCAGCCCCAACCTGTCGGGGCTGTCGCGGTGGCTGGCCGAGCGCCCCTGATGTCGGTGGGGTGGATACTCTAGTGTGATTGATCAAGCACCGCGTTCATGACGTCTAATAGTTGCTGGGCCGCCGCAAGGTGCCCGGCGCGATCGGCCGCCTGCGCCAATGACAGGATGCTGTCGGCCAGCTGCAGCGGGCTCACCCGCGGATGGGTGCCGATAATGCCGCCTGAGGCGTAAAACGGGCTGAAACGCGGCTGGGTCAGTGGAGGGAACTGGGCGTTCATGCTTTTTCTCCGGTACAGGCGCGGGCGATTTGCCGCCTCTCACCATTCACTGGCCGAAGTTGCTAAACGGTTAACTTGAGTGACCGCAAAACCGTAAGCCGCAATAACGACGTAAGCGGCTGATCCGGCGCACGCGCGGCGTCGATCGTCGTGACCAGCGCCCCTGTCGTTTGGCCGGTGGTCGTTGCGATGCTGTCGAGCGCCGTCCAAAACTCCGGCTCGAGCGCCACGCTCGTCCGGTGCCCAGCGAGGCGAAAGCTGCGCTTGGCCAAGCGATTGCCAAGCGCGTCGGACGCTATCGCCGCAGCTCCATTTGGATCGGGCCGTCGCGGCGGCCGTGGGTGAACTGGTCGACCATCGCGTTGCCGCTATGCATCAGCGCCCCGGCTTCGCCCTGCCAGATCAGCTTGCCGCGAAACAGCATGGCTGCGCGATCGCCGATGCGGGTGGCGCTCGCCATGTCATGCGTGATGGCGATGGCGGTGCTGCCAAGCCGTTTCACGCAATCCACGATCAGTCCGTCGATCACGGCGCCCATGATCGGATCCAGGCCGGTCGTCGGCTCGTCAAAAAATAAGATGTCCGGTTGCGCGGCGATAGCGCGCGCGAGCCCTACGCGCTTTTGCATTCCACCCGACAGCTCGGCGGGCGAAAGGTCGCCGACGCTGGGATCGAGGCCGACCTGCCGCAGGATCTCGCCGGCGCGGTCACGGGCGGCGGCGCGGGTGGCCTTGTGCTGCGCAATCAGGCCGAACGCCACGTTCTCCCACACCGTGAGGCTGTCGAACAGCGCGCCGCCCTGGAACAGCATGCCGATGCGGGACCGCGCCTGCTCGGCTGCCGCACCGGGCTTCAGAACCTGACCGTCGATCGCGATGGTACCGGCGTCGGGTTCGATCAGGCCCAGAATGCACTTCAGCAACACGGATTTGCCGCTGCCGGAGCCGCCGATGACGACGACCGACGTGCCGGACATGACGTCGAGGTCAATGCCGTCTAGCACGACTTTATCACCGAACCGCTTACACAGGCCGCGAACCTGTATTTTTGGCTCAGCGGGCAAAGAACAGCTCGGTCAGCACGTAGTCGAATGCGAGGATCAGGATGCTGGCCGATACGACCGCGCTCGTGGTGGCCGCACCGACACCCTGCGCGCCGCCCTGGCTGCGATAGCCGTGGTAGCAGCCCATGAGCGCGATCAAAAAGCCGAACACCCCGGCCTTTGCTAGGCCCGCCAGGATGTCCTCCCGGGTTAGGATATCGAGCGTCGACTGCAGGTACGCGCGGGGGCCGAACCCCAGTTTGAACGTCGCGACGAAGAATCCGCCGAGCACTCCAAGCACGTCGGCTACGATCACCAGTAACGGCAGCGCTAAGATTCCGGCCAGTAGGCGGGGCGCGATCAGGTATTTGATGGGGTTGGTCGATAGCGTGCCCAGTGCGTCGATCTGGTCGGTGACGCGCATCGTGCCGATTTCGGCAGCCATTGCGGCGCCCACGCGCCCGGCCACCATCAGCCCGGCCAGCACGGGCCCCAGCTCCCGCACGACCGATAGCACGACGATGCCCGCAATGGCGCCTTGTGCACTGAACCGCGAGAAACCGGTGTAGGATTGCAGTGCGATTACCATACCAGAGAACACAGCCGTCATCGCAACGACGGGCAGGCTGAAAAACCCGAACTCAATGAAGGCGTGCCATGCCATGCGGCCGTAGAACGGCGGGCGAACCAGGTGAGACAGGCCGGTGGCACCGAACCGGGCGACGTCACCCGTACCGCGCATGGCACCCAGCGTACCCCGGCCCACAGCCGCAACCGCGTCGAGTGGATTGAACATCAGACTGTCCGCCCGTTGATCAGATGCCTGGCGTAACGGTGGCCGAGCTGCGTCAGGATTTCGTAGCCGTTCGTCCCTGCCTCGGACGCGACGTCATCGACGGTATGGCCGGGCCCGATCAGTTCAAGCCAGTCGCCCGCCGTGGCACGCAGGTCGGTCACGTCATAGGTGGTAAGGTCCATCGATACACGCCCTACCAGCGGGACCGGGTGTCCGTCAAAGCGGGCCTGACCGCGACCGACCAGCGCACGGCTGTACCCGTCCGCGTAGCCAACCGATACGGTCGCGATCCGGCTGGGGCGCGGCGCGATCCAGGCGCCGTTATAGCCGACGGCTTCACCAGCGGATACGTCACGCACCTGCAGAATCCGGGCCTGCAGCCGTACGACCGGGTGCATCGGATTCGCCTGCGATGGCTGCGGGTTGATGCCGTATAGCGCCGCGCCGGGCCGGGCCAGGTCCGATCCGAATGTGGGGCCAAGGAAGATGCCGGACGAGTTGGCGAAACTGCGTGCCATGGCGGGCAGGAGCACGCAGGCGCGCTCGAACCGGGCGCGCTGCATCTCATTGGCCGGGTCGTCCGGCTGCTCGGCACTGCGTAAGTGGGTCATGGCGTACAGCCACTCGCCCCGCCGGCGCCGGGCGTTGAGCGCGTCGAGCGCGTCCATGTCCAGGCCCAGCCGGTTCATGCCGGTTTCGACGTGCATCAGCGCGGGGGCTCGGCCGTGCCAGTCGTCTATTTCGGCAAGGCTACCCAGCACGGGAGCGATGTCATGCGCGGCGTAGGTGGCGGCATCGCCAGGCCATAGGCCGTTCAGAACGGCGATCATGGCGCCAGGTAGCAGGGGGCGGAGTGGCAGGGCCTCGGCCAAATGGGCCACGAAGAAGTGCCGGCAACCGGCATCGTGCAGCGCGGTCGCAACAGCGTTGGCGCCCAGGCCATAGCCGTCGGCCTTCAGAACCGCGCCGACAGGGCCCGACGGATGGTGTGTGCCAAGCAGGGTCCAGTTGGCGACGACGGCGTGTAGATCGATCGTGAGTAGCGTGGCGTCAGTTGTCATGTATGACGTCGAGGTCGGCAAAGCGGGTGTACTCCCCCTCGAACAGCACATCGATCTTACCGGTCGGGCCGTGGCGCTGCTTTTCGATCAGGATTTCGGCCTTGTTGTGTACCAGCTCCATGTCGCGCTGCCATTTGTCCAGCGCGGACTGGAACTTCTCCTGGTTGTCGTACGCCATCTGCTTCGGTGCCCGCTGCTGAAGGTAGTATTCGTCGCGGTAGATGAATAGCACCATGTCGGCATCCTGCTCGATCGTGCCTGATTCGCGTAGGTCGCTCAGCTGCGGGCGCTTATCCTCGCGGCTTTCGACCGCGCGGCTCAGCTGTGACAGTGCAAGGACCGGAACCTCCATCTCCTTGGCAATCGCCTTCAGCCCCTGCGTGATCTGGCTGATCTCCAGCACGCGGCTTTCGGGTTTGGTGCCGACGCTGGGGCGCATCAGCTGCAGGTAGTCGATCACCACGAGGCTTAGCCCCTTCGTCCGCTTCAGGCGGCGGCAGCGGGTGCGTAGTGCTGATAGCGAAATCGCCGGTGTGTCATCGATATGCAGCGGTAGGCCCGCGATCTCCCGGCTGACTTGCACGAACCGGTCGAAGTCGCGCTGACCGATATCGCCCCGGCGGATACGGTCGCTGCTGACACGGGCCTCCTCGCTCAACAGACGGGTGGCGAGCTGCTCGGCGCTCATTTCCAGGCTGAAAATCGCGACCGAGCCGTGCGGTACCGCGTTAGGGTCGGTCGCGCGCGCATCACGCAGGATGGCGCGGGCAGCGCCGAACGCGATCTTGGTCGCCAGCGCCGACTTACCCATGCCGGGTCGCCCGGCCAGTATCATAAGGTCGGAGGGATGCAGGCCCCCCGTCTTTTTATCCAAATCGCGCAGCCCGCTACTGAGGCCGCTCACGTTTCCGCCCAGCCGAAATGCCCGTTCGGCACCCAGAATCGCATCGGTCAGCGCGCGCTCGAACGTGAC
>JANPPS010000211.1:0-4666 GCA_031428635.1 Rhodospirillales bacterium
GCCGCTCGGTTTACGCGGCTTCATGTAAGAAGTAGCCGCCAGTCACGTCCGTCGCTGAATTATCGTCGGTGGCCAGCCATGCCTGGGTTCGAAATGCTGCGTCTAAATCCCCTGTCGCACGCGGACCGCCCATTTTCGTGGCGACCCAACCGGGCTCTAGCGCGGTGCTGCTTACCCCTGGCCAGCGCCGGGCAATGGCATAGGCGAGTAGCGCATCATGCAGCTTGGTATCGGAATACGCCTGGTTACCGCGCCACGGCCGGGTGTCCCAGTTCAGGTCAACAAGGCTCTGATCGCCACGCCGGTGCAACTCGGAGCTGACGTAGACCAACCGCCGAGGCCGCTTGATCAGTGCTGTCAGCAGATACGGTGCCAGCGTGTTCACGGCGAACACATGCGCCAATCCGTCCTCGGTCTCGATGCGGCGACGCTCCCGGAAGCCCACGGCTGCGTTGTGGATGACGGCGTCAAAAATGCCGAGGGCGTTCACCTGGTCGGCCACGCCGCGGATTTGAGCAATACTCGCAAAATCACCCACGACGACGGCCTCGGCGCGCGGCACGCCGGTAATGGCGTCCCGTTTGCGGGCGTCGTTGCGCGCGTGCAGCACTACACTATGGCCCTGCTCGATCAGAAGACGGGCCGCCATCTGGCCTAGGCCATCCGACGACCCGGTGATGAAAATACGCGCCATGACCGTGTCTCCTGGCATGTGGTTGCGGTACTAGAGGTCTACGTTTACCGGCCCCGCTGCGGACTACCGGTTATCGGCGGCGCCTTTGTCAGCCGCCGCCGCGGGCGAACTCAGCTCTCAGAGCGCCGGCCCGATTGGGTCCACAACGCACCGGCGGCCAGCCCAACGGCCAGCCCGGTATAAGCGATGGCCATACCCTTTTTCGACAGCACAAGTTCCCATCCTGGGCGAAACCGCCTCGGCGTCGGGCCGTAATCCACGACGACCGCGATGGCCGACATGACCACGGCGTCCCGCAGCATCGGTAACGGCCCCACCGGGCGGCGCCGAGCACACCAGGCTTCGAAAATTATCGCCCAGAAAATACTCGCGGCGTGGTTGGTTACGTACCCAACGACGGTGTGGGCGGCGTCGACGCCCTCGTACGACGCGGCACGTTCTCCATTGAGCCAACGGCTTACCGCGTTGATCGGCCGGATCGCCGCCTTACCCTCCATCCGCGCCGCCAGCGCCAGTGCGGCCGTGGACGCAAGGCTGGCGCAGGTCCCGGTAAGACAACCGGCGCGTAGGACCCCTACCCAGTTAATCCGAGTGGACGGAAGCGACGAACTCACGCGCTCAAAACCTTGCGCAACGAAGCTTCGATCTGGCCGCCGCAGTACTCGTCGCCGTAATCCACCCGCGCCTTGGCGGCTAGCTTGGCCAGCGGTGGGAGCGCTGAAACCCGGTGCGAGAGGGCGGCAGTCATCGGCGCCGATTGCTCGAGCATCGCCTGTATGGTCGGGAAACGGTCACCCATCGTCGTCCACAGCGTGGCTGTTACGACGTCGGCGATGCCCGGCGCGGTACCGCCAAGCAGTAACCCGGTGTCCAGCTTCAGGCCGTGACGTCTGCCGGTCTCCTCCCAAATCGCCATCCATTTTCTCAGGCGGGGCGCGAACTCCTGCCAGCGCTTTTCCGTCCACATCTGACGACCGCCATCGAGCGTGAGTTCATCGATCACATCGTTTGCGTCATTGATCGTCTTCATGGCTGTCGCGCGCAGGGCGGGACTGGACGGCATCAAATCGAGCGTCTCACCCAAATACAGCAAGATGGCTGGCATTTCGGCGATGGCGAAGTCCGCCTTTTTGTCGCGCAGCAAGGGTGGCCCCATGAACGGGACCGGCATTTGCCCGACCGGACCGCTCATCCACGTCGCGATGGCGGCGCTGTTGCCCTCGGTCCAGGTCTTTGCCGCATACGCCAAAACGGCGCGCACGAACTGACCGCGGAACGGCACCGGCCAATAGTAAAGATCGTAATCGGACATCACAGTGGCCTCTCTTGTATCGGTGCTGCCTACCGATAACGCCGCCGACGCCGTTTGCGTTCAGGCGATCAGGGCCGCCTGCCCGATTTGGGTCGAGTATCGTACAATGCCAGCTGACCAAGGACGTCAGATAACCCGCCCGACTTCCTGCCAAAGCAGATTGTCTATTCGGAGCAGACAGACGGGTTCGCCGGAGCTACGGCAAACGGTCCACGGCTGAAGTCAGTAACTGCAGCACGCGCCAGGCCAAGGCGTGCATGCCCCAGATTAGGAGCACGGCGATCGCGGTCAGGAGGAGCACCTGCCAGATCGGCAGCGTTATGCCGGCCGGTCCACTAAACCGCGGAGCAACGCGGGAGCCGCAGCTATCTTGCCTGACGGCGCGTAGTTGGACGACGCCACCCTGGTTCAGACGGCCTGCTTCATCCCGCCATCGTTCATCCGATACCAGGCGATGATGGCCGATACGTAAAGCCGCCGCATCGCATGCATCGGGATCGGCTGAATCGGCACCACCGGGAACGGCAGCGCACGCCGGTCCCCTGTCTCCACATAGCGCGCCATTGCCTGGCCCATCAGCGATTGCAGTCCGATACCCCGGCCCATGCAGCCGATATCCACCAGCAGCCCCGGCTCCGGCTCATGCAAATGGGGCAGGAAGTCACGGGTCAGCGCCACGCGCCCGCCCCAGCGATAGACGATCGGCGTGCCCCCGGCCTGTGGGAACACCTTGCCCACCACGCGCTCCAAATGTGCCCAGTCGGACGCAGATTGCGGTTCGCTCAGCCGGCCGCGCCCACCCATAATCAGCCGCCCGTCGGGGTCCAGCCGAAAATAAAGCAGTAGCTTGCGCGTGTCGGAGCAAACGTGGCCGAACGGCAGGATCGTGGCGCGCACGTTGTCCGATAGCGGCGCCGTCGCGACCTGAAAGCTGTTCATCGCCACCACGGTCCGCGCCAGCTTCGGGATGAGCGGGCCGGAATAGCCGTTGGTGCAGACCAGCACCCGCTCGGCCACCACCCGGCGCCCGGCCTCAGTCTGCACATGCCATTTACCGCTCTGCCGGTGCATCGCACTAACAGGGGATTGTCCATGCAGCGCCGCTCCGGCCCCCTGCGCCGCCCGCGCCGTCCCGCGCGCATAGGCCAGCGGCTGCACAGCACCGCCCCGCCGGTCGACCCAGCCGCCGAGATAGGCATTGCTGCCGAGATGCTCGGCCGTCTCCGCCCGGTCCAGCACCGCGACGTCGGCGCCTTGGCGGGCCCACTGCTCTGCGCGGGATGCCACCTCGTTCAGCCCCGCCTCGGTATGTGCGCCCTGCACCCAGCCGGCCCGGCGGTGCGGCACGTCCATGCGGTGCCGGGCGATGAGGTCGAACACCGTGTCTGCGGTACGGCCGGCGAAGTCCACCAGGTGGTCCCCGGCATCCCCAGGGAACTTGGCGCGCAGCACGTCCGGATCGTATTTCAGTCCCGGGATCACCTGCCCGCCGTTGCGGCCGGATGCGCCCCAGCCGGCCTCATGCGCCTCCAGCAACACCGTCTCGATCCCTGCCTCGGCCAAATGCAATGCCGCGGACAGCCCGGCAAACCCGCCGCCCACGATACAGACCGCGGCTGTCCGGTCCCCATCGAGCGGCGGCGTCAATGGACCCACCGGCGCCGTGGCGGCCCAGAGAGACGGGGCGAGCGGGAAAGGTCCGGCCATGCGCACTCCTTACAGCGGGTGTAATACGCGGCGTAGGAAGTCTTGCGTCCGCGGGTGCTGCGGGTCGTCTAGGACCTGGCGGGCCGGCCCCTCTTCCACAATGACGCCACCATCGAGGAACAGCACACGGTCCGCCACCTCCCGCGCGAATGCGATCTCATGCGTGACCACCAGCATGGTCATCCCCTCCTCGGCGAGCGCGCGCATGACGCTTAGCACCTCCCCCACCAGCTCAGGATCGAGCGCGCTAGTGGGCTCATCAAACAGTACGGCGCGCGGGCGCATCGCCAGCGCCCGCGCGATCGCCACCCGCTGCTGCTGCCCGCCCGAGAGCTGAGCCGGCCGCGTATCCTCCCGCCCCGCCAGACCCACGCGGGCCAGCAGCGCCCGGCCCCGCGCTGCAGCCTCGGCCTTATTCTCCCGCTTCACGTGCACCGGACCTTCGATCACGTTCTGCAGGGCTGTCCGGTGCGGAAACAGGTTGAAGCGCTGGAACACCATGGCGACTTCGGTGCGCAACTGCCGGATGGATCGATGGGCCGGGTTCACCGTCCGGCCCGCCACCGCGATGTGCCCGGCCTCATGCCGCTCCAGCCCGTTGATGCAGCGCAGCAGCGTGCTTTTGCCGGAACCGGACGGCCCGATTACGCAGACGACTTCGCCCTGCGCCACCGTCATCGACACGCCGCGGATCACTTCCCGCTCGCCATAGCTTTTGTGCACGTCCGCCAGCTCGATCATATCCGCTTCATCCGGCGCTCGAGCCATCCGACCAGCAGGATCAGCGGCATGCTCATACAAAGGTAGAGCAGAGCCACCAGCGTAAAGACGGTGGTGTTCTGGAATGTGGAGGATGCAATCAGCTTGCCTTGCAATGCCAGTTCCGCAACCGTGATGGTGCTGGCCTGGCTGCTGTCCTTCAAAATCATGACCACCACGTTGCCATAGGGCGG
>JANPPS010000212.1:0-1525 GCA_031428635.1 Rhodospirillales bacterium
GCCACCGATGCAGAGCTCGCCGGGGCCGCCACGGATTAGGGGATTACCCGCTTCGTCCAGCAGAACGGCCGTGTAGTTGGGCAACAGGCTGCCGATGGTGACGGGTTCGTCGGGGTGTAATTCGGCGTAGGTAGCGGTGACGGTCGTCTCGGTTGGGCCATACGTATTGACCATCCGGCGACCAGGGCGGGCCCATTGTTTAACGAGCGCCTCGGAACACGCCTCACCACCGACGTTGATCAGACGAACCGACGGCAGATCCCCATCGAGCATGGAGAGGAGAGTGGGGACGCAATGCAGAACGCTGACACCAGAATTTGTCAGGAACGAGGGTAGCCGGTCGGTTTGCAGGACCTGATCCTGCGTGGCGACGATAAGGGTGGCTCCGACGAGGTACGCGATAAACACTTCCTCGAGCGCCATGTCGAACGCAGCGGAGAAGCCTTGATATATCACATCCTGCGTAACGATCCCGAGCACCTCGTTTTCGGCGCGGATTAGGTGGCAGATGCTGCGGTGGCTGACGGCAACGCCCTTGGGACGATCGGTCGAGCCCGAGGTGTAAATGATGTAGGCGGCCTGGTCCGCTGGTGGGCGCGGGGCGGGCGATGCCGGTGCCTCGCTCAGTAGCGCGTTCGGGTGGACGGCGGGGCATGGCAGTGGGGCGGGACCAGGCCGGTCGGTGACCAGCAGGGTCGCGGCGCAGTCTTCTAAGCACAGGGCAACCCGCTCGGCGGGGGCGTGCGCGTCGAAAGGCAGAAACGTCGCGCCGGCCTTGAGGATGGCCAGAATCATGACGTGGAGGGTGATCGAGCGGCAAAGCCAGAGACCGACAATGTCGCCTTGGCCAACGCCTTGCGCACGCAGGCCGGCGCTGAGCTGCTCGGCTTGATGGTCGAGTTCGGCGTAGGTGAAGGCGGTGCCGTCGCAGCGAAGAGCTATGCCGTCGGGTGTTCGGCGGGCGGCGGTGGCGGCAAGGTCGTGCAAGCGCTCATCGCGCAGAAGCTCTGGCAGGCAGGGACCAGAGTAAGCCGCCGACGAGACAGCCAGGAGGGGTTGATTCATGGATGATCTACCGCGTACGCGCGGAAAATAGCATCACAAAACCGAGCGCGCCACGCAGGATAAATGGTTTGTTAACGTAGTGGACTAAACTTAATCTGTATCGACAAAGCCCAGCGGAACGATTACCCAAATTTCTACCTGGTAGGAACTGGCGGTGTCACAGTATAGTCATAAAACCCACGTCCCGCCTTTCGCCCATACCACCCGGCCTCGACATACTTTACTAGCAGCGGGCAGGGCCGATACTTGCTGTCGCTCAAACCATCGTACAGAACCTGCATAATCGACAGGCACGTGTCCAAGCCGATGAAATCTGCCAGCTCGAGCGGCCCCATCTTGTGATTGGCGCCCAGCCGCATTGCCGTGTCGATGTCGTTGATCGATCCCACGCCTTCATACAGCGCGTACACCGCCTCGTTGATCATCGGCACCAAGATCCGGTTCACGATGAATGCAGGAA
>JANPPS010000213.1:0-15964 GCA_031428635.1 Rhodospirillales bacterium
TGCCGACCCGGCCGCCGAGCTGCCCGCCTGCGCCATGGCCCTCGCCGCCCGCATCATCGTTCAGGGCCCCGGTGGCTTGCGCACCATACAAGCCCAATACTTCTTCACCGGCCTGTTCGAGACGGCACTGGCGCCCGATGAAATCCTGGTCGCGATCGAGGTGGATGCCATCGCGGCCCCATGGGGATTTCAGGAACTATCCCGGCGTAGCGGCGACTACGCCATCGTCGGCCTCGCCGCCCAGGCCGTGCCAGGCTCATCGCCCCGGCTAGCCTATTTCGCGGTGGGGGCTACCGCCGTGCTGGCGCCCCATGCGGCGCTCGCTCTATCGCAGGGTATCGAAGCGGCCTGCGCGGCCTTGCCACGAGACCTGACCCCGCCTGCCGATCTGCAGGCCAGCAGCAAGACGAGAATGGCGTTAGCCCAAGTTTTGTTACGGCGGGTCGCGACGTCCTGGACGGGATCACTAACGGGAGCGATGGCCGCATGAATATCCGGCTGACGGTCAATGGCGAGGCGATCGAGGCCGCGGTGTTGCCGCGCACACATTTGGCGGATTTTCTGCGCGACGGGCTCGGCCTGACGGGCACGCATCTCGGCTGTGAGCATGGCGTGTGCGGCGCCTGCACCGTGCGGCTCGACGGTGTCATCGTGCGGGGCTGCCTGGTGCTGGCGGTGCAGGCGGATGGTGCCGTTGTCGAGACGATCGAGGGCGTGTCCGACAGTGGCGAAATCGCTGACCTGCAGGAACAGTTCGCGGCGGTGAACGCCCTGCAATGCGGGTATTGCACGCCGGCCATGTTGCTGACGGCGCAGGACCTGCTGCGTCATGGTGGCGTGCCGGATCGCGCTGTTATTCGGGAGCACCTGTCCGGTAATTACTGCCGCTGTACCGGATACCAATCGATCGTGGACGCGGTCGAAACCGTGGCACGCGCCAGGGCATCAACGCTGGGAAATGCGCCATGAGCCTATCATCGATGGACCGCCCCAACTCCTATATCGGGCGGGCGGTGCCGCGGCCGAACCTCGGGCGGCTGACGCAGGGCCGGGCCAGTTATGTCAGTGACCTGCAACTGCCGCGGATGGTGCACGCAGCGTTCCTACGCTCACCGCACGCGCATGCGGACATAGTCGCGATCGACACGACGGCCGCGCGCGCAATGCCGGGCGTGCTGGCAGTGCTGACCGGACCCGAGATGGACATTTTGTGCAGCCCGTGGGTCGGCACGCTGACGCATTTGGTCGGCCTGAAGTCAGCGCCGCAACACCCGCTCGCAGTCGGCCGCGTCAGGTGGCAGGGCGAGGCCGTCGTGATGGTGGTGGCCCAAAGCCGCGCCGTCGCGGAAGACGCGCTGGAACAGATCTACGTCGAGTATGCATCCCTGCCGGCGCTGGTCGACGTTGAACAGGCACTCGATCCCGCAACGCCGCTGCTGCATCCGGAACTGGGCACTAATTTGGCGTGGGAACGCCGGATCGACGCCGGGCAAGTGGATGCGGCGTTGGCGGCGTCGGATGAGGTCGTCACCGCCGAGTTCCGGTTTGCGCGCCACACGGGCGTGACACTCGAAGCACGAAGCCTGGTGGCGGATTGGAACGAGGGTGACGGGCGGCTCACGATCTACCAGGGCACCCAGGCGCCGCACATGATGCAAAACCTGTTCGCGCTGCATCTCGGCCTGCAGGAGCACCAGGTCCGCGTTGTGTGCAAAGACGTCGGCGGTTCGTTCGGCATTAAGATCCACGTCTATGGCGATGAGATGGCGACGGCAGCGGTCAGCCGGCACCTGCGCCGCCCCGTGAAGTTCGTGGCCGACCGGCTGGAGAGCTTTACCGCCGACATCCATGCGCGCGGACACGTTGTGCAGGGCCGGATCGGCGTCATGCGGGACGGTACGATCACCGCCTTCACCATCGATGACCTGACCGGTATCGGACCGTATTCCGCCTATCCACGCACGTCGGCCGTTGAGGCGAACCAGGTGCTGAACCTGATAGGCGGCCCGTATGCCTGCCCCAATTATCGGGCGCATGGCCAGGTGGTGTTCCAGAATAAGGCGATGATGTCGCAATACCGCGCCGTCGGCCACCCGATCGCGACGACGGTCACGGAAGGCCTCGTCGATCTGGCAGCCCGGCGTATCGGCATGGACCCTGTCGCGATCCGCCGCCGCAACCTGATTGCGGATGACGCCTACCCCTGCGTGTCGGCGTCCGGCCTGCGGTTTGAGGCGCTGTCCCATCACGCGAGCCTGGATAAGCTGCTGGCGATGATCGACCTGCCGGCCTTGCGGGCAGACCAGGCGGAGGGCCGGGCCCGCGGCGTCTATCGTGGCCTGGGGCTCGCCAGTTTTATCGAAATTACCAACCCCGGTCCCGGCTTCTACGGCGTGGGCGGTGCCCGTATCTCGGCGCAGGATGGCGCAACGATAAGGCTCGACAGCGCCGGCCACGTGACGGTGCAAGCAAGCGTCACCGAACAGGGGCAGGGGACCGAGGCCATCCTGACCCAGATCGTGGCGGAGGCATTCGGCGTGCGGCCTGGTGTCATCCGCGTGCAGCTCGGTGATACCGACGTGACCCCCTATGGCGGCGGCACCTGGGCGTCCCGTGGCGCCGGCATCGGTGGAGAGGCCGCGTGGCAGGCGGGACGGGCGTTGCGGGGGCAGGTGTTGGGGCTCGCCGCGAGCAATTTGCAGGCAGACCCGGCCGCGCTCGATATCCGCGACGGGATAGTTGTGGACCTGGACGGGCGGGAACGGCTGACCTTGGCCGAACTCGCCCGCATCGCCTATTTTCGCCCCGACACGTTGCCACCCGGCGTGCAGGCGGAGCTGATCGCCACACGCCATTTCGTGCCGCGCGAATACCCGTTTGCGTTCACCAACGGCATTCAGGCGTCCTGGGTCGAGGTCGATATCGAAACCGGGTTCATCACCCTGTTGAAGCACTGGGTCGTAGAGGATTGCGGCACGATCCTGAACCCGATGCTGGTCGATGAACAGATCCGGGGCGGCGTGGTACAGGGCCTGGGTGCCGCGCTATTCGAAGAATGCCGCTATGACGACCAAGGCCAGATGCAGAACGCCACCATGGCGGACTACCTAGTGCCGATGGCGGGCGAGATGCCGGATATCGCAGTCGCCCATGTCACGACACCGACGAAGGATGGTGCACTAGGTGCCAAGGGCGCGGGCGAGGCCGGAACAGCCGGGGCGGCGGCGTGCGTGCTGAATGCGGTCAACGATGCGCTGGTGCCGTTGAACGTGGTGCTGACCGAAGTACCGTTGACGCCGGATGTTGTTTTGGGGGCGCTCGGGCGCGCGTGACGTCCGCGTAGACCCCATTGCAGGCTACCGGCCTGCCCCGTATCGTTCTGTCAAAGAAAGACGAACGGGAGCGAAACAATGGCCACCTATCCGACCGTGACCCGGCGTGTGCTGTTGGGTGCCAGCGCCGTTTTAGCCGCCCCGGCCATCTTGCGGGCCCAGGCTGCGCCCATCCGCATTGGCTTCCCCGTGCCGCTCACCGGCCCGTACGGGACGGAGGCCACGGACCAGGTGCGCTGCGCCCAGATCGCCATCACCGAGTTCAACGACAGCGGCGGCCTCGGTGGGCGCATGGCGGAGCTACTAGTACGGGATGACAAGCTCGATCCCGGTGAGGCGACCACGCGCACGCTCGAACTGATCGAAAAGGATCGCGTTGATTTTGTGGTGGGCAGCCTGTCAGCCTCGGTGCAGCTTGCAATCAACAACGTGACCAAACAGCGGAAGGTTCTGTTCAACTCGATCAGCCAATCCGATCAAATCACCGCATTGCCGGATTGGAGCCCCTATTCGTTTCACGAGGCGATGACGCCGCACCTGACCGCCGGCGCTGTCGGCCGGTACGCGTTCAGTAAGTTCGGCAAACGGATCGTCTTTCTGCGCGCCGACTATGCCTACGGGCATGAAATGGTGGCCGGGTTCAAGGCGGCCGGCGAGCCGATGGGGATCGAGGTGTTGGCCGATCTACGGCACCCGCTGGGCACCACGGACTATTCGACGTTGCTGCCGCGTATTCAGGCATTGAAGCCCGACATCCTGGTATTGTGCAATTTCGGCCGGGACCAGCAGATCTCGATCAAGCAGGCCACGGATTTCGGCCTGAAGCGCACAACGAAAATCGTAGCACCGATTTTACTGTTCACCTCCCGCGTGGCGGCGGGGCCGCAGGCGTTCGAGGGCGTGGTTGGCGGCACGTCCTATTATTGGGGCGTCGAGGACACGATACCGAGTGCTAAGGCACTTAACGACCGGTCCCGCGCGACCGGCGGCGGTAAGGTGCCGTCCGATTACGGTGCGTTGGGGTATGCCGGGGTGCGAAGCGTGCTGACCGCGGCCAAGCAGGCAGGCTCCACCGATGTGGAGAAGGTCATCCCGGTGATGCAGACGCTGGCCTATGATTTTTACAAGGGGCCGCAGCACTATCGGGCTTGCGATCATCAGTCGATTCAGTCCGTATTCATTATCGAGAGCAAGTCGAAGGATATGGCAAACCCGTCCGACGTGTTCACCGTGCTCGATACGGTGCCGACAGATGAAAGTAACTTTCTGACGTGCAAGGACCAGGGACATAGTTGAGCCATGTTTGATGGTATAACGCCGGATCTGCTGTCGCTACAAGTATTCACTGGGCTAGCCTTGGGCGCGATCTACGTGCTGATGGCACTTGGTATGTCGTTGCTGTTCGGCATGCTGACAGTCGTGAACTTCGCGCATGGCGCGTTCTACATGGTCGGCGCCTACGTCGCGGTGGCGTTACTCGGGCTTGGCGCCAATTTCTGGGTGTGCCTATTTTTCGTGCCGCTTCTGGTTGGCATGCTGGGCTTGCTCGTGGAGCGTGTGTTGATCCGGCCATTATACGGTCGCGGGATCGACTACCCGCTGCTGCTGACGTTCGGGCTGAGCTACGTGATGATCGAGGGCGTTCGCATTCTGTTTGGCACACAGGGCCTCAGTTTCGACACGCCGGACCTGCTGCAGGGTGCGACCGATATCGGCATCGGCTACTTCCCGACCTACCGCCTGTTCGTGATCGGGGTGACGGCGGTGGCGTTGCTGGGGTTGTGGCTGTTTCTGGAGCGCACGCCCTATGGCCTAATTATCCGGGCCGGGGCGCGGGACCCGCAGATCGTACGCATCCTGGGCATCGATGTAGGCCGGGTGTGGTTGGTGGTGTTCGGGATCGGTACCGGGCTTGCCGCACTCGCCGGGCTGTTGGCGGCGCCGTTGCAGGGCGCCAGCCCGGAGATGGGGGACAGCGTGCTGGCGATCGCTTTCGTGGTCACCGTCGTGGGCGGCATGGGATCCCTGCTGGGCGCGGTCTTGGCGGGCTTGCTGGTTGGTGTGGTGGTGAGCCTTACGTCGCTGTTCGCGCCGGAGATGGCGCAGGTATCGATCTTCCTGCTGATGGCGGTGGTGCTGCTCATCCGGCCACAGGGGTTCTTCGGCCGCGCGGGGCTGATGAGCTGATGGACACCGCACTGCCCGGAGCGACCGAGAAAGCCCGGGGGCGGCCCGATCTTCTTGCGCTCGCAATCCGGCATCGCGTGCTGCTCGCCACGCTGTTCCTGATCGTATTTCCCGTGTTCATGCCGTTCAAGGCGATCGCGGTGAACATCCTGATCTACGGGCTGTTCGCCGTCGGGTTCAACATGCTGTTCGGCTATCTGGGCCTATTATCGTTCGGGCATGCGGCCCTGTTCGGCGGCGGCGCCTATGCCTGCGGGATCGCGATCGTGCATGGTGGCTGGCCGTGGTGGGCCGGGATTCTGGCATCCGTGGTCGCGGGGGCAGGGATCGCGGCGATCATGGGCGGGCTCGCGATCCGCACGCGCGGCATCTACTTCGCCATGGTCACGTTGGCGCTCTCGCAGTGCGTGTATTACATCGCCTATCAGGCGACGGGCGTGACCGGCGGTGAGAACGGGCTGCGCGGCGTGAACGTCACCCGCATTGGGCCGATCGACTTCCTCGACCCGACCGCGCGTTACTATGTTGTGGCGGCATTCGTGGTGGCTGCGCTGTTCGTGCTGTCCCGCATCCTGGCCTCGCCATTCGGGGCCGCGATGGAAGCGCTGCGCGAGAATGAGAGCAGGGCGCGGGCGTGCGGTTTCGATATCCGGGCGACACGTTGGCTCGCCTTCGTGCTGTCCGGTGCGTTCTGTGGATTGGCGGGCGGGCTACAGGCGCTACATCTCGGCATCGTGCCGATCGAGACGCTGAGCGTACAGACCTCCGGCACCGTGGTCATGATGGCGTTACTGGGCGGGATGGGGACGTTCTTCGGGCCGTTCATCGGCGCTGCAGTGTTCTTGTTGCTCGAAAACTTCGTGTCGCTTTGGACTGTTCACTGGCAGTTGGCCGTGGGCGTGGTGTTCATCGTATGCGTTTTGTTCTTTCCCCGGGGCCTGTGGGGCACGTTGCTGGTGCGGCGGCGGTGACGGGCCTTATTCTGGAAACCCGGGGCATTGGGAAAAGCTTCGGGAAATTCGTCGCATTGCGCGACATTTCAGCCGGGTTCCGGCATGGGCAGCTGACGGGAATAATCGGTCCGAATGGCGCCGGTAAAAGCACCTATTTCAACACGCTGTCCGGCGCATTTCGGCCCAGCACGGGGCAGATCCTATTCGAAGGCCGGGATATCACCGGTACCGCGCAGCACCGCTTTGCCGCCATGGGCATCGCCAAATCGTTCCAGATTACCACGGTGTTTGGGCAGCTCAGCACGCTTGAGAACGTGCGGGTCTCTCTGCAGGCGCTGCGCTCCCGCTATGACGTCTGGCGCCCCCGAGCCCGGCATACGGACCTAGTCGAACAGGCGGGCGCACTGCTCGACAGTGTCGGCCTCTGGCCCCGGCGGGACCGGTTGGCGGCCACGCTGGCACATGGGGAGCAGCGGGCGCTGGAGATCGCGATGGCCCTCGCCAGCCGTCCGCGCCTGCTGCTGCTGGATGAGCCCACGGCCGGCATGTCGCCGGAGGAAACCCGGGCCATGATGGATCTGATCGTGCGCCTAGCAACAGAGCGAACGGTGATCCTGGTCGAGCACAAGATGAAGCTGGTCATGGGGATCTGCGACCGGCTGCTGGTGCTGCATCACGGTGAGCTGCTGGCAGAAGGCACGCCGGATGAGATCCGGACGAACGAAACCGTGAAGCGCGTCTATCTTGGCCAAAGAGCACACTGATGCTGGAAATTACCGGACTTCAGGCCTGGTACGGTCCAAGCCATATCCTTCAGGGCATCGACCTCATCGTACGCCGGGGTGAGATCGTTTGTCTGATCGGCCGTAATGGCGCCGGTAAAACAACGACGTTGCGGACCGTTATGGGCCTGGTGGATCGGCGCGCTGGCCGGGTCGTGTTCGACGGGCAAGAGATACTGGCCCGGCCGGCCCATGTCCGAAATCGCCTCGGCCTCGGCTACGTACCCGAAGAGCGGCGCATCGTACCCGGCATGACCGTGCGCGAGAACCTGCGCCTCGGCGTGTTGGCAGCGTCCGTCAAGCGGCCGGAGCGCGTGGTGATCGACGAAGTGGCAGAGATCTTCCCGCGGCTGGCGGAGCGGCTGGATCAGACCGCGATCACCATGTCGGGTGGCGAACAGCAAATGCTGGCCATCGCCCGCGCGATGGTGAGCCAGCCGAAGCTGATCATGCTGGACGAACCGTCGGAGGGGATCATGCCAGTGCTCGTGGACGAGATGTTCGCGCTGTTCAGCCGCATGCGGGATGCCGGCACCACGATCCTGCTTGTGGAGCAGAACGTGGAACTGGCGTTAGCGCTGGGCGACCGGGCCTACATCCTCGATGGTGGTGCGATTGTGCATGAGGGCGGGGCTGCAGCCCTGCTGGCCGATGAGGCGGTGAAGGAGCGGTACTGCTCGGTTTGACCAGGGCCTCCGCTACTCAGCTGCCCGCCGTTCCGTTGGTCGCCGTTCTGCTAGTCGCCGTTCCGCGCCGATCGCCGCGTTCACCCGCGGCATCACCTGTTCTGCCATCAGCACTTTGCTGCGCCGGGCTAAATCGCGGTCCGCCCAGTCATGCCCGGCATAAAGCAGCGTGCCGAAATCCCCGACCTCATCCCGGAAGGCGAGGATTTGATCTGCCACGCTGTCCGCGGTGCCGTGGATAATCAACCGGTCGCAGATGGCGTCCAGTGTGACCTCATGATCCGGCTGCTCACGGGACGTCTTGAACAGTTCAAGCCGGCCGGCGCGGTGCATCTTCGTCAGAAGCTGGCTGTAATAGAAGCGGTACGGACTGCCTGGACCCATGGCGTAGGCACGGGCGGTAGCGGCATCGTCGGCGACAAAGATACTTTTCGCCACGCGCCAATTGGCAGGGTCCGCCGGGCGGTTGGCGCGGGCGCAGCCTTCGACGTAGCCGGGCCAGTGGCTGCGAACCCATTGCGGCATCAGGAAGTTGGCGCTGATCGGCTCCCACCCGCGGGCAGCCGCCTCCGTCACGCCCTTGGAAAACGGTGCCACCACCGTGCAGACGATCGGCGGATGCGGCAACTGCAGCGGTTTGGGGATAATGCCCTGGCCGATATCGGGGATGAAGGTCTTTTCCGTCGTCACAGACCAGTATTTGCCGACGATGTTGTAGGGCGGCTCGCTGGCCCAGATTTTTAGGACTTGGTCGATACACTCCACAAACATCTCGTTACGGTTCATGCCGAACGTACCGAATGCCTCGGCGTCCGACGGTAGGCCGCCCGGGCTGATGCCGAAATTCAGCCGGCCGTCCAGCATGTGATCGAGCATCGCGATCTCACTGGCCACGCGTGCAGGGTGCGTGTTGGGCAAGTTAACCGTGCCGGTGCCAAGCCGGATCTGTTTCGTCCGGCCCACAAGACTCGCGAGGAAGAGGACGCAGGAGGTGATGTTCTCCGCCTGGTCGGTCGTGTGCTCGCCAACATAGGCCTCGGAAAACCCAAGCTCATCGGCGAGAATAAACGTCTCGCGATCTTCGCGCAGCGTCTGACGCCAATCCTTTTCCAGCGGATGGATCGGCATGGTGAAGAAGCCGAGCTGCATTGGCTGACCTTTCTTTCCCCGTAACTACAGACCAATCATTGCCTAGCCGGGGCGGATTGCAAGCCCACCTAGGTGTCGGCCCTCGCGTTGCCGTGACTGGGCCAGAACGCAGGTAGCCAGGTTCCGTCGCGTTCACCCCAGCCCGCAGCGCCAGCCTGATCGAACACGGCCAGCGCCTGCGCCGCCACAGGAAGAGAAAAGCCACGCCCCTCGGCCTCCGCAACCATGGTACGAAGGTCTTTGCGAATGCTGTCGATGTCGAACGTGACCGCCGGTGTCTCGGTGCCGGCAACGGTGCAAGCGATGGCCGATCCGCGGTTCTTAAGCACGTTGGCCCCGCCCGACGTGTCGGCATAAAGCGCCATGAGCCAGGCGGGATCGAGGCCAAGATGCCGCACCAGCGATAGCGACTCTCCCAGAGCCTGATAGAACACCAGCAGCGGCAGGTTGATGGCCAGCTTCATCGCCGCCCCGGCGCCGGTCGGCCCCACATGTTCGACCCGGCGGCACAGCGCGTTTAGCACCGGCCTGGCCCGCTCCAGCGCTTCCGCGTCGCCGCCAACCAGGCCCAGCAATGTGCCGGCGCGCGCCGGGCCGGTGGTGCCGCCGACCGGGCATTCGATGTGCGCGCCCCCTGCATCCCGTATGGCGTTGGCCAGCGCTACCTGCTCCTGCGGCCGGACCGTGCTCATCTCGATAAACAGCTTACCGCGTGCGGATTTCAGTAGGCCGTCCGCTCCGTGGAACACCGGCCCAAATGCCTCGGCATCGAACAGGGCGGTCAGGACCACGTCGCATTCGGCGGCGAGCGCGCGGGGAGTATCGGCGACCGACAGCCCACTGGCATCGGCGCGGGCGCGGGTACGGTTCCAGACCTGTACGACGAAGCCCTGGTCGACCAGGCGCGCGGCCATGGCGGCACCCATCTTGCCAAGTCCGGCAACCCCGACACGCGCCCCGCCTGGCGATTGCTCCCCACTCTGCGATTGCATTTGTCTAACCCCCCGGGCCGGCTGATGATTGCCTGATCGGTATCATGGGAGCCCAGGTGATGGAACAGGTGGTCGGGATCGTCGGTCTTGGCATCATGGGCGGTGCCATGGCGCGCAACCTACTGGGCACCGGCTGGCGGGTGTTTGGGGTTGACCCCCATCGCCCATCGGCGTCCGCATTGGAGGCGGACGGCGTTACGGTGCTGGCCGATGCCGGGGCGCTGGCGCGGGCGGTGCCGCTGATCATGACTAGCCTGGCGACGCCAGAGGCGCTGCATGCCACGGCGGCGGCGATTGCGGGCTCAGGCACGCCAGGTCGGGTTGTGGTGGTGGAGGCGAGCACGATGGCGCTCGATGATAAAGTGACGTTCGAGCGCACACTGCAAGCGGCCGGTCACGTGACGCTGGACTGCCCGATCAGCGGCACCGGGTCGCAGGCAATCCGGCGCGACCTGGTTGTGTATGCCAGCGGTGCGACTGCCGAGATCGACGCGCTGCGGCCATTCTTCGGCGCGTTCACGCGGGCAGTTCACGACCTCGGCGCCTATGGCAACGGGTCCCGCATGAAGTTTGTGGCAAACTTGCTGGTGGCGA
Source organism: Rhodospirillales bacterium (assembly GCA_031428635.1). Classification (GTDB taxonomy): domain Bacteria; phylum Pseudomonadota; class Alphaproteobacteria; order Acetobacterales; family Acetobacteraceae; genus JANPPS01. Next base: position 10,676 of record JANPPS010000213.1, read on the forward strand.
TCCACAACGTGGCGGCGGCGGAGGCGATGGTGCTCGGCATCAAGGCCGGCCTCGATCCGCACCGGATCGCGGAGCTGGTGAGTGCGGGCGTCGGCACGTCCCGCGTGTTCGATCTGCGCGCGCCGATGATGGCCGATAACAATTATGACGCCGCGACCATGATGGTGTCGGTCTGGCAAAAGGACATGGCCGTGATCGCCGAATTCGCAGCGTCGCTTGGCGCGCCGACGCCGTTATTGAACGCGACCGTGCCGATCTACGACAGCGCCATCGCGGCCGGGCAGGGGGCGCAAGATACGGCGTCGGTCTGCGCCGTGCTGGAGCGGATGGGTGGCGTGGTGCGCAAGACGGCCGCTTGACACTCCTTGGGTCAGAGGGTGACGATCATACCAATAGCTGTCGCCAAGACGGCAGGGTGGGGAACGGCGCATGGATACGGACGACTTTGGACTAACCCGGCGCAGCACCCTCCTGGCGGGCCTCGGTGCCCTGGCCTCCGGCAGCGCAGCCGCCCAGTCCTCCGACCCGATCCGACTGGGGTTCCTGACGGTCAAGACTGGCCCGCTCGCAGCCGGGGGCATCCAGATGGAGCAGGGGATGGCGCTCTATCTCAAGGAGCGGAACAACACGCTCGCGGGTCGCCCCGTCCAGCTATTCGTGGCCGACACCGGCGGTACCCCGGCCAACACCCGGACCAAGACGCAGGAGTTGGTGGAGCGCAACAACGTCTCCGCCATCATCGGGCCGCTCGCCGCGTTTGAGCTGCTGGCGATCGACGATTACATGCGGGAAAAGCAAATTCCCTGGATCGGGGTCGCGGCGGCCGAGGACATCACGCAGCGCAAGACCAATCCCTGGTACGTGCGCGTCAGCTCGTCATCGGCGCAATGCACGCACCCGATGGCGGATTACGCGGCCAAGACTCTGAAGTACAAGCGAATGGCGATGATCGGCGATGATTTCGCCTTTGGTCAGGAGCAGAATGCCGGTTTCCAGCGTGTGTTCGAGGACGAAGGTGGCAAGATCGTGCAGAAGATCTGGCCGCCGCTTAATGCCCCGGATTACGGGACGTTCGTGGCGCAGTTCAAACCCGATTTGGACGGCATATTCATGTCGTTCGCCGGGTCCAACGGGTTCCGGTTCTTCAAGCAATTCAAGGAATACGGCGGCACCACACCGATCCTGGGCGGCATGACCGCGGTCGACGAAGCGGTCCTGCAGCAAATGGGCGATGACGCCATCGGCACCATCAGCAGCTGCTGGTATTCGGCGCAGCTCGATACGCCGCTGAACAAGGCCTTCGTGGCCGGTATGCAGCGGGACTACAAAGTCGATCCCGGCTATTACGCCGCCGGAACTTACGTGGCTGGCGCAGTGCTGGAAGCGGCGTTGAAGACCGTCGGCGGTAAGATCGAAGATAAGATTTCGTTGTTGAAAGCGCTGCGGACCAATGTGGTGGATACCGCGCGTGGCCCCGTGCGCTTTGACACTTACGGCAACGTCGTCGGCAACGTGTACATCCGCAAGGTCGAGAAGAAGGCCGGCAGGTTGGTCAACAGCGTGATCTACACCTACCCGGACGTGAGCCAATTCTGGACTTATGACCCGGCCGCGTTCCTGGCGGCCCCGGTCTATGGCCGCGATCAGCCGACGGCCCGTTACCTGGAGAATTAACTCTGCAATTCTGGGCCATCCAGACGCTGAACAGCATCGCGTTCGGCGGTTTGTTGTTCTTACTGGCGTCTGGCTTCTCGCTCATCTTTGGGCTGCTTCGTGTGCCGAACCTGGCCCATGGCGGGCTATTCATGCTGGGCGCGTATCTGGGCGCCACGTTGCAGCGGCAGGGCTGGCCCTTTTGGGCGGCGGCGCTGGGCGGTGGCGTCTTGGTCGGCGTGCTGGGTGCTGCGATCGAACGCGGGTTGCTGCGCAGGTTGGCGGGTAATGAGCGGGGGCAGGTGCTGGTGACGCTCGGCCTTGCGTTCATTATCTCTGATCTGTGCCTGATGACTTGGGGTGGCGACCCGATGCCGCTCACGGCTCCGGCGGGGCTCCGCGCGCCCATACGGCTGGCCGGGCTGGTGTTCCCGGCCTATCGGCTCGCGGTTCTGGGCGTGGCGGTGGTGGCAGCGATCGGGCTGATGGTGCTGATGGATCGCACGCGACTCGGCGCCATGATCCGGGCCGGCGTCGATGACCGCATGATGGCCCGGGGCGTGGGCGTGCCGGTCGGGCTGTTGTTCACGGCAGTGTTCTTTTTGGGCGCCGCGCTGGCGGGGTTCGGCGGTGTGATCGGTGGGCCGATCCTGTCGGCGTATCCCGGGCTGGATCAGGATATGCTGCCGCTTGCACTTATCGTCGTGATCCTAGGCGGTATAGGCAGCCTAATGGGAGCATTGGCTGGCAGCTTCATTGTGGGGTTCATCTATAATTTCGGCACGGCGCTGTTTCCGGATTTCGCCTATGTCGTGCTGTTTCTGCCGATGGTGGCGGCGCTCGTGTTCCGGCCACAAGGGTTGTTCGGGCGGACCGCGTGAAAACTGCTGTGCCGGTCGCGGTACCAGTCGCATTGGTGGTCGCAGGAGGGCTGGCGGCGCTGCCGTTCGTGCTGCCGGGCACGTTCTATCTATCGATCGCCGGCCACATCATCGTGTTCGCAATGCTGGCGCTAAGCCTCAATATCCTGATCGGCTACGGCGGCATGACGTCGTTGGGCCACGCGGTTTATTTGGGCGTGCCTGCCTATGCGTATGCCGGCATGAGCGGTGCCGGGATGGCTGCGGGCCCGGCTGCAGTGATGGCCGTAGGACTGGGCACGCTGTTGGCGGCAGTGTTCGGCGTCTTGGCGCTGCGGGCGTCGGGACTTGGTTTCCTGATGATAACGCTGGCGCTCGGCCAAGTGATGTGGGGCCTATCGTATCGCTGGGTCGCGCTGACGGGCGGGGATAACGGATTGCGGTCGTCCCGGCCGGTGCTGTTTGGCGTGGATTTCGCCGATCCGGTGATCTTCTACTATTTGCTGGCTGGGGTATTTGCGGTCGCATTGCTGTGCCTGTGGCAGTTGCAGGGATCGCCGTTCGGAATGTGCCTGCGGGGTGCCCGGGATCAGCCGCGGCGGATGCGCATGCTTGGGCATAACGTGTGGCTGATCCGGTTTGCGGCCTTTGTGCTTGCGGGCTTCTGGGGGTCGGTCGCGGGCGTGCTGTATATTTGGGACTATGGCTTCATCAGCCCGCAAACGATGTCGCTTCAGCAATCGGCGGAGGCGTTGTTGATGGTCGTGCTTGGCGGCGCGGGCACCCTAGCTGGGCCGGTCGTGGGGGCGATGATCATCATGCTGGTGAAGACGGTGGTCAGCTCCCACGTCGACCGCTGGTCGTCCCTGTTGGGCTTCATCTTCATCGTGGTTGTCATGCTGCTGCCGCAGGGGTTGGTCCCGGGCCTGATGGGCCGGCGGCTGCGGCGGGTTCCGGCGGCGGCGCGGCCGTGATCCCGTTCCATGGCCCAGCGCTCGAGATCACGGGTCTGCAAAAGCATTTCGGCGGGGTCGTAGCCACGCGGGACGTCTCGCTTCGCGTTATGCCCGGCGAACGCAGGCTGCTGATCGGCCCGAACGGCGCCGGTAAAACAACGCTGTTCAACCTGATCACCGGAGACCTCACGGCCAATGCCGGATCGGTCAAGCTGTTCGGGGAGGAATTGTTGGGCCGGCCTGTACGCGCGCGGGTGCGGATGGGACTGGGGCGGACCTACCAGATTCTGATGCTATTTCCGGATGAGACGTTTGCGCACAACGTGGCGCTCGCTTTGATCGGAACCGGTCACGTCGGTTGGCAGCTTTGGGGCCGCCTGACGCGCCGGGCCGATGTGAGGGCACAGGCAGAAGCAGCGCTCATGCAGGTCGGTCTCGCGGGCCTCGGAAATCGCATCGTGGCGCAGGCCTCCTACGGGGAGCGGCGGCGGCTAGAACTTGCAATGGCGCTGGCGCAAAAGCCCCGCGTGTTGTTGCTCGACGAGCCATTGGCCGGATTATCGGGGCCGGAGCGGGAGACGGTATCCGCCGTGCTGGATAGTCTGCCGCCCGAGATCGCTATCGTGCTGATCGAACATGACATGGACATGGCGTTGGCCTTCGCCGACCGGATCAGCCTGCTGAATTTCGGCACCGTGGTGCTGGAGGGTACGCGGGCCGAGGTGATCGCGGATCCCCGTACGCGCGAAGTCTATCTGGGTGAGTAGCGCGCTCAGCCTACGGACCGTGGATGCCTTCTACGACGACAGCCACGTGTTGCACGGCATCGACATGACGTTGCGGGACGGCACGCTGCTGGCGCTGCTGGGCCGTAACGGCGCAGGTAAGACGACGACATTGCTGACTGTCATGGGCTTCGTACCCGCCCGCCACGGCACCATCACCCTGTTTGGGGAGGCCGTGCAGGCCCTGCCGCCCGAGTCGATCGCGCGCCGGGGTATCGGACTGGTGCCGCAGGGGCGCCGGGTATTCCCCTCCCTTACCGTCCGCGAAAACCTGCTGGTAGCACGGCAGACCGTGCGCGGGGGTGCCTGGACGCTCGACCGCGTATTCGCGACCTTTCCCCGCCTGCTGGAACGAAGTGGCCAAGGCGCCGGGTCGTTGTCAGGCGGGGAGCAGCAAATGCTGGCGATCGGCCGAGCGCTGATGGGCAATCCGCGCGTGCTGCTGCTGGACGAGCCGTCCGAGGGGCTGGCACCGCAAATGGTCGCCGAAATCGGCCGCATCATCACGCGGCTGAAGGAGGAAAAGCTCTCGATCGTACTGGTCGAGCAGAACGTGCGGCTGGCGCTGTCGCTCGCAGATGACGTGGCAGTGCTTAATACCGGCCGCGTCGTGCTGCACGGCCCGGCCGAAGTGATCAAGGCCGAGGGCGCCATCGACCGGCACCTCGGCGTATTCTGAAGGAGATTTTCATGGCTGAAGAAACGAACCACTATGGCGCCACCGCCGCCCGCACGCATGGCCGCCCGGGTAGGGAAATCCGCCCGGCCAGCATGACGATCGACATGCACAGCCACGTCATGGTGCCGGAAGCGGCGGCGCTGGTAGGCCCGCATATCGACCTGAGCACCGTCCCGCTGGCGCATTTCGCGACCCCGAATACCAAGGCGCTAAACCGCAAGCAGGACGCAGACCGCCGGCCCAACATGGTCGACGTTGCGGTGCGCCTGGCGGACATGGATGCGGCAGGGATCGATCTGCAGATCATCATGCCGCCGCCGGGCCAATGCACCTACACTGTGCCGGCCGACCTCGCG
>JANPPS010000214.1:0-6008 GCA_031428635.1 Rhodospirillales bacterium
CAAGCGTCTGCCTGGCACCGGCCTGCAGGGTTAGCCCCGCGACGCGACCAAATGCCCGGCCCAGACCGCCAGCAGGCACAGCGCCACGCTCAGTCCCACGTTCAGCAGTGCCGCACCCCACGCGCCCAGCCGCAGCAGATCGAGCGTTTGCAAGCTGAACGCGGAAAAGGTGGTGAACCCGCCGCAGATGCCGGTCATCAGCAGCAGCCGCACCCATTCCGGTGAGGGGCGCGCCCCCGTGGGCAGCGTGAGCGTCGCGATCAAACCGATGGCGAACGAGCCCGCGATGTTGATCCCGATCGTTCCCCACGGCACGACTCGGCTATAAGGCCCCGCCCAGACCGATACCTGGTACCGGGCAACGCTGCCTAGCGCCCCACCCAGCGCCACCCAGAATAAATTCAAACGCGCCCCCTTGCCACTCTCAGCCAGCCCAGGCGTTAGACCTGCACTGTTTGTAAGGGGCCCCCCACTGTCCGACCATCCACTACCCGGCACCACAGCCGAGTCCGATCCGGTGCCTGCGACTGCGACTGCGACTGCGAACGAGCAGATTTTCCGGCTGCTTGTCGGCATCACCATCGTCGCCACGCTGTATTATGCGCAGGCCGTGCTGATACCGATCACGCTGGCGATCCTGCTTACGTTCATCCTGGCGCCGCTCGTGGACCTGTTACGCCGCATCCACCTCCCTCGGGTCGTGGCGGTTCTGCTGGCGGTGGCGCTGGCGCTGGGCGTGATCCTCGGCATCGGCGCCGTCGCGGGATCGCAGGTTGCGTCGCTCGCGACCGGGTTGCCGAAGTATGCGCAGACGGTGGAAGCGAAATTCCAGGCCGTGCAGAAACTGACGGTGGACCGGCTTTCCTCGCTGGCCGCCGAGGTAGGCCGCCAATCGCCGGACGGGACCCCGGCCGGCGCACCTGCAACCGCCGCCAAGTCCGACACGTCCGACACCTCGGTCATGACGTTGGCCCAACGCTTCCTCAGCCCCGTGCTGTCGCCGATCGCGACCATCGGCATCGTGCTGATCGTCGCGATCTTCATGCTGCTGCAGCTGGAGGATTTGCGCGACCGCGTGATCCGCCTGTTCGGTGCGGAGGATCTCAATCGCACGACCGGTGCCATGGATGACGCCGGACGCCGGCTCAGCCGCTACTTCCTGTCGCAACTGGCGGTCAATACCGGGTTCGGGCTGGTTTGCGGCGCGGGGCTTGCGGTAATCGGCGTGCCGAACCCGGTATTGTGGGGGCTGCTGTCCACCGTGATGCGGTTCATACCCTATATCGGCACCTTCATTGCGGCCGGGCTACCACTCGCTTTGGCGGCGGCCGTCGACCCCGGCTGGTCGCTGATGGCGTGGACGGCGGCACTGTATTTCGGGACCGAGATGGCGATCAGCCAGGTGATCGAGCCGCAGCTGTACGGCCGCAGCACCGGCCTGTCGCCGTTCGCGGTAATCGTGTCGGCCATTCTGTGGTCCGGGCTGTGGGGGCCGATCGGGCTGATCCTCGCAATGCCGCTGACGCTCTGCCTGGTGGTAATCGGGCGTTACTCGCCACCGCTGGCGTTCCTGGAGATCCTGCTGGGTGACCGGCCAGCACTGACGCCGGTCGAGAGCTTTTACCAGCGTATCCTGGCCAGCGACGCGGATGAGGCGCTGGACCATGCGGAGACGCTGCTCAAAACAATATCTCTGGCCGATTACTACGACACGGTCGCGCTGAAAGGCCTGCAGATGGCGGCGCGTGATTCGGACCGCGGGGTGCTGCGCCCGGCACAGCTGGGCCGCATCCGCAAGACGATCGGCACCGTCGTGGACGATCTGGCGTCGCACGCCGACGCGCCCGGCCCGGCCCGGCCCGGCCTGGTGCTCAGCATCGCCGGACGCGACCTGCTGGATGCGCCAGCATCGGCCATGCTGGTGCAGTTGCTGCAGGCCCGCGGCATGGCGGCGCGCATGGTCCCGTACAGCGCCGTGGGCCGTGACACGACGATGACGCTGGACAGTGCCGGCGTTACTGCCGTGTGCGTGTCGTTCCTGAACCTGGACGGCAACCCACCACACTTGCGCTACTTGATACGCCGGTTACACAGCCGGCTACCGCACGTGCCGATCCTGGTCGGGCTGTGGCCGGAAAGCGAGGCCGTGCTAACCGACGACCGCATCCGTGCCATTATCGGCGCCGACCACTACACGACCACCCTGGCCGGCACGGTCGACGCCGTGCTGGCGCTGCCCACCCCACTACCACGCACCCACGCTGACGCCGAACCTACAGGAACCGCATGACCATGGCCGATCCGTTTATGACTTTGGCGCTAGCCAACACCATCTGCACCGCGGCACTGGCCACCGGGCGGGAGCGTTCGTTCCAGCCGCTGGTCGTGGCCGTACTGGACGCAGGCGGCCACCTGGTGGCGTTCCAGCGGGAGGACGGGTCGGGCATCCTGCGGTTCGACATCGCGTTCGGCAAAGCCTGGGGGGCGCTCGGCATGGGTTTCGGCTCACGCGAGCTGTTCAACCGCACGCAGGCCAACCCGACCTTTATGGCGACGCTTGCCGCCGTTAGTCAGGGCCGGCTGGTGCCGGTGCCGAGCGGCGTGCTGATCGAGGCCGGTGGCCGCGTGATCGGCGCAGTGGGTGTGTCGGGCGACAACTCGGATAATGACGAGGTCTGCGCGCTGGCGGGAATTGCGGCGGCCGCTCTGGTGGGGCGGGTGGGACTGTAACGCTACAGCAGGCCTCACGCCGGACCCGACGGGCTGTAGTGTCGGAGGACCGGCTTGGGCTCGCTCGCCTCAAATTAGTCTAGCCGTCGCACCCTGATTACCTGACCCCGCACAGATACAGAACCGGTAGAGCACTACGACCGGCATGGCACCAACCCTTACCGGTCGGCGGCATGCCGATGTCGCGGCCTAGTCGCTACGCCGCCGCCTGCGTCAGCCGCCGGGTGCGGATGCGCCGTATGCGCCGGGCGTCCGCGTCCAGAATGCGGAACTCCAGCCCCGACGGATGGCTGATGACCTCACCCCGTGTCGGCACCCGGCCCGCCAGCGTAAACACTAGCCCGCCGACGGTATCGATATCCGCCTCCCGCTCATCATCCGTCATGACGGCGCCCAACTGCGTCTCGAACTCCTCGATCGACAATCGCGCATCTAGGTCGAGCGACCCGTCCGGCCGTTCGACCACCATCGGGCTTTCAACCTCGTCATGCTCGTCGGCGATTTCGCCCACGATCTCCTCGACCAAGTCCTCGATCGTCAACAACCCGTCGATTCCGCCATACTCGTCCACCACCAGCGCCAAGTGCATACGCGCCTGACGCATTTGTAGTAGCAGGTCGAGCACCGGTATTTGCGGCGCCACCATCAACGGGTTACGGAGCAAGCTCTCCAACTGAAACGCTTCGGGCCGGCCGACATAGGAATAGACGTCCTTGATGTGGACCATGCCGACGATCTCATCCAACTGCTCGCGATAAACAGGCAGGCGGCTATGGCCCTCGCGCCGGATATGCTCCAACGCCTGGTGCAGCGTCATATCCACCGGCATGGCGATGATATCGGCGCGTGGGATCATGACGTCGTCGGCCGACTTACCCCGCAAACGCAACACGTTGGCGATCAACGCGCGCTCTTGCCGGTCTAGCTCCGGTGCCACGCCAGCCTGGTGGTGCGCGTCGGCCGATTGCTGCACCAGCTCGGCAATGCTCTCGCGCACGTTCTCCGACCGACCGCGGCCGAGAAACCGGCCGAGGAAACCACGGCCACCAGACGGGATCATGAGCGGTTCCGCCAGGGATTGGGCACGCGCAACCGGGCCAGCAGTCGCGCCTCTGCCATTTCCATTCGCCGGGCGTCACCGGGATGGTGGTGGTCGTGGCCCTGTAGATGCAGGCCGGCGTGGACGATCAAGTGTGCGAGGTGATGAGCAGGCCGTTTCCGCTCCGCCGCGGCCTCCCGCTTTACCGTGCCCAGTGCCAAAATAACGTCGCCGCCGTCGAAGGTCAGCACGTTGGTAGGACGGTCGATGCCACGATGACGCGCGTTCAGGCGGCGAACGGCGCGGTCGCTATCCAGAACAACAGTGACCGCCCCACCAGCGGCCGCGGCGGCACGACGAACGATGGCGTCCGCGCGCGGAACCAAGCGGCGCCACGCGGCGTCGGCTACCACAACGTTGGTTACAGACGCCGCATGCGCGTCTTTGATTGTACGGAACCCCGCCGGGGCGGGGCTTGGTTTACTATCCGGGTCCATTGCTCTCTGGTATCGGCTCTGCCCGTGTACGCCTAGGCTCTCGTTGCGTGATATCACGCTGCGCCACTTCACGCTGCGCCTGGGCCCGCTGCTCATACGCACCCACGATCGCGGCCACCAACGGGTGGCGCACCACGTCGCGTGTGCCGAACCGGGCAACGCCAATGCCCGGCATACCATCCAGCGTATCGAGCGCGTCCCGCAGCCCGCTGCGCTGCCCGGTCGGCAGGTCCACCTGGCTCAGATCGCCCGTAATGCACATGCGCGTACCCTCACCCATCCGGGTCAGGAACATCTTCATCTGCACCGGTGTGGTGTTCTGCGCCTCATCTAAAATCACGAACGAATGCGCGAGCGTCCGTCCGCGCATAAACGCAAGCGGCGCTACCTCGATCTCCCCGGTTGCCATACGGCGCGCGACCTGGTCGCCGGGCATCATGTCATGCAGCGCGTCGTACAGGGGGCGCAAATAGGGATCGACTTTGTCCTTCAGGTCGCCGGGCAGGAAGCCAAGCCGCTCGCCAGCCTCCACCGCCGGGCGGGACAGGACGATGCGGTCGACGCGGCCAGCGGTCAGCATCTGCACCGCCTGCGCGACCGCCAAATAGGTTTTACCGGTGCCGGCCGGGCCGATGCCGAACACCATCTCATGCTTGGCCAGCAATTCCATGTACGTGCTCTGACCCGGTGACCGCGGGCCGATCGCGCCGCGCTTCGTACGGATCGCCGGCAGGTCCGACAGTGCCAGGCGTATGTCCGGCTGCTCATCCGCGTTCGTCATACGGATTGCCGCGTCCACATCGCCGCGCGCCACAGGCAGGCCACGCTCCAGCCGCTGGTACAGGCCTTGCAGCGCTGCCTCCGCCGCCTGAACGCGGGTGGGGTCGCCCGAAATGGCCACCCTATTACCGCGGGAGGAGAGCTTTACCCCCAAGCCCTGTTCCAGCCGGACCAGATGCCGGTCGTGGTCGCCAAATAACAGCGGTAGCAGCGCGTTATCGGCAAATTGCAGTGTCAAGGCGCGAGCGGGAGAGGCGGCGATAATGTTCAAGCGCAAAGAACCTCCGGGCTAAGTGTTCCAGACAGCGATGTGGGGGTGGTATGCTGGATCGTCACGGGTTGGATCGTGCCGATCAACGTGGCTGCGCCGTCGAGGTGGACGGGCTGCAAAAAGGGCGTACGGCCACTCATCTGACCCGGGCGCCGGCCTGGCCCGGTGAACAGGACGGGCAGGGTCTGACCGAGCATGCGCTGGTTGAAGGCTGCCTGCTGACCGCGTAGCAGCGCCAGCAGCTCCTGCAGTCGCGCATCCCGCACGGCCACCGGTACCGGGTTCGGCGCCCCGGCCGCGGGCGTACCCGGCCGGGGCGAGTACACGAAGCTGTACGCCTGCGCGAACCCGACCCGGCGCACGAGATCGAGCGTCGCGGCGAAGTCGGCATCCGTCTCACCAGGGTGACCCACGATAAAGTCGCCACTGAGCGCCAGGTCGGGCCGTGCCACGCGTAACCGGTCGATGAGGCGGAAGTAGTCGTCCGCCGTATGCCGCCGGTTCATGGCCGCCAGCACCCGGTCGGACCCGGACTGCACCGGCAGATGCAAGAACGGCATCAGCTGTGGCAGGTCCCGATGCGCGGCGATCAGGTCATCATCCATGTCATTGGGATGGCTGGTCATGTAGCGCAGCCGCTGCAACCCGTCGATCCCGGCCAGCGCCCGGAGCAGCCGCGCCAGCGTCGCCC
>JANPPS010000215.1:0-1543 GCA_031428635.1 Rhodospirillales bacterium
GATCAGAAAGCCCGGCACCCGGTCCACCAAATTGCGCCGCAGCGCAGTCGGAACGAGATGGGCGCCGACCGGTACGAACGCGACCTCGTCCAACGCCACCTGCTGGATGTCCGCGCATAATGCCTGGCGCGAGGCATCGTCCGGCGCGTCGAACCATTGGTCGCGTAGCGCTTCCAGCCTTGGGATAAGTTCCGGCGGTTCAGTACCGAACCGCTTAGTAAAAGCCGCGGCGAAGTGCGTGCCCTTGCGTTGCCAGTAACGGTCAGCGATCGCGAAGACGGTGGGCGTGTCCAGCCACGAAACCCAGCTAGCGTAGTCTAGCACCTGAGCAACGATATCCCGAGGTGTCTTGTGCCGCTTCATCTCCACTATAGACAGTGCGCCACCGGCGCCGATCGTTAGCAGGTCGATCCGGCCGCCAAATGCCGTATCGACTTGGCGACCGATCACCAAAAGATCCGCCCCAAGCAGGGCTACATCGGCTTCCAGCCAGTCTTCCAGCTGACTTTGATTCTCAAGAGATTTCGGTTGGACGCCGAATCCCGCCGGCCAAGCACGGCGGGCGCCGACGCCCGGTCAATGTGCGCGAGGTAGTCAGCGGCCTGCTCTATATCCTGAGCACCGGGTGCCAACGGCGCTACGTGCCCAAGGACTTGCCCCCGCGAAGCACCTTGTTCAACAACTTCTATTCGGGGACCGACCACGCGGTGATCGATCGCATTCACCAGTCCTTGTACGTGCAATCCCAACCGCCTGCATCGTCAACAGCCAGAGCGTGAAGACCGCGGAAATAGGGGGGCATCTCGATCTGAGTTGGTTCCGTCCGTTCGGACAGCTTTGTGGCGGGGATAAGCTTGGTTCTGGTTATTGTCAGGCCGCCAGTTCCACCATGTCCATACCGTCTGCCCCGTCCGTCGTGCGCCTGCCAGGGTCGAGTGGGGCCACCGGGCATTATGGTAGCCGATCCACTTCGAAAGGCCTGCCCGCAGCTCGGAGCCGCTCTCAAACGCGGGCAGGTAGACGCACTCATACTTCAGGCTGCGCCACAGGCGTTCAATGAACACATTGACCATCCACCGCCCACGCCCGTCCATCGAGACCCGTGTTCCTGCCGCCGGCAGCCAGCAGCACGCCCGTCAACCGCGGCGAGGTGAGTTGGCTGCGCTGGTCGGTGTTGACGATGTCCGGACGGCCGTGCTGGGCCAAGGCCTCCTCCAGCGCCTCAAGGCAGAATTCCACGTCAGCCGGGTTCGACACGCGCCAGGACAGCACCTAGTGCGTCGCCCAGTCCATGACCGCTGCCAGATAAAGGAACCCGCGCTAAGTGGGTGTATTAGGTAACTTACATAGCCCAGATCTGGTTGGGCCGGTCCCCTACCACGTCGCGCAGCAGAGCCAGCGACTGGTCGGTCATGGGCACCACGGAACTCATGTCCTGCACGGTGGTCACGCGGTAGCGGATACAGTCGATGGCACCGATCATGCGCAGCTGTACTTCGCGCGCTTCTGGGGCCGAGATAGGCTGGCTGGGAGTGCGGCGCTC
>JANPPS010000216.1:0-1562 GCA_031428635.1 Rhodospirillales bacterium
TTATGATGACGCGGTTTGCGGTTTGCGATCCGCCAAGCTGATTAAGGTCAGGCGAAATCGCTTGCTCCTCGCCGCCCAGATCGATTGTTTGTCGAATGAACAGGCGCGGCAGACGTACGTACGGCTCCGCCTTACCAAGCTTGTAGGCCTCGGCGCTGACATAGCCGGCAAGACCAAACGTGTTGCTTGGCCCGAAGCCCTGATCAATCTCGGGGTTGATCCAGATTTCGGCACCGCGCCACGGCCGAAACCCACCATACAAAGTGATATCGAAGGTTTCCCGGGCGCGGCTGCCGGGGTCGAGGCTGTATGCCCCCCGGTAGGGTGACCGGAACGCAGGCTGGTAAATGGTCGTGAAGGTGGACTGCCCATGAACGGCCCAGTTCTCAAAGACAGGCGGCTTGTCGGAGGCAGTGGACGCAGTCGCGATGTCCGATTGCGGCGTCGTACCCTGGGTGGGCGATTGCTCGCCACCTTCAGGCGTTGGCGCCGACCCCGCCGCCACAGCTGGTGCAAAGGTGCACCAAAGCAACGCCACTGTTGTAACGGCGACTGGCAAAGCACGCTGGGGTTTGCGGCGCGCGGGAGCGGCTGCGCGATCAAAATGTTCCAAAATTATTCTCCGTGTGTCGAGGAATGGCAGCGCCGGGCAGGCGGTCGCGGATTTGGTCTTCGGCGCACGTGGGCCATGGGCAGTTAGCCCCTGCGTCGAGCCCATAATGGTTCTCAGTCCAGCGGAGCAGCGCAGTCGGCATGGCCCGTCGATCTGGCTGAACCTGGCCTAAGCAAAGGTCCCCGTCCACGGTTGGGTCCGTCGGATCCGTGAGCAACGTCCCCGGATCCTTTGTAGCGGCCTGTGCGGGAGGGTAGGCAGGCCCAAAGCAAGGCGGACCGTATAAAGGTGAGTTTTGGCATGGTTGCGCCCATAGGTTTTCGGCTCCGGAGGGAGGCACGTTTCGTCAGTTAATTCGGGACCAGGCGGCTCGGGCCGCCGCGGGCCGCCGGGCTAGTTTTTTGGCGGTGATCGGCCGTTTCGCCACAGGCCCATCCCGGCCCGGGTGAGCAGGTCAGCCGCGCCGAGCGCTGCCCCGAGGCCATTTTGGCTGAGCAGCCCGCCCCGGTTCAGGTGGTGCGTTGCGGCAAGAACGAGCTGGGCGCCTGCGAAATAAGCTGCCACCCCAGCCCGGCGCTGGAGGGCATGCAGTGCACTCCTGGTCGGACCATCGGCCATTGCCGCACGCGACGACCGCGCAACGGCCCTCGCCCTCGTCTTGGCCGGGCTATGCGTCGGTATCGCGCCCGACGCTGATAGACCTGGGCGGACTGGGTCCATCCGGCCCGGCGTCTCGTAGTGGCCGCTCATCACCTGCGGCGATCCATTGTTCCGGTGACTCCAGAACACCGCGATCGTCGCTGGACGAAGCCACACGTCCACCGGCAGCATGTGCAGGCTGCGCTGCGCCCGGCGATCGGCGTCTCTGCGAATGAGGTCGGGCAGGGTCGGCCCGGTTGAAAGTCTCTGGAACGCGGTCATTGGCCTGTCTCCTTTTCCCGCGGCTTCA
>JANPPS010000217.1:0-9480 GCA_031428635.1 Rhodospirillales bacterium
TCCTCATGCTGACCCTGCTGGTCGGGCAGGCGGAGGCGCTGCCGGGGCTAGAGGCGAGTGGCCCCGTTCTGTTGCCGATAGACCTGGATTTGCTGCACCGCCCTGGTCACGCCGCACGGCTGATGGCGCTGGCAGAGACGCTGCCGCCGGGGCTGCGGGCGCGGCTGACGATATTGTTGGGGCATTTGGGGCTGGAACACGGGCCGCGCCGGGTACAGGCGCCGATGCAACAGTTGCGCACCCATTGCCGGGACGTGGCGTTCGCGCTGCCGCAGCCGGAGCTTCCGCCATCGATGCTGATGCTAGCGTGTGGCAATCCGAACCCGGTCGTGGCCCTGCCCGCCGCCCGGCTGCTACGACCGGACCGGGAGCGGATCGCGCAGTTTGTGGCGTCGCTGCATGCGCGGGATGGGCGGCTATTAGCGCTTGGGGCGGCGGCGGCGGACCGGGCAGCACTGGTGCAGGTCGGGGTGGATTGGGTGGCGATGGCGCTTGATTAGGCGACAGCTTCCGCTGGGATTTGATGCGGTCAGGTATCGGAGGATCAGCGTTCACCGGTTGCGCGAATCAGGATGGTGCCCAGGGGCGGATTTGAACCACCGACACCGCGATTTTCAGTCGCGTGCTCTACCAACTGAGCTACCTGGGCCCCGGAGCGTCAACGTCGCCGTTTTCACCGGGAGGACGCGTCGTTAGCCCAGGTCATCGGACAGATCAAGCGCCGTGTCATCGCCAGCGTCGCTCTCGTCCGGAACGGCGTAGGCGCCCGTCAGCCACCGGCCCAAATCGACCTGCGCGCAGCGGCGCGAGCAGAACGGACGGAACTCGGCATTTGGCAGCACGTGGTGGCAAATGGGGCATTCAGCCATGCTCGTCCCGTTCGACCCGAGCGGTCCCGGGCGCAAGAGTGGGGTTGGACCGTACCACCAACGGACGGCCCGTGCGGCGGAGCACGTCGCCAGTGGCCACCGCGTCATCCGCCAACGCCCGGTGCACGTCGGGTGCGGCCACAACATGACGGGCCGTGGCCGGGTCGGCGGCACAGTCCCGGTCCAATTGCCGCAGCGCGACCAGCCCCGCCGCATGCGGCCCAGCAAACAGAGCGTGCAGCGGCGGATGCACGCGCGGGCGCAAAACCTCGGCCAGGCCGAGCGCGGAGAAGCCCAAAAACCGCGGGCTCAGCGGATCGGACGCGAGGGCCGCGATAAAATCTGGCGCCAGCGCAGCCCGGCGGCGGATCGGCATTCCGGCCAAATCGATCACGATGGCGCCGCCCAGGTTGCGCAGCCGGATTTGCCGCGCCAGCGCCGGAATGGCCGCCCGGTTGGCGTCGCGCTGCACGGCCGCCTTCGCCACCCGCCCGGTTGTGGCGGCACCCAGATCGACGTCGATCGCGATCAAGGCCGGCGTCGGCGTGATAGTGGCGGTCATACCCAGCGGCAGGGCGACGGTCGGGCCGGCCAGGGCATCGACCTGCGCCTCAATCGCGTCATCGAAGCCGCCGGGGCGTAGTCGATCACCCAGCGCGCCACGCCACAGGGCGGCGACGGCCGGGTCATCGACCAGCACCGGGCTGCCGGGGTGCAGCGCGGCCAGCCGTAGCGCCGCACACGGGCCGTGGGCGATCAGGATAGGGGGGCCGGCGGTGGTCGTGCCATCCACGGTCAGGCGCGGCCCCTTACCGCCCTGGGCCGCGCGCGTGATGCGTACCCGTATGGCATCGCCGGCGCCCAACCCGGCGGCGCCAGCGCTGTCCGGCAAAAAGCCCTCCGCGTCTGGTAACGCCACGAATGCGCCCGCCATCGCCGGCACGTGCGCCACAACCCGCCCGCGCAGCAGATCGCCCACGCCATTCGGGCGGCCCGGCCGGTCTATGGCATAGTCCAGTAGCGTACCGTCCGGCTCCAGCACCGCGACCCGCCACTCACCGGGGCTACAGCTGACGCAAATCATGGCACCGGGTAGCCGCGGCCCCGCAGTAACTGCGTCGTTTCGAACAGTGGCAGGCCGACCACGCCGGAGTAGCTGCCGGATAGTGCCCGCACGAAAGCCGCCGCCCGGCCCTGTATGGCGTAACCGCCAGCCTTGCCCAGGCCCTCATTACTCATGACGTAGGCGTCGGTTTGCGCGACCGTCAGCCGGGCGAACGACACGGTGGATACGCTGACCCGGGCCGACCGCTCGCCATCGGGCGTGACCAGGGTGATGGCGGTAAACACGGTGTGGCGGCGGCCCGTTAGCAGCGTGAGGCAGGCCCGCACCTGACCCGCATCGGCGGCCTTTGGCATGATGCGGCGGCCTACCGCCACGACGGTATCGGCGGCTAGGACGTACGCGCCCGAAATATGCGCGGCCTTCGATTGCGCCATGCGCAACGCGTAAACGCGCGGAGCCTCGTCCGGGGCGGGCGTCTCATCGATGTCGGGGGACAGCACTTGATCGGGAACGATACCGATCTGGGCCAGCAGCGACAATCGCCGCGGGCTGGCGGACGCGAGAATGAGCGTTATTTGAACCGGAACGTGATGCGACCCTTCGAGAGGTCGTAGGGCGTCATCTCAACGTTGACCCGGTCGCCAGCCAAAACGCGGATGCGGTTCTTGCGCATCTTGCCGCTCGTATGGGCCAGAATGCTGTGTTCATTGTCGAGTTTTACGCGGAACATGGCGTTGGGCAGTAGCTCTTGGACGGTGCCGCTAAACTCGATCATGTCTTCTTTGGACATCAGGTTCCTGAACTGGTTGATATTTGGGTCATGTGAGGGACCATGGCGGATCGGTCAAGCCGGGCTGCGACACTGCCGGCATGCGCATGCAGGCCCTCTGCGGTGGCGAGCAGCACGGCCGCGGGGCCGACGGCCTGTAGCGCCGCGCGGTCGCAGGCGACCCACGTGGTTCGTTTCAGCATGTCGTACACCGATAGTCCGGACGCGAAACGCGCCGTCCGCCCGGTCGGTAGCACGTGGTTGGGGCCGGCCACGTAGTCGCCCACCGCCTCCGGACAATACGACCCCAGAAACGCGGCACCGGCGTGGCGTATTTGGGCCAGCATCGCGCGGGGGTCCGGCGTCATGATCTGCAAGTGCTCGGGCGCTAAATCGTTGGTGAGCGACGCGGCCTCGTCCCAATCGCGGGCAACGATGATGGCGCCGTGATCCCGCCAGCTGACGCCCGCTATGGCACGGCGCGGTAGCGTGATCAGCGCGTGGTCGACGGCGGCCGCGACCGCGTGGGCGAAGACGGCGTCGGTCGTGATGAGGATGCTTTGCGCCGCTTCGTCATGCTCGGCCTGCGCGAGTAAATCCAATGCGACGTGCGCCGGGTCTTGTGTGCCATCAGCGAGCACGACGACCTCCGACGGCCCGGCCACGCTATCGATACCGACACGGCCGAAAACCTGACGCTTGGCTTCGGCGACATAGGCGTTACCGGGGCCGACGATACGGTCGACGGGCGCGATCGTGGCGGTACCGAACGCCATGGCGGCCACGGCCTGCGCGCCGCCGACGCGGTAGATTTCGGTGACCCCCGCCAGCCGCGCGGCGGCCAGCACGACCGGGCTCAGCACGCCGTCCGGCGCCGGCACGCACATGGCGATCCGGGGAACCCCGGCAACGCGGGCGGGCAATGCGTTCATCAGCACGCTGGACGGGTACGACGCCTTACCGCCGGGCACGTACAACCCCACGGCATCGAGCGGCCCCCAGCGCAACCCGACCGTCAGGCCCTCGCTATCGGTCGTCTCGAAATCATGCGGCATCTGCGCCCGGTGAAACGCCTCGATACGACGGGCGGCCAGGGCCAGGGCGTCGGCCAGCGCCGGTTCGATGCTGGCCGTGGCGGCGTCGATTTCGGCCGTGGTGACGCGGATTGTGGCGGGCGTGAGGGCTAGACGATCGTACTTGGCGGTAAGGTCGATCAGCGCCGCGTCACCGCGGGCGCGCACGTCGGCGATGATGGCGGTGACGGCGCCGTCGACCCGGGTGGTGGTGTCCCGGCTATCATGCAGCAGGGTCTGAAACGCTTCCGCAAACCCGGCATCGGTGCTGACGAGGTGCCTCATACTAGCGCTGCCCGGAACCGGGCGATTATCGCGCCCACCGCTTCTGGCATTGTCTTCAACGCTGTCCGGTTGACGATCAGGCGGCTGGTGACGTCGGCAATCACCTCCGTCTCACGCAGGCCGTTTGCCTTCAGCGTGCTGCCGGTCTGCACGAGGTCTACGATCAACCGCGCAAGGCCCAGGCCCGGCGCCAGCTCCATCGCGCCATTCAGGTGCACGATGCTGGCCTGCACGCCCCGGGCGGCAAAGTGACGGCGGGCGGTATTGGGGTATTTCGTGGCGACGGTGACGCGGGACCAAGTGGCCGGGTCATCGTGGGGCGCGTCCATCGGTTCGGCCACACTAACCCGGCAGCGACCGATCAGTAGGTCGAGCGGGGCGTAAATCTCGGGATAATCGAACTCGTTCAGCACGTCGGCGCCGCAAATGCCGATATGGGCGGCGCCGTAGGCCACGAAGGTCGCGACGTCGAACGGGCGGACGCGCACGACATCGAGCGTGGGGTCGTTAGTGGGGAAGCGCAGACGGCGGGACTCTTCATCCGCGTAGTCGGGCGCGGGTTGAATGCCGGCTGCCGCCAGAAGGGGCGCGCATTCGTTCAGGATCCGGCCCTTGGGGAGTGCGAGGATCAGGGGGGGGTCAAGGCCTGGTCCGCACTGGGCGCGAAGCGTGGATGCGAGGGTGGTTGCATTCATGGGCGGGCTTTAGCAGGGGTGGGGGTGGGGTGCTATCCACAACCCGGACCGGCATGCACGGTTTGACATAGCGCGACCGTAATAGTCAGTCCTCGATTGGCTCAACTGTCGACCTCAATTTTGCCGAAGCTACTATACAAGCGGTCGTTTCAGCATAGACATCGCGTGCACGGTAAGTCCCGTGTCAGCCGACATGCCGCTAAGTGCGCCAATCCGGAACCGCGTGTAGTTCCGCCCGGGCCAGAGCGCCTTGCACACACGTAAAAGAATATTTTCATCGTGGCCGACGCCTACCAGTACCCTGGTCGGCGCCGACGAAGCCGGGCCGGATGGTTTCCCACCCGGCCCGATTGCGTGGTAGCCGTTAGACCAGGTCGTAACGGTCCAGGTTCATCACCTTGACCCACGCCTTAGCAAAGTCGGCTACGAACTTCGCGCCCGAGTCACCGCTTGCATACACTTCAGAGATCGCACGCAGCTGGGAGTTGGAGCCGAACACTAGATCGACGCCCGTACCCGTCCACTTCAGTTCGCCCGTGGTACGATCCCGTCCCTCGAACACGCCATTCGTGTGCACGTCCGGGTTCCAAACCGTGCCCATGTCGAGCAAGTTGGTGAAGAAGTCGTTCGTCAGACTCTCCGCCCGATGCGTGAACACGCCGTGACGCGACTGACCGACGTTTGCGTTCAACACGCGCATGCCACCCAGCAACACCGTCATCTCCGGCGCGGACAGCGTGAGCAGCTGGGCGCGGTCGATCAGCATCTCCTCCAACGGCACGCGGTAGGCAGAGCGAGCGTAGTTGCGGAAGCCATCGGCCTCGGGCTCCAGCATCGCGAAGCTCTCAACGTCCGTCTTCTCCTGCGACGCGTCCGTACGGCCCGGCGTTACGGCCACTTCTACTGCGTGGCCGCCGTTACGGGCTGCCTGCTCGACAGCCGCGGCACCTGCGATCACGATCAGGTCGGCCATCGACACCCGCTTCTCGACCACCTGCTCCGCATTGAACTGGGTCTGGATCCGTTCCAGCGCAGTCAGTACGGTTTCCAGCTGCGCGGGCTCACTCCACTCCCACCCATTCTGCGGTGACAGCCGGATGCGCGCGCCATTGGCCCCGCCCCGCTTGTCGGAACCGCGGAACGTCGATGCGGCACCCCATGCAACGCTCACCAGGCTGGCGATCGACAGACCGGACTCCAGCACGCGCTCCTTCAGGATGCGGATGTCGTCGGCGGTCACTAGGTCGTGATCCAAGGCCGGGACCGGATCCTGCCACAGCAGTTCCTCGGCCGGCACGTCCGGGCCCAGGTAACGGGCCTTTGGTCCCATGTCGCGGTGCGTCAGCTTGTACCAGGCACGGGCAAACGCGTCGGCGAAGTAGGCCGGATCCTTGTGAAACTGCTTCGAGATTTCGAGGTACGCCGGGTCGGCAATCATGGCGATGTCGGTTGTGGCCATCATCGGCGCGTGCCGGCGGGTCGGATCATGCGCGTCGGGGACCAGGTCGGCTGCGGCACCGCCCTTGGGGGCCCACTGCTGCGCACCGGCTGGGCTGTGCACCAGCTCCCACTCATACCCGAACAGGGTGTCGTAGTAGCCGTTATCCCACTGGATCGGGTTGGGCGTCCATGCACCCTCGAGCCCGCTGGTGATGGTCTTGTCGCCGTTCCCGGAACCGAGCGTGTTTCGCCAGCCCAGGCCCTGCTCCTCAAGCG
Source organism: Rhodospirillales bacterium (assembly GCA_031428635.1). Taxonomy (GTDB): domain Bacteria; phylum Pseudomonadota; class Alphaproteobacteria; order Acetobacterales; family Acetobacteraceae; genus JANPPS01. The sequence goes on from JANPPS010000217.1 coordinate 6,474, forward strand.
GTGCACCCTCCGGCTCTGGCCCAACAAACTGGCTGGGGTCGGCGGCGCCGTGCGACTTGCCGAACGTGTGTCCGCCGGCCACGAGTGCCACCGTCTCCACATCGTTCATGGCCATACGACCGAACGTCTGGCGGATGTCATAGGCGGACGCTACCGGGTCGGCGACGCTGTTCGGGCCCTCGGGATTGACATAAATCAGGCCCATCTGCACGGCGGCCAGGGGGTATTCCAGTTCACGCTCGCCGCTGTAGCGCTTGTCGTCGAGCCACGTCGTCTCCGGACCCCAGCTGATGTCCTCCTCCGGCTCCCAAATGTCGGGGCGGCCACCGGCGAACCCGAACGTCTTGAAGCCCATGGTCTCCAGTGCGATGTTGCCGGTCAAAATCAGCAGGTCGGCCCAGCTGATGGCCTGGCCGTACTTCTGCTTGATCGGCCATAGCAGGCGGCGCGCCTTATCCAGGTTCGCATTGTCCGGCCAGCTGTTCAGCGGCGCGAACCGCTGCGATCCGGAGCCCGAACCACCCCGGCCATCCGCCGTGCGGTATGTGCCGGCAGCGTGCCACGCCATGCGGACGAAGAATGGCCCGTAATGGCCATAATCGGCCGGCCACCACGACTGACTATCCGTCATCAGCGCGGTCAGGTCCTGCTTCACTGCAGCCAGGTCGAGGCCGTTGAAAGCCGCTGTGTAATCAAACACCTCACCCAGCGGGCTCACCGCTGGCTGGTTCTGGTGGAGCACCTTGAGGTTTAGCTGGTTCGGCCACCAGGTTGCGTTCGACATCTTGAGAACGACTGCGTCCTGCTTGGTCTTGCCATGGGCAACCGGGCACGTCCCGCCCTGACCGCTTTGTCCGTCCATCTTTTTCTCTCCTCGATGGGGCGCGGCTTGGTCGAAAGTGCCGCCGCCCGGATTACGCGATTGTGATACACGCTTTCCAGTGATAAACAAAAGCCATGTTTAGCCATAGATGTGATAGACATTGTCTATGAACCTCCGCGACCTCAACTACGTCCTCGCCCTGTCCGAACATCGCCATTTTGGCCGCGCGGCCAAAGCGTGCGGCGTCAGCCAGCCCACGCTATCGGTGCAGATCCGCCGATTGGAACAGCTGCTGGGGGTCACGTTGTTCGAACGGTCGAGCAAGGACGTGACGCCCACCGCGGTCTGCGACCAGCTCGCCGGTCACGCCCGCGCCGCCGTCGCCGCTGGTGAGGCGGTCTTGGCCGTCGCCCGTACGTTGCGCGACCCGCTCGCCGGACGCTTCCGCCTCGGCATCATTCCCACGTTGGCACCATACCTGCTGCCGCTCGTCTTCGCCCCGCTGCGGACGGCCCTCCCCGCGCTGGCAATCGAGCCGTGGGAGGACCAAACGGGCGCCTTGCTGACTCGACTACGCGCCCACGAGCTGGACGCGGTCCTGCTCGGGACCCCGGTGGACAGCCCAGATTTGGACAGCCGGACGCTATTTGAAGAACCATTTCTGGCCGCACTTCCGCCCGACCACCCCCTCGCCGCACGGGAACAAGTAACGGAGGCGGAGCTGGCCCCGGACATCCTCGTTCTGGCCGACGGGCACTGCTTGCGGGATCAGGCGTTATCGGCCTGCGGGACCACAGGCGCCTTGGACGGAGCGCTACGGGCGGCGAGCCTGTCGACGCTGCTAAACATGGTCGCAGCCGGGTACGGAACGACGCTGGTGCCGGCCCTGGCGGCGGGCGCTGCGCAGGATTCCGGCATCGTGCTGCGCCCCCTGGTGACACAGGCCGGGATGACACAGGCCGGGCGGACGGTGCGGATCGCTTGGCGCACGCACTTCCCCCGGCGGGCGGCGGTGGACGCGGTGGGGGATGTGGTGGCGAAGCGGCTGCAGGGGTTTAGCTACGGCCGCTCATGACAGGTCGACGCCGGTGCGTATTGCAGCGACACTCAGCGCCATGGACACACACTACCCCAAACCCGTCGCAGTCGTGACCGGCGCCGCCCGTGGCATCGGCCTCGCGATCGCCCGATGGTTCTTGAACCATAATCACGCGGTGGCCCTACTCGACATCGATCGTGACACCTTGGCCGCGACCGAACTGGCACTCGCCAGTAGCAACGTTCTGGCCACGCCATGCGACGTGTCCAGCCCCACGGAGGTAGCCGCCGCCGCCGCCGCCGTCATGGCCCGCTTCGGCCGGGTCGACGCCCTGGTGAACAACGCGGGCGTCGCCGTGTTCAAGCCAGCGCTCGATACCTCGTACCAGGAGTGGCGGCACGTGCTGGGCACCAACCTGGATGGCGTTTTCCTGTGTACGCAAGCATTCGGCGCCATCATGACCCGGCAAAAGCAGGGCGCGATCGTCAACATCGCCAGCATCTCCGGATTGCGCGCCAGCACGCTTCGGGTGGCGTACGGCACCAGCAAGGCCGCGATCATTCACCTGACGAAGCAATACGCGGTCGAGCTCGGAAATTACGGCGTGCGCGTCAACGCCATCTGCCCCGGCCCGGTCGAAACCGAGATGGCGAAATTGGTCCACAGCGTTGCGATCCGCAGCGATTATTACGACACGATACCGCTCGGCCGGTACGGCACGACCGAGGAAATGGCGGAGCTGGTGGGCTTTCTATGCAGCCCGGCGGCCGCGTTCGTTAACGGGCAGGCAATTGCCAACGATGGCGGGTTCGACGCGGCCGGTGTCGGTCTGGCGACGTTCCGCCGCACGGCCGGGCTGAACCAGGTTGGCGAGTAAGCTTGCGCCGCCCTGCCCTCGGGCGCTATGACCCCAGCAACGCTGTTGTAGCTCAGTGGTAGAGCACTCCCTTGGTAAGGGAGAGGTCGAGAGTTCAATCCCCTCCAACAGCACCATTCTCGCCCGTCAATCGCCGAAGGCGATAGTCTAAACCGGACTCCACAGACCCAAAGTCGGTAAAAAACGAGCGGGCCTAGGTGCTCTATCAATGACCCGTCCCACGGAATGCGCTGAGGAAAACACAAGTCGGCCCGCAAGGCGGCATCCT
>JANPPS010000218.1:0-3587 GCA_031428635.1 Rhodospirillales bacterium
CCACGTAGGCACAGCTCGCCCCGCTCCCCCGGCGGCATCACCTGCCCGGGATGGGCCGGGTCACGCAGCGTGGGCTCGGTTTGCGGTAGCGGCAGGCCGATACCCGGTTTGTTCAGGCCGTCAGGCGGGTTACTGATGACGCAGGGGCTGGTCTCCGTCAGGCCGTAGCCTTCCACGACCACACAGCCGGTCCGCGCCTCAAAGCGGGCCTTTACTTCGGCCGGCAGCGGGGCGCCGCCGCTGATGCAGTAGCGGATGCTGTCCATGCGCGCCCGCCCGGGAAAGCTCGCGATGGCGTTGAACATCGTCGGCACGCCGGGCATAAATGTTGGGCGGTGGCGACCGATGGCCCTGATCGCGGCCTTCAACTCAAACCGCGGCAGCATGATAATCTCGGCACCCAGGGCCACCGAGAATAGCAGTACCGCCGTCATCGCGAACACGTGGAAGAACGGGATGGCGGCCATGACAACCTCCTGCCCGGGGCGGGCGCGGTGGAACCACAGGCTACTCTGCATCGTGTTGGCGTATAGGTTGGCGTGGCTGAGCATAGCCCCCTTTGGCACGCCGGACGTGCCGCCTGTATATTGCAGCACGGCAAGCGCTGTCCGCGGATCGCACGCCACCGGGGTCGGTATGCCGGGTTCCAGCAGCACGTCGAGCCAGATGTGCTGCCCGTCATGGGGCACGTCCGCGATCTCATGCTTCTTGAACCGCTGGAACAGCGACCGCTTTATCCCCGGCAGCATGGCCGCGAATGGGCAGATGATCAGCCCCGGTACTAACCCCGCCGCCAGCAGCCCGGCCGCCTTCGGGTACGTCGCCGTCAAGTCAAGCGTAACCAGCGCTGCCAGGCCGGCGTCGTGCGCCTGATGCTCCAACTCCCGCGGGGCATAAAGCGGGTTGAAGTTCACGACCACGAGCCCGGCCATCAGCGCACCAAAGAACAGGGTTGGATACGCCGGGCAGTTCGGCAGCAGCAGCCCGATGCGGTCGCCAGGCTGAAACCCCAGCCGCTGCAACCCAGCCGCCACACGCTGCGCATCCTCGGCCGCCTGCCGCCACGTCGTGCGCCGACCAAAGAAATTATACGCAGGCCGCTCCGGAAACCGCGCCGCGGTATCGGTCAGCAGCTGGTGCAGCGGCGCTTCCGGCACCGCCGCGTGCCAATCGACCCCGGCCGGGTAGTGATCGAGCCAGGGCCGCGACTCCATCAGAATACCGTACGCGTTCCGAACGAGATCAGGTCGATCGCGTTGGTGTAGCGGCCGCGCAACGTATCGCCCGTGCTGGACGTTTCAGTAACCCGGCTATCCCGCACGAACACGTGGGCGTAGCCGAAATCGGCCGTGACACCCGGCAGCACCTGATAGCTCAGGCCCAACGCCAGCCACACCCGGTTCGCGTCCGGCACGCGGGCCGTGCGGTACGCGTTACCCGTGGGCGTCGTGTCATAGGCGGTGCCGGCGCGCACCTGCAGGTCCGGCGAAATCCGGTACGCCGCACCAACAGAGGCGAACACACTGTTATGGTAATTTTGCTTGACGGAACTCAGCAGGGTGCCGTCATCACGAAACGCGTTCAGGTTTTTGAACTGCGACCAGTTCGTGAACGTCGCCTCCACATACGTGGTCCAGTTCGGACCCATCCCCTGCGTGAGGCTGACCGTCGCCGAATCGGGTAGCACGATTTTCGCCGAACCGCCGGAGTTACGGAAGTTAGGGCTGAGGCTCAACGGCGCCGGCACCGTAAACTCGGCTACGCCCGACAGGTTCTGCTGCACGCGTGAGCGGTACGATAAGCCGATGTTCGTCTGCGGACCAGGCGTCACCAGGGCCCCGAAGTTGTAACCGAACGACCAGTCATCGCCCTTCAGCCGAAAGTACCCGTCCGGCGCCGAGGTCGGGCGCCGGGTCAGCGACGTGAGAATGGTCGAGCTGTTGATGACCGACGAAAACTCCGCCCGCGCATACTGGGCCGAGAACCCGGCGCCGAGCGACAGCCAACTCGTCACCTGATACGCAATGGCCGGGTTGATGTTGAGCGTCTTCAGGTCGGTCTTATCGGCGTTGTAGCGGCCGACGAAATTCGGGCCGTAGGTGGTTGTCAGACCGAATGGCGACGTGATCGCAATGCCTACCGCCAGGTCCGGCGTGACTTTGTATGTCGCGAACAGGTGCGGCACGACCGCCACGTTACCGCCATCCCGGTTGTCGAACCCGCTGTTGAGCCGCCCGAACGCATTCGTGGACGTGCCCTTGAACGTGAAGGACGGTATGATGATCGAGGCGCCACCCTGCAACTGCAGGCCGTCTAACTTCGTCATACCGGCCGGGTTGTCGAACACGGTGCTGGGCGCGTCGGCCGCCGATGCGGACCCGGCAAACGCGGTGCCGAGGCGTTGGGCGCTGTCTTCCTTCAATTGGAACGCGGCCGCGTGGGCGACCGCCGGGGACAGAACGAGTGGTAGGACTGCCAATCCAGCCAGGCGGTAGTTCTTGCGGGTCAAAGCGGATTCCTCTCCGTGCCAGGTCGAGTTCGCCGGGCTTGTAATTCAAAGTGTCGAACAGTTACACGATTCTGTCAACGAGTTGCCGTATGCGTCAGGTCACCTGCGCGCCAGGAATGCCGCAAATGCGGCCTTCGCTTCCGGTCCCTGCAGGGCGCGGCTGAACGCCGTTTCCTCGGCCCTCATCGCATCGTGCAATGCGCCGTCGGGCCGCATCAGCGCGCGGGCTGCAGCCAGGGCCTGCGGCGGTGCGGCGGCCAGGCGCGCGGCGGCAGCACGGGCGTGGTTGTCCAACGCGCTTGCCGGCACGACCGCGTTAAACAGCCCGGCCTGCAGCGCGGCGGGCGCGTCCATCGTCTCACCCAGCAGCAGCATGGCCGACGCTCGGGCCATGCCGATCCGCGCCGGCAGCAGGACGGAGCTACCAGCCTCCGGCACTAATCCCAGCGCCACGAACGGAACGGTCAACGTCGCGGACGGCGCGGCGTAGACCAGGTCGCAATGCAGCAGCAGCGTGGTACCGACGCCGATCGCCGGGCCGCACACGGCGGCGACCATCGGCAGCGTGTTCGACACCAGGCCACGAATGAAACGCGCGGGCGGTGCGTCTTCCAGCGACGGCATCGCCAGGAAGTCACGGATGTCGTTGCCGGCGCTAAATACGGGCCCTTCGGCCGTGAACACGATCGCCCGCGTTCCCCGCCCCGGCGCCGCCGCCATTGCCATCGCCATCGCGTCATACATGGCGCCCGTGATGGCGTTCTTTTTATCGACCCGGTCGAGCCGTACCTCCAGCACCGTCCCGTGGGCGGCGAACCTCAAACCCTGCGTTTCCATTACACCCCCGTGGATCGGAACCGTCGCGCCGCCCGTGTCTGGTGTCCAGGGCTGGCTGCACCCACATGCCACGAGGGTGATAAGGGGCGGTTAATGACCGAAATAATTGTAGCCGCTCTCGGCGCGCTGGTTCTTGCGGGTGCGGGTGGCCTGCTAACCACGATCGGGCCGTGGTACCGTGCGCTACGCAAACCGGGCTGGCAGCCGCCGGACTGGTTGTTCGGCCCAGCCTGGACTCTAA
>JANPPS010000219.1:0-4407 GCA_031428635.1 Rhodospirillales bacterium
GCAGCCTTTCATCGGCGCCGGCGGGCGTATTGTGCCCGACCCCGGCCGGAACGCCCTGCTAATCACAGGCGACCCCACATCGCGCGAAACGCTGCTTGGTTTGGTCGCCGCCTTCGACATCAACCTGCTGGCCGGCCAATCCTACGCCGTGCTGCCGGTCGCGAATGGCGACGCTAAGGATTTCGCAACCGCATTGCAGGAGGCGGTCCGCGGCCAGGGTGGCGGCGCGCTGGCCGGCGTGGTGCGAGTAGTGCCGATGCAGCGGATTAACGCGGTCCTCGTTGTGTCCGCGCAGCCTCGGTACATCGAGGACGTACGACGGGTATACGCATTAGTTGAACGGGGGCGGCGGTTTTCGGTACGGGGCTGGAGCGTATATTACCTGCAAAATAGCCGCAGCAACGACATCGCCTTTGTCCTGCAGCAGGCGTTCACACCGCGGAGCGTGACGGCGCAGCCCTCTCCGGCCGGGGGTATCGGGCCGGGGCGCAGTGGGCGCAGCCTCGGCAATAATGGCGGCGGGTCGTCGGGCGGCGCGGGTGGTGGCGGGTCATATGGCGGTATTGGTGTGTCTGGCGGTATTGGCATGCGCGGTGGTGGTGGCGGCGGCGGGCAATCGGCACAGGGACAGCTGGCGACCGCGTCGGGTGGGCCGACTGTCACGCAGGGTGCCAGCGGAGGCGGTCCAGACCAATCCAGCAATCCGCTGCTGGGCGGCTTGGAACCCGGCGGCGGCCCTGGCGGCGGCGGCGACAGTTCCGCCGATAGCATGCGCATCATTCCCAACGGGCAGAATAACGCGCTGCTTATTTACGCCACGCCCCAGGAACGCGATGCAGTCGAGGCGACGTTGCGCCGCCTGGATATCCTGCCGTTGCAGGTTCGCATCGACGCAACCATCGCTGAGGTGACGCTGAACGACCAGCTTCGGTATGGAACCCAATTCTACTTCACGAGCGGTGAATTCAACTCAGTGCTCAGCACCGCGACGGCGACCGCCGTTTCAGCCGGTTTGAACACCGCCCTGCCCGGCTTCATCTTTGCCGGAAGAAACGATGGTGGAGCGCCGCTGGCTATCACTGCGTTGCAGGCTGTAACCCAGGTCCGGGTCCTGTCGGCGCCGCAGGTCACGGTACTGGATAACGAAGCGGCGCGGCTCCAGGTGGGTCAGCTTGTACCGTTTCTGACCCAAAGCGCTCAGAGCACACTGGCCGCTGGCGCGCCGATCGTAAGCTCGGTCGACTATCGCGAGACCGGGGTCATTATGGAGGTGACCCCCCGCGTAAATAGCGGGGGCCTGGTGACACTCGACATCTCGCAGGAAGTAAGCGACGTCGATCCAACGCAGACGACGCCCGGCTTGAACTCACCGACGTTTACACAGCGCGTTGTAAAAACGCGTGTGGCAGTGCAGGACGGTCAAACGGTTGGGCTGGCCGGCCTCATCCGAGATAACGTCTCAAGCGGAAACTCCGGCATTCCGTTCTTCAGCCGTATCCCCGTCCTGGGATCGCTGTTCGGGACCCAAAACAATACCCGGCAGCGGACCGAACTGCTCGTTCTAATTACGCCACGCGTGATCCATGACCAGCGGGATGCTCGGGCGTTGACGGAAGATCTGCGCGACCAGTTACCGAACGCGGCCGCAGTGCCAAGCCAGCTGAGGGCGCTGCCGCCGCCGCCTTCGACCGACCCCAGCGGACGCGTGCGCCGCCGTCTAGGCCTGGAATGACTGGGGGGCGAGAACAAGGGTTCGCGTTGATCTTGGTCCTATGGTCGCTCGTTCTGTTTACGCTGATTACGACACAGTTGGTCACGGCCGGCCGCACAGAGGCAAAGCTGGCCAGAAATCTACGTGCTGCCGCCGCCGCCGAAATGGTTGCTGACTCGGCGGTGTATGAGGCGATGTTTCACATGCTTGACCGCAGTCCCGACGGTTGGGGTCCCATGGTTGGGCACCCAACAGCGGTGCGCCGCCGCCTGGTACTGCCCGGTGGCGTTGCCACCGTACTCATCGAGGATGAGGCCGGCCGCGTGAACCCCAACCAAGCCTCGGAAGCACTGCTTCAGGCGCTGCTTCGCGGCGTAGGCGCCGATGCGGGAAGTGCTCGCGGGATCGCTGCCGCCATCGCCGACTGGCGATCCATCGGCGCAAATGCGCGTCCATTCGGCGCGAAAGCCCCGGAATATGCCGCCGCCGGACGCGACTATTCACCGCCCGAGGCTCCGTTCCGCACCGTGGAGGAGGTCGGCCTTGTGCTGGGTATGACCCCGACCCTGCTCGCCCGCCTCACCCCCTATCTCACGATTGCCTATGACGGCGACCCGGACCCAACCGTCGCGCAGCCCATCGTTGTGCAGGCCCTTCGCGACGCGACAGGTCAGCAAGACTTGAGCGGTGGCGGACAGGGGGACCGTACCGTCGCCATCACCGCCGAAGCCGAGACCCCGGACGGCGGCCGTTACATCCGCCACGCCGTGGTGCGCCTGGGCAAGGGGCCGACAGGCAGGCCGTACTGGGTGTTCGACTGGCGCCGGGCAAGCGACTGAGGAGACGACATGGCATTTATCTCGTACGCGCAAAATAATGAGGACGCGATGCTGTGGCGCGCGTTCCACGACGCCGGGCCCGGATTCTACGTCGACGTGGGTGCTGCCGACCCAGACGCCGATTCGGTCACCCGCGCGTTCTACGACCGCGGCTGGCACGGTGTAAATATTGAGCCAGTGCCGTCGATGGCACGCCGAATTGCCGACGCCCGCCCGCGCGATGTCACCCTTGAGATCGCCGCTGGGGCCAGGGATGGCTCGACGATCTTGCACGTCGTTCCGGGGACTGGTCTTTCGACCATAAACTCTGCCGACGCCGCCCGGCTGGAACGCGACGGCCACGACCTGCACCCTCTGACCGTCTCCGTCCGCCAGCTCTCGGCGATCCTGGATGAGCACGCACCGGACACCATCCATTTTCTTAAAATCGACGTTGAAGGAGCCGAACGCGAGGTTCTAGAGGGATGCGACTTCAAGCGCCATCGCCCCCGCGTCATCTTGGTCGAGGCAACGCGGCCCAAAACGACGGAGCCCGCGCATGAGGGGTGGGAGCCGCTACTGCTCGATGCCGGCTACCGCTTCGCCTGGTTCGATGGGCTTAACCGGTTCTACATCGCCGATGAGTGGGTGGCCGCACTATCCCCCTGCTTTGCCATCCCGATCAATGTGTTCGACGGCGTGGTCAGCGTGGCCGAACTCCACCGCGCCGGGCAAACCGAGGCCGACCTGCGCCTGACCCAGGACCGTGCGAGGCTTGCCGACGCTGGCGCTCGCGCAGCCTATAGTCGTGCTTTTGAGCAAGCTCGTGACCTAGGCGTGTCCCGGACGCGGCTGGCCCAAGTTGAGCAGGACCGCCAACATATGCAGGCCCGCACCGACGATCTTCAGGCCCGCGCTGACGATCTTCAGGCCCGCGCTGACGCTCTTCAGGCCCGGTGTGGTGGTCTGGAGGGGCGGATGGCCGAAGCAGATCGGCAGACCATAGCGCTTATGGGCTGTCTTGCGGAGGCAGAGCGGCTACTGGATGCCACCCGCCGCAGCACATCCTGGCGGGTGACCCAGCCATTACGTGCAATTTCCTCAATCGCGAGGAAAGGTGCCATTACCCCGGCTTTGGTGGTGGGTCCCGTCCCGAAGGCACCCGTCCCAGACACGCCCGGCCCAGAGACGCCCGGCCCAGAGACGACGGCGCAAGCATCCGCCGCCCTGCCGGGACCTGCGTCGTGCGAGCCTGCGGCGATCGATGGGCAACGGCATAGGAACCGCGGTCCTTTACGGACCGTGCACCAGTTTCACTCCGGCTCCGCGGTGGGAGACGCCGTAACCAACTCTTTACTGCTAATACGCGACCGTCTGCGCGCCGACGGTCTTCGTAGCGATATCTTTGTCGAGCATCGCGACCCGGACCTTTCGCATGAACTCCGCATGATCGCGGACCTACCACCCGATGATCGCCATGTGCTGATCGTTCATCACTCGATGGGCCATGGCCAGCTTGACCGCGTGCTGGCCCAACCCGCGCCAAAGGTGCTTTATTATCATAACATCACCCCACCCCATCTCTTGCCCGCCGGTGGACTTCGGGACGGAGCCGTCCAGGGCCGGCGTCAACTGGCGCAACTGCGAGACGGGGTGGTGGACGCCCTGGCCGCGAGCGAGTACAGCGCAATCGAGCTCCGGCGTGCCGGTTTCACACCCGTCGCTGCCTGCCCGCTGCTGTTCGACGTGGATGCGATGCTGGCCCGCGCGACTGATCCAGTTTGGCGCGATCCGGACGGTCCCTTCACTGTGCTGTTCGTCGGCCGCATCATTGAGAGTAAGGGACAGGCGGATCTTGTCGACGCGTTCGCCCTTTTC
>JANPPS010000220.1:0-16095 GCA_031428635.1 Rhodospirillales bacterium
GGGCGGGTGAGCCGATGGATTTCGGAATCGTGTTTTCGGGCGGCGTCATGGCTAGCCTGGCGCGCGTGAGCGGAGTATGCGCGGCGAATTAGCGCTGACCTTCACGTTGCGAAGTTCAGGATTGCGTCCTTCAGCACCGCATCGTTATCGTTCGCACCCTTCTGCGCGGCGGCTTCCTGCGCCTGTAGAGATGACAGTTCCGTCTCCTGCTGCAGCATTTGCGCGAGGTATCGCCGCTGCAGCTCGCTTTGCGCCGGCACGGCCTGCAGGTTGGCGCGCAGGCGGTCCTGGTCGGTGACGATGACGGTGCGGCGGGCCTGCAACGCCTTCACCGCGTCCGTTTTACGATCTAGGTCGGTGCGTAGTTGCGATAGGCGCTGAAAGGCCGCTTTCACCGTGGCCGGCGCGTCGTCTTGCCGGGCCCATTGGGCGAAAAAGTCTCCCTGGACCGTCGAGAGCACGACTTGGCGAACGTGCCCGACCTCCTCCACGACCCGAAATGTCTCCGTCTTACCGGCACTCACGACCCGTTCGATCCGGTAGCCGGACGGCGTGACGGTGACGCCCGTTATCGGCTCTACGAGAACCGCCTCCGCATCTTTGCGCTGATCGAATAGCAGCGTTCGGCCGGCGCCGGGGGGTGTCGTCACACGGTACGTGGTCGTCAGGCGTATCCGTTGGTCATACTCGAACACGCCGCGGGCACCACGGGCACTCAGAATCGTGGATGTCTGGGCTTGGGACTGGTTGACCTGCACCGCCAGGTCCGCGGCGAAGCTCGCGAGCCGGTCTTCGCCAGGTTGAATGGTCGGAAGGCGTGCGTCACCGACGAAGGTGATGCTGCCATCGGCCTGCCGCTCGAACAGCGTGACCAGGCCGGGCGGCAGCGCACCGGCGGTATCGTTGGTCAGTTGCAGGGCGACCAGCGGATGCAGGCGATCGGTCTCTGGCTGGTACAGGGCCACGCGCTTGGCCGGCAATGGACGGTCGATGATCGGCAACAGCAATGTCTCGCCCGATGCGGCGGTCACCGGAGCTGCCAGGTGATAGGCCACCTGTGCCACGGACTGCGCGGCCTCGGCCGGGGCCTGCTGCCGATCCATCCGCATAGCGGGTGCCGGCATAGCCATCATTGGCGCCGGAGACGGGGCGGGTAGGACGGCGACTGCGGCCTTCATCGCTGCCGACCCCTGGTCCAGCTGCGGCATAAGCCGGTTTGGCACTTCGACCGGTGCCTCCGGACGGCGGGTCAACACGGCCTCATAGAGCGGCTGATGGTACAGCACCGGCTGCCCGGCCGTCAGCACCACCTCCACATCCTTCCAGGCCCGTCCACTGAGGTTTTCGACCACTGCAAAGCCCTGCAGCTGCGCCGGGCCGTCCACGCCGTCGGCCGGTACAACCAACCGGTACGACATTTTCCACACCGGCACGGGCGTCACGAAGCCAAAGCTCACGCGGCGGGGTCCTCCCGCGGCCAGCCCCAGTTGTACCGCGCGCCGGTCCTGGACGCGGGCGGCGGCGATGGCAGTGAGTGCGGTCGCGACCTGGTGGCGGAGGGGCTCGGACGTAAACTCGACCGCGCCTGCGTCCTCGAGCGTCACACTCTCGATACCCAGCGCGGTTGCGACCGTCAGCCGATGGCGGGTCACGGTGCCGCCGCCATTCGGTAGTGCCGTCTCGATCGCCGTCACTGACAGAATGGAGCCGGTGATCCCCGGCCCCGGTAGCCGCACCGGCTCACCGATCAACGCACCCAGCAACGCGTCGGCGGACGCAAACGCCTCCGGCTTGAAGGGTAGCGGGCGAAAGCTTTCGGATAGCGGCTCCCGCCCGGGTAGGCGAAGATTGGGCAGTCCGGCCGGGTCTGTGACGCGCAGGCTTTTCAGGATGTCGTCGACCTGATCGAGCGGGACATCGAGCGGCAGCGTCGCCGCGCCGTCCACGTCGGCCGTGAACTCGAACTGCCCTACGCCGCCCGAAGACAGTGTCACCCGGCTCAACACCGGTTCCGCCGCATACAGAGGCCATGCGAGGCATGTCAGTGCGAGCGATGGTAGCAGGCGCATGAGGATTGATCCGTCGCGGTGACTTGGGACACAACTGTAACAGATCGGGTCGGTGCCGGGCACTGCCGCCGCGCAACGATATCCGCCGCGCCGCCAACGTCGGTAACCGCCGAAGCTTTGCATTCCTGTCGTCGCACGGTCATGACCCCTGCGTATTGGTAGTAGCGCGGAGTAATGATGTCGTTTGGCGGAGCGCAGGTTTTAGGCAGTGCCGGCCGTCCGGTTCCGGTGAACTTCGACGAGGGGGCGTGCTACCGTTATGCTGACCCGCAACCCGCGGCGCTAGGCTATACGCCGATCACCTAGCCCTAGGACAACTGTCTGAGCACCGACGACATACGCATCACGTAGACAATCATGGGCAACCTGGCGCGCATTGTGGAGCAGCGGACGCCGCCAGAGGTTGTGCTGGCCGACGTGATGGCGGAGGTACAGAAGCTGTTACCCCGTACCGAGCCTATTGACGCTGACGGGGCCGGGCGATACGTCCGACCCCTGCCTGGAGGGGTGCCCGAGTGGCTAAAGGGGGCGGACTGTAAATCCGCTGGTGTACGCCTACGCTGGTTCGAATCCAGCCCCCTCCACCAGGTTTGATTGCTCTGAACGGGAGAATTATACCGCGGATCGGTTATTGCCTTGCTCGCCGACCCGCACGAGTAGCCGCTTGGCCTAAATTCGGTCCTACTGGCACATTCAGGACTGCGGATACGAGAGCATTAGGCCGACGATCTGCACAACTCACATGTCGGGTGACATGTGAATCTCCACACACCAGGGCACGGCAGCGAGCATGATACTCATGCCCGCAACACTCACTGGCAGGTAAATTCTAGACTGCGCGCAAAGCGGGAAGCCCAAACTACCCGACGAAAAGCTGCACTACTCCGGCGACAGCCAACCACGAGAGCACGGCCAGCGCCGTCACGACTGCCGCGCCGACCTGGTGCGAGTATGGACGAATTTGGGCATCTCCCAATCCATTCATTTCGTTACATCCCCTTGCATGACGGAATGGTGCGGTTCCGTTCACCATCTGTCGAGAGAAAAACCGCAGCATAACAAATATAAACCATTCATACGCCATAATTGCGCGGTTCTGGTAGGAATGACCTCTATTCCAGATGTTCCCACGGAAGGTCGCTCGCCTTGACCTCTTTAGCGGCATCAGCCTCGGCCTCCATTGGTTCGGCATACAAACCGTCGCGCTCTGCAAGGCAGAGCCGTGCTCCCGCGCAGCCCTCCGCGCCAGCGGCATGCCCCAGCCGGACGTGCTATGCGGCGGATTCCCCTGCTGGGACATCAGCCTCGTCGGCTGCGGTGCTGGCCTAGCCGGTGCGCGTTCGAGCCTTGGGTCCCACATGGCGCGACTGGTCGCCGAGTGTCAGTCGCGTTGGGTGGTGGTGGTTGAAAACTCCCTGGCCTGTGAGGCGGGGGCGCGGACCGGGTGCTGGCTGACCTGGCGGCGCTCAGTTACGCCGGAAGTCCATGCGTGGTGGGTGCTACCCATAACGGCGCGCCCTATCGCCGGGTACGAGTGTGGATCGTGGCCGAAGCCATATCTCTCCGTGTCGATGGCCCGGGATTGGAAGGTTGGGTCCGTGGCCCAGCGCCACTGCGTCGGTCCTGCCAGCTAAACGACGCAGTGAGTGGCCGCCTAAACCCGGCCTATGCCGAGTGGCTGATGGGCTATCCACCTGCATGGATGGATGCGCAACGGACCGTCGCGCCCGGTTGACGGCGCTCGGAAATGCCGTCGTGCCGGGTTGGGCCGCGATGATCGGACGGGCGATCCTGCGCGCGTGGGGCGACGCTTAGCCGCTTACCTCTGCCGCCCGGCCACTCGCGCCGTTCACTGCTGGCAGGCGTGACAGTCGTCGATACCGTTAGTGTAATCGCGGATAAACCCCTCTGACGGGCTGGCAAGGCGGTACGGGTTAGGGTCATCGAGGCTGCCGATCTGGCTGATGCCTAGTACGTCCGAAATCGCTCGCGTGCGGCCTCGCATTCTTCTGCTGTCAGCACGCGCGGCGTCCCGGCTGCCCGGGTCAGGAGGTATTGCCGGGCCAATTGCTCCAGCAAATGCGCTGCCGCCAACGCTGTATCGAGGTCCGGCCCGGCCGCTATCATGCCGTGGTTTGCCAGCAGACAGGCTGTCCGCCCTGCCATGGCGGTCACCGCCAGAACCGCCAGTTCCGGCGTGCCAAACACCGCGTATGGGGCGCAGCGCACATCATCGCCGCCGAACGTCAATACCATGTAGTGGAACGCCGGCAGTGGCAGACCGAGGCAGGCGAGTGCCGTACAATGGTCGCTATGGGTGTGCACGATGGCACCCAGGTCGGGCCGCGAGGCGTACAGAGTGCCATGCAGTGCCCACTCGCTGCTGGCGTCCGATGTCGGGTTGTCCAGCGCCATGGCCACTACTGCGTCCGGCGTGATGTGGTCCGGCGTCGTGCGGGTCGGGCTGATCAGCATGCCGGTCGCGGTCCGCACACTTATATTGCCGGCCGTACCCTGGATTAGAGACTGGCCCAGGCCGCGATACGCCTGGGCCAGTTGCTTCCTCACGCCGCTTTGGTCTTGAGCCGGTCCTGGAACAGCTTGCGCAGCTTCGCGACCTTCGGCACGATCACGGCCCGGCAGTAGCCTGACCAGGGGTTGCGGGCGAAGTAATCCTGATGCTCGTCCTCGGCGCGCCAGAACTTTTCCAGTGGTACGATTTGCGTCACGATCGGGCGCGGCCAGACGTGGGTTTCATCCATCTCGGCCAACACAGCTCGGGCCGTTTCGGCCTGCGCGTCGTCGTGGGTCAGGATGATGCTGCGGTATTGCGGGCCGACGTCAGCGCCCTGCTGGTCGAGCGTCGTCGGGTCGTGCAGGGTAAAGAACACGCGTAGAATATCCGCGTAACTGATCTGCGCCGGGTCGAACGTCAACTGCACAACTTCCGCATGACCAGTGCGCTTGCCGCAAACCTGGTCATAGGTCGGATTAACTGTCTGCCCGCCGGCATAGCCCGAAACGCTGGACTGCACGCCGCGTAACGCGGTGAAAATAGGTTCGACGCACCAGAAGCAGCCGCCGCCCAATGTCGCTTGTTCCATGATGATCTCCGTGTTTATCAGTAGATGGCGGGCGGCCGTGGGGGGATCAAGGCACTACGTGAAGGTCGCTGGCACCGCGCCGACCTGTATCAGCGCCTCACGCACATGCGGGCTGGTCAGCGCCGCCAACTCCGCCTCATGCTCATACTCGGGCATGAACTGGTCCAGACGGCTATCCCGCCACGCGGCGGGGTGAAAGTACAGCTCTGTCAGCCCGTCCGGCAGATGCGGGGCCAGCGTCAGTAAGCGTTCCGCAATCATATGGCCGGACCAGGCGAGGCCGAAAACGTGGTCGTTTACCCGTAGCCCGGCCCGGGTCGCCTGCGCCCGTAGCACCCGGGTCCAACGATACAGCACCTGCGCGGTCCGGCCGGGGCGATCGCCGCACGCCAGCAGCGTCGCCGGCGGCTCGCTAGGGATACGCATGGCGCGCAGGCCGAACTCCGCGCCTGCGTCAATGATGCCGCGGGCGACGACGGGATGTAGATGCAGATGCTTGTGGGCGTTTGCGTGGTCGAGTGCCAGGCCTGTGCCGCGGAACGCCCGGAATTGGGCTGCTATTTCCGCCCGTAACTGTCGCCGGGCACTACGGCTAATGGCGTAGTGCACGCCCACATGCAGGGGGTCACTCGGGAACCAGCCAGCGTGGTCTATCAAGCTCGGGCAGATACCGGGCAGAGCAGCGCGACCCTCGATCACGACCACATGCAGACCCACGCGAAGATCGGGCATTAACCGGGCCCGGCGCACCGCATCGGCGGCGGCAGGGCCAGCGATCATAAGACTGGCCGTGTTCAGAATGCCTTCGCGGTGCGCTCGCTCGACGCCCTCATTCACCGCCTCCGACAAGCCAAAATCGTCGGCGGTGATGATGAGCTCACGCATCGAAGCTAGGCGGCTTTGTTCCGCTCCCGCAGGAATGCGAAGAACTCGACGCCCTCACGCAGGCGACGCTTCATCATTTGCGGGCTGCGCACCATCTCGCCCACAATCGACGCGATCTTCGGGCCGCGGAAGTAGAAGCGGCGATAGAACGTCTCGACGTTCTCGAAGATCTCGGTGTGCGATAGATGCGGGTAGTGCAAAGGCGCGATCTGCACGCCGCGCTCGTCGATCAGCTCGGCGTGGTCCGCATCGAGCCAGCCGTTCTCGACCGCCTGATCATACAAGAACGTGCCGGGATACGGCGCCGCCAATGAGACCTGCATCGTGTGCGGGTTGATCTCGACGGCGTACTTGATCGTCTCCTCGATCGTCTCTTTCGTCTCGCCGGGTAGGCCGAGGATGAAGGTGCCGTGGATCTTGATCCCCAGCTCGTGGCAATCCTTGGTGAATTGCTTCGCGACGTCGATCCGCAGACCCTTTTTAATATTGTGCAGGATTTGCTGGTTGCCGCTCTCGTACCCCACTAGCAACAGCCGTAGGCCGTTATCCTTCAACACTTTCAGCGTTGACCGCGGCACGTTCGCCTTGGCGTTGCAGGACCAGGTTACACCCAGCTTACCCAGCTCGACCGCGATGGCCTCGGCCCGGGGCAGGTTGTCGGTGAACGTGTCGTCGTCGAAAAAGAACTCCCGGACTTGCGGGAAGTCGCGCATCGCCTGCTTGATCTCGGCGGCAACATGGCCCGGGCTTCGAACGCGGTAGGTATGGCCGCCCACTGTCTGCGGCCACAGGCAGAACGTGCAGCGGGATTTGCAGCCGCGCCCGGTGTAGATCGAGATATAGGGATGCATCAGGTAGCCGATGAAGTAGTCCTCGATCCGCAAATCGCGCTTGTACACGTCGGTCACGAACGGCAGCTGATCCATGTCCTGCAGGATCGCTCGGTCTTTGTTGTGCTGCAGACGCCCGTTGCTGTCGCGATAGCTGATGCCGTCGATGCTGCTGAAATCACGCCCTTCTGCGACCTCGAGGCAGGTGAAATCGAACTCGTTCCGCGCCACGAAGTCTATCGGCGCGCCCTGCTGCAGGCTCTCGCCGGGCTGAACGGCCACCTTCGCACCCACGAAGCCGATCTTCAGCGCCGGGTTCGCGTCCTTCATCGCCTGCGCGACCTTCACGTCGGACGGGAAGGATGGCGTGCTGGTATGGATGATGCACAACTCATGCTCGCGCGCGGCGGCCAGGACGGGTGCCATGCCGAGGTTCGCAGGCGGCGCATCGATTAGCTTGGACCCGGGTACGAGGGCCGCGGGCTGCGCGAGCCACGTCGGGTACCAAAACGACTTGATCTCTCGCTTGGCCTGGTACCGCGATCCGGCACCACCGTCGAAGCCGCCGAAGGAGGGGGGCTGTAGAAAAAGAGTTTTCATCATGGTGGCGTCATTCCCCGGGCATAGCCCAAATCGGAGGCCATAGCTGCGTTTGCAGCAAGGGCTTGGATTACGCGTGGCGGCGGTATGGCATGCAACGTCTGTCCGCGCCATGCGACGCGGTTTGTGCGGTAGCTGGCGGCGATCACGATTACCGACATAAGGTCCCGCGCCGGCATCCACCAGAGCGCGAGGGGGTGCGACACAACCGCCAGCATGCGGTCCATGGCGCAGGCAATCGCGGCCCGACCCGACCAGGCGCCGGCGAACACGGCCCAGGCCCAAGCATTACCGTCCGAAAACGCTACGGCCAGCGCGGCCCACACGATTGGGAATTGCATGATCGACAGCGCAAACCCGACGGGCACCAGCGACCGGATCGTCCGCGCCCAGCGCAGCTCATGCTCCAACAGCGCGCCGATTCGCTCCTCGGGTATTGTCGTCTGCGGGATGGTAGCAGCCAGGGCGACCGTCAGCCCGCGTTCGGCGACGAGCCGGCCGAGTACCGCGTCATCGGCCAGGTGATTACTCAATGCCGCGAGGCCGCCCACGTCGAGCAGAGTCTGCCGGGTCAGTGCCATGGTTGCGCCCAGGCAGTCCTGCCGTCCCATGGCCCGGGCAAGCAGCGCGCCCGGCAGGAAGCTGTGATTGATATGCGCCGCGCCCATTGCCCCGGCGACGCCCGAGGTGGCCGGCAGGCCGGCATACAGCGTCGTGACCAGGCCCACGCCTGGCTGGGCCAGCGTGTCGGTCAGATGCCGCAGGTAGTCTGGCGCCGCATGAATGTCGCTGTCCGCAATCACCAGCGTGTCGTGCTTAGCCGCGCTGAACATGTTGATCACGTTGGCGATCTTGTGGTTCGGCCCATGAACGGTGCTGTCGATCACGACGGCCATGTCTACGTCCGGGAATCGGGCACGCAGCCTGTCCACAACATGGAGCGCCGGGTCGGCCGGGTTCTGGACGCCGAACACGATTTGGAATGTGGGAAAGTCCTGCGCGCAGAACGTCGCCAGCGCCTGCTCCAGCAACGGCTCATCCCCATGCAGCGGCTTCAGCACCGTGACAGGCGTGCAGGTGGCAGCGGGTGGGGGACGCCCGTTTTGGTGACGGAACAACGCAAGCAACCCGGCCCCAGCCTGAATCAGCCCGGCCGTGGCCATTGCCGCGCATAGGACAGCGATTGCATCGGTCACAGCGTATTGCCCGACAGGCTTGCCGTCTTCTGCCGCAGGCTGGCGATCAGCGCGTCCGCGCCGCCCGACGTCAGCAGCGCGCGAAAGTCGGATCGTTGGACCGCCACCTGGCTGATGGTGCCGTTCAGAAGCACATCCACCGCGCGCCAGCCCTGCGGCGTCTCGTGCATCACGTAATCGATGAGGATCGTGTCGCCGCGGGCGGGGACGATCTGGGTCGGCACGATCTGATCGGAACCCGCCGCGCGCGTGTCCGGCAGGACTTCCAGCCGTTCTCCCCCGTACTCGTCGAAATTATCGGCGTAGCGGGCAATGGTGAAAACGCGGAATGCATCCAGCAACTGCGCCTGCTGGGTGGGGGTAAAGCTGGACCAGCGCGGCCCAACGGTTGCCTGCAGGGTCGCCGGAAGATCGTAGGCGCGATCGACCGCGGGTGCGAGTTTAGCGAAACGCTGCGGGAATGGTGCCGTGGTGCCTGCCTTCATACTGGCCAGCAACGCATCCAGCAGCCCGTGGATCGGGACATCGGGTCCATCAGCGGCCCACGCCGGACGCGCCGCCAGCAGAGCCAGCCCCCCCATCAGAGCGCGACGTTGCATCATTCCGCGGGCTGCACCAGGGTCAGCGCGTCGTCACGGCCCAACGCATGCATGGCCGTGGCCACAATGTCCTTCGCCGCGAGCCCCGCCTCGATCATCTGCGCGGCCGGACTGTTATGGTCGATAAACTTGTCTGGCAGCGTCATGGACCGAATGCGCAGGCCGTTATCCAGCAGCCCGCGCTTGGCCAGGTGCTGCAGAATGGCGGCGCCGAAGCCGCCGATCGAACCCTCTTCCACGATCACCAGCACGGCGTGGTGCCGCGCCAGTTGCTCAACCATTGCAACGTCGAACGGCTTGGCGAAGCGTGCATCGGCGACCGTGGTCGACAAGCCGCGCGCAGCCAGTTCGTCGGCCGCCCGCAGACTCTCGGCCAGACGGGTACCGAGCGACAGGATGGCGATCTTTGTCCCCTCCCGCATGATGCGGCCGCGGCCGATGTCGAGCACGGTGCCGCGTGCCGGTAGCGTCATGCCGGTCCCCTCACCGCGCGGGTAGCGCACGGCGCTCGGCCGGTCATCGATGATGGCGGACGTGGCCACCATGTGCATGAGCTCAAGCTCATCAGAGGGCGCCATAATAACGAAACCCGGCAGACAGCCGAGGTAGGCGAGGTCAAAGCTGCCTGCGTGCGTCGCACCATCGGCACCCACAAGCCCGGCGCGATCAATCCCGAACCGCACCGGCAGCGACTGGATCGCGACGTCATGTACGACCTGGTCGTACGCGCGCTGAAGGAATGTGCTGTAGATTGCGCAGTACGGCTTCAGCCCCTCTGTGGCCATGCCGGCGGCGAACGTTACCGCGTGCTGCTCCGCAATGCCCACGTCGAACATGCGGTCCGGAAATAGCTTGCCAAAGCGATCGAGGCCGGTGCCGGTTGGCATGGCGGCGGTGATGGCGACGATGCTGGGATCGGCCTGAGCTTCCGCAATCAACGCGTCGGCGAATACGCGCGTGTACTGCGGCGGGCCCGGCGGTGCCTTGACCTGCTCGCCCGTGACCACGTTGAACTTGCTGACGCCGTGGTACTTGTCCGGGCTGGCTTCCGCGGGCGGGTAGCCATGACCCTTTTTAGTGATGACATGCAGCAGTATCGGGCCGCTTTCCTCCGCCTCCCGCACGTTGCGCAGCACCGGCAATAGGTGGTCCAGGTTGTGGCCGTCGATCGGGCCCACGTAGTAGAAGCCAAGCTCCTCGAACAGCGTGCCGCCAGTCAGGATACCGCGCGCGTACTCCTCCGCGCGGCGGGCCGTGCGCTGGATACCGCGCGGGAAGCGCGTGGCCATGCGAGCCGCGAGATCACGGAGGCTCAGGAACGAACGGCTGCTGATCAGCCGAGATAGGTAGGCGCTCATGGCCCCAACGGGCGGGGCGATCGACATGTCGTTGTCGTTGAGAATTACCAGCAAGCGCGACCGCCGGGCACCGGCGTTATTCATCGCCTCATACGCCATCCCGGCGCTCATTGCGCCATCGCCGATTACGGCCACAACGTGCCGGTCTGTCTCGTTGTGCAGGTCATGCGCCACGGCCATGCCGAGCCCGGCCGAGATGCTGGTGCTGCTATGGGCGGCGCCGAAGGGGTCGTATTCCGACTCGCTGCGGCGGGTGAACCCGCTGAGGCCGTTGGGCTGACGCAGTGTGCGGATCCGGTCGCGACGGCCGGTCAGGATCTTATGCGGGTAGGCCTGGTGTCCAACGTCCCACAGGATACGATCACGCGGCGTGTCGAATACGGCGTGCAGAGCGACCGTAAGCTCAACCACACCCAGCGACGCACCCAGGTGTCCGCCAGTCGTGCTAACGACGTCGATTGTCTCCGCCCGGAGCTCATCCGCGAGGTCACGCAGCTGTTCAGCCGAGAAGTTTCGCATGTCGGATGGTACGCGTACCCGATCGAGTGTCGGGGTCTGTGGGCGGGTGGGCGGTACGCTCGGGTTCATCGGACCTGTCTGCTCCCGGTTGGCCGCGTCTGGGGCGGCCCGTGGTGGTTGGCGGTCGGTGGCGCAGGAACCACGCCACGCCGAATGAGGCAAGCCGACGACAGTTTTGGCCGACCAAGATTGTTCACACTACTCAAACTGGGGTGTGCGTGCCATACCGCCACGTGCGCAGGCCGGAACTGTGTCTTTGTTGCAACAACGCTCGCCTAGGTCAGCGTCGCCACTCCTTAGACCTAGTAGATCGTTGTATGTTGTCTCGTTGCGGTCGGAGGGTGTTGATGCGGGTTGTTTTGGCTCAGCCACGAGGGTTTTGCGCCGGTGTTGAACGGGCAATCGAGATCGTGGAGCGGGCGATCGCCAAGTTTGGCCCCCCAATCTATGTCCGTCACGAGATTGTGCATAACCGCCACGTCGTCGAGGACTTGCGTCAGCGCGGCGCGGTGTTCGTCGATGAGCTAGACGATATTCCCCCTGGTGCCATGACAATTTTCAGCGCCCACGGCGTGGCCAAGCGGGTTGAGGAAGTAGCCCGCGAACGCCGGCTACCGGTGATCGACGCAACCTGCCCGCTAGTGTCGAAAGTTCATGCGGAGGGTCGCCGCTACGCCGCGCAGGACCGGGAGGTCGTGCTGGTCGGACATGCCGGCCATGCCGAGGTCGAGGGCACGATCGGCCAAATTCCCGGCCGCGTGCATCTGGTACAGACGGTCGCCGACGTGGCCACCCTGGAGGTTGGAGACCCGGACCGCCTGGCCTACATCACGCAGACGACGCTGTCGGTGGACGATACGCGCGGGATTATCGCAGCGCTGCAGGCGCGTTTCCCCAGCATCGTCGGGCCGGACGTGCGTGACATTTGTTATGCGACGCAGAATCGGCAGCAGGCAGTGCATGACTTGGCCAAGCTGGTCGACCTGATCCTGGTTGTGGGATCGAAGAATAGTTCTAATTCCAACCGACTGGCTGAAATCGGCACGGAGTTGGGTACGCCGAGCTACCTGATCGATGACGCGACCGCGTTGCAACGGGAATGGTTCGACGGTGTTGGTACGGTCGGGCTAACGGCCGGGGCGAGTGCTCCGGAGATGCTGGTGCAGGGCGTGATCGAAGGCCTGCGTCAGTTTGGAGAGGTTGAGGTTGCGCTGCTGCCGGGCGTGGCTGAAGACGTAAAGTTCAAGTTTCCGGCTGAGTTGAGTTAGGTAAGGGGTCCGCGTATGTCCGTTCCGTTGCGTCAGGTCGTCCAGGTCGGCGCTTATGTCGTGAAGCAGCATGTGCTGGGTCGTAAGCGCTACCCGCTGGTGCTGATGCTGGAGCCGTTGTTCCGCTGCAACCTCGCGTGCTCCGGCTGTGGCAAGATCGATTATCCGGCCGAGATCCTGAACCAGCGCCTGTCGGTGGCCGATAGCCTTGCGGCCGTCGATGAATGCGGAGCTCCGGTTGTGGCAATCGCGGGCGGCGAGCCGCTGCTGCACAAAGAGATGCCGCAGATCGTTGAGGGCATCCTGGCGCGAAAGAAGTTCGTCTACCTTTGCACGAACGCGCTGTTGCTCGATAAGAAAATGGACCAGTACACGCCGAACCCGTATTTCTCATGGGACGTGCATTTGGATGGCGACAAGGCAATGCACGACCAGTCCGTGAGCCAGGCGGGCGTGTTCGAAAAGGCAGTGGCCGCGATCAAAAAGGCCAAGGCGCGCGGCTTCCGCCTGTCCATCAACTGCACGCTGTTTGACGGCGCAGAGCCGGAGCGGGTAGCGGCGTTCTTCGACGAAGTCATGGCGATGGGTGTCGACGGCATCATGACCAGCCCGGGTTATGCGTATGAACGGGCGCCCGACCAGGCGCACTTCTTATCGCGGCAGAAGACGAAGCAGCTGTTTCGCGACATCCTGACGCTCGGCCGCGGGCATAAGTGGCGGTTCACGCAGTCGCCGTTGTTCATGAGTTTCCTGGCCGGCAACGAGAACTATCAGTGCACGCCGTGGGGCAAGCCGACCCGCAATGTGTTCGGCTGGCAGCGGCCCTGCTATCTGCTGGGTGAGGGGTATGCCAAGACCTTTGCCGAACTGATGGACACGACCGAATGGGACAAATACGGCACCGGTAAGTATGAGAAGTGCGCCGATTGCATGGTCCACTCGGGGTATGAAAGCACGGCGGTAATGGACGCGGTAAAGTCGCCAATCAAGACGATGATGACGGCGCTGCGTGGACCGAAGCTGGATGGGCCGATGGCGCCGGAAATCGACTTAACGGGCGCGCGCCCGGCCGAATACGTGTTCAGCCGGCATGTGCAGGAGAAGATGGCGGACCTGAAGCATAAGCCGCGGTCGCAGGTGGCTGACGCCGCGGATTAAACCTCGATCGGGCGCTTAGGCCTTTTGGGCTTGATGTGGATCACGGCCTTCTCCGCTTACCTTGAATAGGGATTACGGAGGAGGCCGAAAATCACTCTCGGTTTCGGTACATTTCGTCAGAGTGGGTAGGAACGACCACCGCCAGAAGTGTTTTTCTAGGCTGATAGGAAAATACTTGAGCCCTCCGCGCAGCAATGTTGGTACGGGGCGGCCACCATGGTCCAGTGCAAACACCATGGCGCGTTCGGCCTTCCACGCGGCTCGTTGGCAATGAAGTTGCGAGATGGCGGTAAGGCATCTGCGAAATGTTGCGTTCGCGCCCACGCCCTCGGGCAAACCTTCTAGAGCCCGGTGAAGGCTATACGCGCGACGGGCAGTAGCCGCTGACGGCTCCGGCGCTCAAGTGCCACAGCCGCCACGGCGATTCGGTCGCGGCAAGAGTTGCCACCAGCCTTCATGCGCAGGCCAATCAGTGCCGGGCGACACAACCCACACCGCCACCGCCCGTTGCAGCTATCGTAGCCCCCGGCAAAACACCTGAATGCGCGCACACGCCTCCGTCAGCGACGCATCGTCGGTCGCGTAGCTGATCCGCACATACGGGCTCATGCCAAATGACCGGCCATGCACCAGCGCCACGTGTTGCTCGGCCAACAACGCCAGCGCAAAATCCTCGTCCGTATGCAGCACGGTGCCCGCCGCCGTGGTGCGGCCCAGGCAGCCGGCGACGTTTGGATAGACGTAGAACGCGCCCTCAGGCCGATGGCACTGGATGCCCGGCGCCTGGTTCAGCGCGTCCACCACCAGGTCGCGACGCCGCCGATACGCGTCACCCATGGTCGCCACCGCTTCCTGCGGGCCATCCAACGCGGCCGCTGCAGCGGCCTGACCAATTGTGGAAACGCCGGCCGCGACCTGGCCCTGCATGTTCACCATGGCCGCAATCAACGCCCGCGGCCCGGCCGCCCAGCCAATGCGCCAGCCGGTCATGGCATATGTTTTAGAAACGCCACTGACCGTCAGCACCCGGTCGCGCAACTGCGGCACCACGGCCGCCATCGTCGCGTGCACACCGTCGAACACCAGATGCTCATACATATCGTCCGATAGTATCCAGACGTGCGGATGATCCATCAGCACCGCCGCTAGTGCCCGCAGGTCGTCGGCCGATAGCGCGGCGCCGGTCGGGTTGTTCGGGCTATTCAGGATCAGCCATTTGGTCCGCGGCGTGATGGCCGCCGCCAGGTCATCCGCGCGCAGGCGAAAACCATTATTCTGCGGGCAGTTCACGATCACCGGCGTGCCGCCAACCACGCCGGTCATCAGCGGGTACGCCCCCCAATACGGCGCCGGGATAATTACCTCGTCCCCGTCATTGACGGTCGCCATCAGCGCGTTGAACAGCGTGCCTTTGCCGCCATTGCTGACCATGATCTCGTCGAGCGCGTAGTCCAGTCCGTTATCCCGAAGCAGCTTACGCTGTATCGCCGACTTCAACGCGGGCGTGCCGTCTTGTGGCGGGTATTTCGTGTCACCCGACAGCGCCGCCTGGTGCGCGGCCGCGATCGCACCCGGCGGGCTGTCGAAATCCGGCTCGCCGATCGTGAGCGAGATGACCGGCACGCCCTGCGCCCGCAGCGCACGGGCCTTGATCGTCATCGCAACCGTGGCCGCCGGGGGTGCGCGCCCCAGCCGGTCCGCTAATGCCGGCATGGTGTTAGGTCAGGCCTTCGCAGAAATGCTGAATGCGTTCGCAGGCCCGGCGCAGGCTGTCCGTGTCGGTGGCGTAGCTGATGCGCATATGGCCCGGGTACATGAAGGCCGAGCCATGAACGGCGGCCACGCCCTCCTCCTCCAGCAACGCGATCACGAAATCCTCGTCGGTGTTGATGCGGACACCACCGCGGCTGGTCTTGCCGATCGCGCCGTGTACGGACGGAAAGACGTAAAAAGCCCCCTCCGGCGTGTGACAATGTACGCCGGGCGCCTGGTTCAGCATTGCGACGACCATGTCACGGCGGCCCTGGTAGGTCTCGATCATCGTGGCGATGAAGTCTTGCGGGCCGTTCAGTGCCTCGATCGCGGCGGCCTGGCTGATGCTGCTGGTGTTGCTAGTGCTTTGCGACTGCAGCTTGTCCATCGCCTTGATAAGGTGCTTTGGCGCGCCCGCGAAGCCGATCCGCCAGCCGGTCATCGCGTACGACTTGCTACAGCCGTTCATGGTCACGGTCCGGTCGCGTAGCCGCGGCTCGACCTCTACCAGCGTCGCGAACTTGAAGTCGCCGTAAACGAGCTTTTCATAGATGTCGTCCGTGAACACCCATACGTGCGGGTGTTGTAGCAGCACATCGGCCAGCGCCCGCAGCTCATCGGCGGAGTACGCGGCGCCCGTCGGATTATTGGGGCTGTTCAGCATCACCCACTTGGTGCGGGGTGTAATCGCGGCATCCAAATCCTCGGGGCGCAATTTGAAGCCGTTATTCTGGCCGCATGGCACGAAAACGGGCGT
>JANPPS010000221.1:0-1667 GCA_031428635.1 Rhodospirillales bacterium
CACGTGATGCGGGGCCGCTGATCACGAGGTATCCGGCCAGAGCCGGAACGTACGACAGGCCGCGGATGCCGTGGCCGCCCAGGTCCAGATCTTCGAGCTGTTCTGCGATCCGCGGGGCAGCGTCCGATTCAAAAACTTCGGTCAGGTTCTCGACACTCGCGATGAGCGCTCGACCATCGCGCAACGGGCTGCGAAACCCGATCAGCAGCCGCTGCTGGTCAGGGCTGATCTCCAGACCTTCGATATTGAGCCCGCCGCTCGCCTTGACGTCCCGCACTTCCGCTGCTGCGGCCAGCACGGCATGCTTCGTCGTCAGGGCATGTTTCAGCCCTCCAACGACCTTGGGCTCCATGACCCGGTCGCCCTCGACACGGAATCGAACCAGTTTTTCGCGCGACGGCTTCTCATCGCCGCCAGCATCGCGTGAGTGCGAGGTGATGCCGTAGACAAAGCCGGCGCGGTCCAAGGCCAGCCCTTCGAGATCGTCCAGCTTCCAGAACGGACTGAAGATCTGCAAAAGTCCAGCGGTCAATGCGACGGCCTCGACCTTGCCATCCGCGCCGATCGTGACCACGCTCAGCGCGTGTTCCTTCTCGTCCTCGACGACAAGGAATCGCCCATCCGGCAACTGCTGTATGGCCGAGGGCTCGTAGATGCCTGTCAAGGGCCGGTACGCTGGAACGGTTTCGTCGCGCATCCGGGCATTGTCCACCCCATGTGGCTCAGGACCACTCCCGGTTCTCGTGACGACAGCCTTCCGGCGTCAGTGCTCCGGATCGTAGCTCCGGACCACGCTGAAGTTCGGGTGATGGTCCAGCGTCAGTCGCACCCGCTGACCTGGCTGCAGCGCTTGCAGCCCGGGACCCTCCGTGCACTTGGTGACCGTCCACGTCGTCTCGCGGTCGTCGATCAGGAAGGCGAGGCCGAAGTTGGGAAGCACCTCGTGCGCAGTGGCCGTGACCCGCGATCGGTTCTTTTGAACGGTCATGGGTTGTCCCGGTGGCGGCACATGCCCCGATCGTATCAATTCGGCCCGATGGCTCGCGCCATCTTGGTGCCACCGAGGGCCCGCATTGAGCCGCGCTCTCGATGGAGGTCGCGCACTCCAGGCGAGCGTTGGTGGCCCATCACGCGCGGGCGTCGCTCCCCCGCAGTGCACGGCTTCAAGGTGGGCCCGGCTTGGCCGTGCCCGAAAACTCAGCAAGTCCTGCAAGCTCTTGCCTCCTGCAGCGAATTCATGTTCTTGGCACCGGATGTCCACAGGCTTGTCCCCGCTGGCGGTGGACAACCCTGTCGTGATCGTCCGGCAGATCAGCGCTGCACGCTCCAGCCCAGGAAAGGCTGGCCCGCAACGGCTTGCACCATGGTCAACACAACAGCGCCAAGGCCCAGGCCGGCCACCGCCCACACCCAGGTCGATGCGAACCGCGCATTCAGGCGGTCTGCGAGCCAGCCTGAGATGGGCAGCACCTGCAGCAGGTGGGTGGCGAAAAAGTGAGGCACGCGGAGGTCGCCGCCGGTGGTCGACCAGCCGAACAGCGGCAAACCAGTCGCATCGCTCCGCAGGCCGCCCACCCAGTGCCCGGGTCCGGCGATGGCACCCGAGGCGAGCGGCGCGGTGGTCAACAGCGTGATGACGCTCCCGCACAGCAGGCCCAGCACCGCGC
>JANPPS010000222.1:0-14446 GCA_031428635.1 Rhodospirillales bacterium
CCAGCCACAGCCCGATCGCACCAGGTAGCGCACGGCGTTGATGACTTCACGGAACTCGATCTCGCGCGGTCGTCCTCGCCGTCCGGGTTTGGGCATGAGGGGCGCGATCACCTCCCACTCCTCATCTGTAACGTCAGATGGGTAGCGCTTGGTCTTCTTTGCAATTTCGGCCATTCGGTGACGACTCTGATCGGTCCACAGTCCGAGCTTGAATCACACGCCGGCGTCCAAGGGAATCATTTTCCAAACGGCCTCTAAGGCTGGTCGCGTCCATGCGCCTCCAAATGCTGGACCGAGCGCGCCTGGCCGCCTACCGTGACGTCGGCAAAACAAATATATAACTCTGCGCTCGGATATGCGGAGTGCTCATGACCCACTCATCAGACGTACCGCCTTGTGTTGTTGTCGCACATGATGATGGCTACGCCCCACACTCGGCCGTGACGCTGTTGAGCGTCCTTG
Source organism: Rhodospirillales bacterium (assembly GCA_031428635.1). GTDB lineage: Bacteria > Pseudomonadota > Alphaproteobacteria > Acetobacterales > Acetobacteraceae > JANPPS01. Next base: position 463 of record JANPPS010000222.1, read on the forward strand.
ATCACACCCCGAACGCCCGCCTATTCGCCTTGGTCCCATCCACCTTCCGGCAGGAGGACGCGATGAAGGACACGGTCGGCCCGGCACTCACGGTGATCCGTTTGGATGAGAGCCGGTTTGCCACGCTAAAGAGGTGGGCGGATGGCAGCCTGGCAGCCTATCTGCGCCTGTCGATGGGCGATGTGCTGCCGATCTCCCGAGTGATTTATCTGGACTCGGACATCGTTGTACGAACGGATCTCACACCACTGTGGTCGGTGGATTTGGGCGACAACATCATCGCCGCGGTGCCGGACGTGGCGTTCGCCGACCGCGCCCGGTTAGGCCTGACCCCCGACGAGCCGTACTTCAACAGCGGCGTCGCCGTCATCGACCTCGACCGCTGGCGCAGCCAGGCCGTAGGTGATCGGGTCGTGACCTGGGCGCGTGAGAACCCAGACCGGCTGACCTGGGCGGATCAGTGCGCTTTGAATTGGGTGCTGCGCGGGCAGTGGTTGGCGCTAGACCCGATGTGGAACATGCAAGCGCCGCAATTCGGGCACGACACCAAGTGGGGTTTTCGGTTTGACCGGCGCCGCTCTGGTAATCCAGCTATAGTCCACTTCACGGCCCCGCACGGTCACGGTCGCTACGCTGATAGCGAGGGCAAACCGTGGGCATATCTGTGCGAACATCCGTGGCGCGACGCCTATCGCCGCATTGCCGTCCGGACGCCGTGGGCGAATTCGCCGATGTCGGATCGCTATCCGCACAACATGGCGCTGCGCTTACTGCGCCAAAACGCGGATTGGGCGTTGCCGGCCTACCGCGCCCTGCGCCGGGTAATTTGATCCAAAATCCCGCGCGGATCCCACGCGGGCCGCAGGCGCATCCAGTGCAACGGCATGGCGCCGGACGCTAGGCTGCGCTTATACTGGCTGTCCCCCGCCAGGAAGTCGTACCGGGCGTATCCCTGGGCCTGGTACCAGCCAATGGCGGCCGCGTGGCTTATTAAACCTGCCTTCTGCGCGGGACCGGCGCCGGCATAGTCGAACCCGCTTTGATAGGCATACGCCGTCCCACCCGCGCGAAAATTGTACAAATACCCCACCGCTGCCGACCCGGCCGCCACGCGCAGCAGCTGGACCGTTCCGGCGGGCACGCCATCGCCGATCAGCGCGTGATGAAACCGCACCACTCCAGGTGACGCGAACGCCCCGGGCTTCCCCCGGCCTGTCCACGTCGCGGTATGCAGCGCCACCATCGCCGTGAACCAATCCCTGGCCTGCCCGACATTGGCCGCCGCCGCGACCGTCACGTCGCCATAGGCCCGGACGGACCGGGCCAGCTGCTGACGCGTATTTCGACTGACGGGGTCGGGGGCGGTCAGGTCGCGAAACGGGGCCAGCCGGGTCTGGATCAACGCGTCACCCAGCCCCCGCGCCGCATCCCGCACGCTGTTGCCGATACCCGACAGCACGGCCGGGCGCAGTGCCGCTAGCATCGCCCGCAATACGTCCGGGCGGTTCGGCGCCACCACGGGGCCGTTATGCTCGATGAACACGCTGTCCCACGCCGGATCACCGCTTTCATGCAGATGCAGCACGGGCGGCCAGCCGGCACGATTGGCTAGTGCCAGGCCCACGGTGCGCCCGCTCTCTGTCGCCTCGATCAGCACGGGCCTCGGATAACGCTCTGCCGCCAGTGCGCCTACCCAGATCCAGCGCTGGAAAAACGACGCGCCGGCCTGCTCCGCCAGCGCATCCCAGCGTCGGCCGATGATCGGTAGGTTGGCCGGATCAAGCCGGCTGGTTTGTATCAGCACTGGCACGGGCGGGTTGTGCCGCCCTTTGCGCGGTCGGGCAAACCGGGCATGAACGCGCGGGTTCGAGGAGACAGGCGTGCTGCGTTCGGTGCTGACAACGCTCGTTGTTCCCCCCATCAGTCTGCTTCTGTTGGCCTTGTGCTGCACCATCTTCGCCGCCCGCCCCGGCGTCCGGCTACTCTGGCGACGCCGGTTCGGTACCGTGGCCGGCCTGTCGCTCGTGGTCTTGACCCTCCTGTCGCTGCCCGTGGTCGGCACCGCGCTACTCGCGTCTTTGGGCGTCCCGTCCGCGGAACCGGGGGCTGCCGGTGCCATTGTCATACTGGGTGGCGACGTGCAGCGCCTGCCGGATAATGGCGTCGCGATCGGGCCATTGACGCTGGAGCGATTGCGGGCCGGCGCCGCGCTGCACCGTCAGACGGGACTGCCGATCCTAGTCACAGGCGGCATCGTCGACGGTACGTCCCGCCCGGTCGGCGCGCTGATGGCCGACAGCCTGCGCACCGATTTCGGCGTGCCCGTCCGCTGGGTGGAGCAGAAAAGTTTCGACACGTGGGAGAACGCGGCGTTCAGTCAGCCGATGCTTGCTAGTGCTGGTGTAAAGCGTGTCCTGCTCGTCACGCACGCCTGGCACATGCGGCGCTCAATCCTGGCGTTCGAGCGCCAAGGCATGGTTCCAGTCGCCGCCCCGGTTCGCCCCGACCTATGGCCACGCATCACGCCCAGCGAGTTCGTACCCCGAGTCTCGGCCTGGACGACGAGCTATTTCGCGTTGCACGAATGGCTTGGCCTGGCCTGGTATGCGCGCCGTGGCTGAGGTCAAGTGTATCGGCGACGTGCCGGCTGTGTGGGACACGCTGTTCGCCGCCGCGCCCGCACAGTCGACCCGCGCCTGGTGGGCGGCGACGGAGCAGGCGGCGCTGCCCACCGGCACCGGCGCGCGTTACGTGCTTTGCCACGATGACGGCCAACCCGCGGCGTTGTTTCCACTCACTGTCGGTTCCGCCGGGACGCGCAGCCTGACCACGCCGTACACCATTTTATACCAGCCGCTGCTGACGTCGGGCGCGGACATGGCCGCCATCGGCCGGGTGCTGGCGGCGCATAGTCCCGTTTTGCTGCTGGAGGCGATAGACCCGGACTGGCCATTGCTGACGCCGTTGATGGCCGGCGCACGACAGGCCGGGCTGCGGGCGCGGACGTATCGCCACTTCGGTAACTGGCACCGGAACGTGACGGGGCTCGATTGGCCCGCATACCTCGCCACTCGGCCCGGCCGCCTGCGCGAAACCATCCGCCGCCGCACCGCCGCCGCCGCCCGGGACCCGGCGGTGCGCCTGACGCTCGCGACCGAAGGCCCCGCTGTGCTGAGCGCGCTGGCTGCGTATGAGGCGATTTACGCCCGCAGCTGGAAGACGCCTGAGCCGTTTCCGGACTTCAACCGCGCGCTGCTGCCGGGTCTGGCGGCGGACGGGTGCCTGCGTATCGGCGTGATGTGGGTGGGCGACCGGCCGATTGCCGCCCAGTATTGGACCGTGCGGCACGGCATCGCGACGGTGCTGAAGCTGGCGCATGACGAGGCCGATCGGGCGCGGTCCCCTGGTACGGTGCTGACGGCATGGATGATCCGGCAGCTGCTGGAGAAGGATCGCGTGGCCGAACTGGATTTTGGCCGCGGCGACGATGCGTATAAGGCGGAGTGGGTAGAGCAGCGGCGGGAGCGGGTGGGCGTGCTGCTGGCCCGGCCCAATTCGGCGCGGGGTGCCGTGGCCCTTTTGCGACATGATGCGGGTGTGTTGCGGCGGGCCGTCCGGCAGATTGCAGGACAAAGCGCTGCCCCATAATTGCCAGCGACTGATTTCTTATAACGGCTCACTCCTTAGTCCGGCGTCTCCGGAAGTCTTGCGACTGGCCGTTGAGGAAGCAGGACGAACTCGCGCAGGCTCGGTAGAGAAAACACGGCGAAAGGGGTGATTTGCAGCCAAGTGCCAGCCCGTTCTTCCACTATAATATCAGCTTCGACCCGCCCGAAATCATGCGTCGACACGCAGTACCGAACCTGGTGCCGACTGCCGGAGTACCCCGGCTAAGGCAGAAGCGTCCCGCGCGCGCTGACGGTCGCGGAGTTGCCGAGTTGGCCGCACCGATCGCCTTCATCCTCGCCGCAGTGCCGGCCTAGCTATGGCCCGCGCCCGGCCGTTATTCGCCACCCCCGGGCCATGCGCCGGCTGAACCAAGGCTACGGCGTCGTCATGACCGGCGGGGCGATTGCCGCTGCCGCACGTTGAGGCATGGTTAACGCCCGCAACGTTATGCTATCTGCCGCAATAGTGCCGCAAACGGTTGGCATGCGACGACGTCAGTGTGGAGACGGGCATGTGCGGAATAGTCGGCGTTATTGGCATCGAACCGGCCTCCCCCCTGTTGCTCGACGCGCTGCGCCGGCTGGAGTACCGCGGCTACGACAGCGCTGGCATCGCAACCCTGGTCGGTGACCATATCGAGCGTCGCCGGGCACCGGGTAAGCTGGTTAACCTGGCCCACGAACTCGACCAGTCGCCGCTGCCCGGTGTGACCGGCATCGGCCACACCCGTTGGGCCACCCACGGTGCGCCCACCCAGCGCAACGCCCACCCGCACGGCACGTCCCGCGTCAGCGTCGTGCATAACGGCATCATCGAAAACCACGCCGAACTGCGCGCGGAGCTCGAAGCGGCCGGCCAAGTGTTCGAGACCGAGACGGATACCGAGACCGTGGCCCAGCTGATTGACTTACATTTGGCACAGGGAATGGCCCCGGTCGAAGCCGCCCGCGCCGCGTTCAGCCGGCTGGAAGGGGCCTATGCGCTCGCACTCCTTTTCGCCGGCTACCCGGATCTGATGGTCGGCGCGCAGCATGGCGCACCACTTGCTGTGGGCTTTGGGGAGACGGGAATGTTCCTCGGCAGCGATAGCCTGGCGTTGGCCTCGCTCACCCGCCGCATCGCCTACATGCACGACGGCGACTGGGTGGTGCTGACCCGTGAGGGCGCGGCCTTTTTCGGCCCCGGCAACACGCCCGTGAATCGTGAAATCCGCCTGACGGTGCAGACGGGCGCCGTGGTCGGCAAAGACGGCTACCGCCACTTCATGGAGAAAGAACTTCATGAGCACCCGGCTGCGATCGGCCAGACGCTGGCACGTCTGCTCGATCCATCCAGCCGCGTGGTCACGCTGCCGGACCTGCCCTTCGATTGGAACACGGTGCCGCGCATCAGCATCAGCGGCTGCGGCGGCGCGTATTTCGCGGGGCTCGCCGGCCGGCACTGGCTGGAGGAGTTGAGCCGCGTCCCCGCCGACATCGATTTCGCAAGTGAGTTGCGCTACCGCACGCCCCCCATGCCGCCCGGCGGCGTCGGCCTGCTGGTCAGCCAAAGCGGGGAGACGGCCGATACGCTGGCAGCACTGCGCTACATGAAGCAGGAGGGCCAGCACGTGCTGAGCATCCTCAACGTGCCCGAAAGCACCATGGCGCGATCGAGCGACGTTGTGTTGGAAACGGTGGCCGGTCCCGAGATCGGCGTGGCAAGCACGAAGGCGTTCACTGCCCAGCTGGTCACCATGGCCTGCATTGCGATCGCCGCCGGGCGCGCGCGGGCGACAGTGAGCGCCGCGCAGGAGGCTCATCTGGTCGCAGCCTTGCTCGAACTGCCATCCCGGGCCGCAGAGGTGCTGGCCCATGACGGCCCGATCAAGCGCCTGGCCGAACGCATGGCCGCCGCCCGTGATGTGCTGTGCCTCGGCCGCGGTGCCAATTACGCCATCGCGCTCGAGGCTGCGCTGAAGCTGAAGGAAATCTGCTACATCCACGCCGAGGGCTATGCGGCCGGTGAGATGAAGCACGGGCCGATCGCGCTGATTGACCGGCAGGTGCCGATCCTGGCGATCTGTCCGTCCGGCCCACTGTTCGAAAAGACGGCGTCCAACGTCCAGGAGGCGGGCGCCCGCGGCGGTCAGATCGTGGTGCTGAGCGATCGCGCCGGCTGCGTCAAGCTGCGTAGCATCTCGGCCGAGTGCATCGAGCTGCCAGCCGTCGACCCGTTCGTGGCACCGATCCTGTATGCCGTCGCGGTGCAGTTGCTGGCGTACCACACCGCCGTGCTACGGGGCACGGACGTGGACCAGCCGCGGAACCTGGCCAAAAGCGTGACGGTCGAATAATGGCGACCTATCTCGTCACGGGGGGTGCCGGGTTTATCGGCAGCCACCTTGCGGACGCGCTGCTGGCGGCGGGCCATTCGGTGCGCGTGCTGGATGACCTGTCGACGGGGGTATCGTCCAACCTCGACCCGCGGTGCACGCTGATCCAGGGCGATGTCGCCGATGAAGCGGCAGTGGTCCGCGCGATGGACGGCGTCGACGGCTGCTTCCACCTGGCCGCGATCGCGTCGGTACAGCGCGGTAATGAGGCCTGGAGTGCAACGCACCGGGTCAACCAGTCGGGGACGGTCGCCGTACTTGATTGCGCTCGCGCCGGCGGGCGGATCCCGGTTGTGTATGCGTCATCGGCTGCAATCTACGGCACCGTCACGGGTATCGCGGACGAGACGATGCGTCCTTCGCCGCGCACAGCCTACGGTGCCGATAAACTAGGTAGCGAGTTGCACGCGCAGGTCGGGTGGCTAGTGCACGGGGTGCCATCGGCCGGGTTCCGGTTTTTCAACGTGTACGGCCCGCGTCAGGATCCGGCGTCACCGTATTCCGGCGTCATCAGCATCTTCGCGCGCCGAACAATCGATGGCCTCGGCGTCACCGTCGATGGCGACGGGCGGCAGACGCGGGACTTCGTTTTCGTGGCCGACGTCGTGCTGCATTTGCTGGCCGGCATGGCGCTGCTGCACCGCGAACCGGGCGCCCACGTGCTAAACGTATGCACAGGGCGGGAGACGTCGTTGCTGCAACTGATCGACACCTTGGCGCAGGTGACGGGCCGCACGCCAGCCACCACGCATGGCCCGGCGCGTGCGGGTGATATCGCGCGCTCGGTCGGCGCACCGGGGCGCGCCACAGCGTTGCTGGGCGTTGCGGCCACGACGCCTCTGCTAGATGGGCTACGATCGCTTGTCGCATCCACGGGCTCAGTGTTAGAACCTGCTGGCGGCGTAACGTCGCTTGTAGGCGTGTAGCTCAGTGGCAGAGCGCTGCTTTAACATGGCAGAGGTCGGGGGTTCGACTCCTTCCGCGCCTAGTACGCCCGCGCCTGATACGCCCGCGATTAGTCTGACGGTCCAGTAAGGAACACGCCCGATGCCCAGCCCAAGATTTGCCCTCGGCCTTCTCCTGGCGCTCGGCGCGTGCAGCCAGGGCACGCCGGCACCCGTGACGGTTCCAATCGTAGCCAGTGTGCCGTCGCAGCCGTATCAGATTGGGCCAGGCGACCAGCTGAGTATCTTCGTGTACCAAGCGCCGAATTTGAGCGTGCCCGGGCTGACGGTGCGGCCGGATGGGCGGATATCAATGCCGCTAATCCCCGACATCGCGGCGGCGGGTAAGACGCCGACCGAGCTGTCGAAGGATATCGAGGCGAAGCTCAAGGAGTACGTGAAGCAGCCGAACGTGTCGGTAATCGTGGGCGGCTTTGTCGGTCCGCTCGATCGGCAGATCCGCGTGATCGGTGAAGCGACCGAGCCGCTTGCGCTGCCCTACCGCGACGGGCTCACGGTGCTGGACGTGATGATCCAAACCAAGGGTTTGACCCGGTTCGCCGCCGGCAATAGTGCAACGATCGTGCGCACGATCGGCAATAAGCGCCAAACGATTCCGCTGCGTCTGAGCGACCTGCTGCGCGACGGCGACATCAACCAGAACGTCGTCATGCAGCCCGGCGACACCATTATCATCCCGCAAAGCTGGTTCTAATCGATGCATACGATCCAGACGCTCATCATCCGTCAGGCCTCGGCCGCGTGGCGTCACCGCTGGCCGGCGGTGCTGTTCATGTGGCTGGTCTGCGCGATCGGCTGGACGTTCACGTTCATGATCCCGAATACGTATGAGGCGAGCGCCCGGATGTACGTGGATGGGGATGTCCTGCTGACCCAGGCCATAAACGGGCTGGGTGTGAACATGGCGAATGCGGGTCAGCTCGATACGCTGCAGCGCACCTTGCTGAGCCGGCCGAACCTCGAGAAGCTGATCAGCAAAACCGACCTGGAGCTCAGCCTCCAAGGCCCGGCCGATCGTGAGCGTATGGTGGATGGGCTGGCTAACTCCATCCGTATCACCCCGCAGACGCGCAACCTGTTCAGCATCTCCTACCGCAGCACGTCGCCGCGGCTGGCGTATGACGTGGTGAAGACGATGCTGACCACGTTCGTCGAGAGCAAGACGGGTAACAACCGCACCGATCTCGAGAACGCGGGCAAGTTCTTCACCGATCAGATCGCTCTATACGAGCGCCAGCTAACGGAAGCCGAGCGGAAGCGGGCGGAGTTCAGGTCCAAGTACGTCGATCTGCTGCCGGCCGGTGACGGCGGCGTATCGCGGATGGAGGCGGCGCAGGGCTCGGTCCGCGGGTCGGAGGGGCAGTTGCAGGATGCGTTGTCGCGCAGGGCGACACTGCAGAAGGAACTGACCACGACACCACAGGCGATTGTTACTGAGCAAGATCCGGGCGGTGCGGGTGGTGGTGGTGGTGGTGGGCGCTTGCGGGAGGAGCAGCGGCGGTTGCAGGAATTGCAACTTCGTCTGACCGATAATCATCCCGACGTGATTGCGCAGCGCAATCTGATCGCCGGACTGCGGTCGGGCTCGATCTCATCGGGCGATCCGGTCGCTGGTCCGCGGACGGTGGCGCGCAAAGTGTCTGTATCGAACCCGGTTTATGAGAACCTGAAGATCAAAATGGTCGATAACGACAGCCTGGTCGCGTCGCTCCAGCGTCAGATCGCCGAGGGTACGGTCGAGCGCGATCGACTACAGGACATCGCCCGCGGCGCGCCGGGGTTGCAGGCGGAATTTCTAAATCTCAACCGCGACTATGACGTGCTGCGCAAAAACTACGAGGACCTGCTGGCTCGCCGTGAGTCGATGCGCATTTCGAGCGCGGCCGAGGTCGATGGTGACAAGGTAAAGGTGCAGGTGGTCGATCCACCCCTGGTGCCGCAAAACCCGATCGCGCCGAAACGCATCGTCCTGCTGTCGGGCGTGCTGTTTGCCGGCCTGGCCGCTGGTGTCGCGCTGGCACTGCTGCTGGTGCAGATGGACCAGTCGTTCCATACGATCGACGACCTACGCGGACTGGGTCTTCCGGTGGTCGGTGGGGTATCGATGATCTCGGCGTCCGTGCCGTTCATCCGACAGGTGGCGAGCCTGGCTACGTTCGCGATTGCGATTGCGGTCCCCGCTGTTGCGTATGCGGCACTATTGATCAAACTTTTGAGATCGGGCGCTATAATTTAGGCGCGTTAATGTGCTGCTCATTTTTATAGACGACACTGACCCTCACCAAAGCGGAGGGTCTCATGTCAGCCACAATATTCGAAGGCGTCCGCGCCGCCCCCGGGTCCAAAATTGCCCCGTCCAAACTACCAGTTCTAACCTGCATAGCCCTGATCGCGGGCGTGTCGGCGGGCTTGTGGGTGGTCGTCGGCCGCCTGCTCATGGTGGTAGTCGCCCACTTCTGACCTGGGCGGGTTGGGGTATGGCGGTATGAAGCCGGCCTTGCTGTTCCTCACGCAGCGCATCCCTTACCCGCCCATCAAGGGCGAGAAGATACGGCCACTGCAGATGCTCCGGCATCTTCGACAAAGTTACGATGTTCACCTCGGCACGCTGGTCGACGACCCGCGTGACATGGAGCACATCCCGACGATAAGGGCACTGTGTACCAGCGCCCACTTCGGCGTCATCGATCGGCGACTTGCCAAACTGACCTGTCTGCGTGGCCTGCTGACCGGCGAGCCGCTGAGCGTAACTTTTTACCATGACCGCGGGTTGGCGGCCTGGATCGGCGACGTGATCGATCGCCTGAAACCCGTGGCAATCGTTGTCTGCTCCTCGAACATGGCACCTTATGTGCTGGACCGGCATGGGACGGAGCGGGTGTGCCTCGTCGATCTGGCTGACGTTGATAGCGAAAAGTGGCGCGCGTACGCTGGGCAGGGCGGACGGGTTATGCGCTGGGTCCACCGGCGCGAATGGCGAAAGACTGCGGCGCTCGAGACCCGTATTGCACGGGAGTGTACGTGGAGCACGTTCGTCTCGAACGAGGAGGCCGCGCTATTTCGGACCATGCACCCGGGCGCTGCCGACCGCATCCGCGCCATCAGTAACGGGGTAGACCATGCCTATTTCGATCCGGCGCTGCCGATGGCGGCGCCCTACGATACCGGGCGACGTAATTACGTTTTTACCGGCACCATGGACTACCCGCCAAATGCTGACGCCGTGACGTGGTTTGCGACGGCCATATTGCCAGAAGTGCAGCGGACGGCGCCTGATGCGCAGTTCCACATTGTCGGTTCAAGCCCGGCTCCGGCCGTCGCCGCGCTGGCCCGTTATCCCGGCGTCTTCGTCACCGGCAGGGTCCCGGACGTGCGGCCCTATCTGGCGCATGCGACGGCGGCAGTGGCGCCGATGCGGATCGCCCGCGGCATTCAGAACAAAGTGCTGGAAGCCATGGCCATGGCGCGCACCGTGATCTTGACCGATGACGCGCTCGAGGGCATTCGAGCCGTGCCGGCGGAGGAAGTTGTGGTGGCCAATACTTCAGACGCATTCGCGCAGGCCTGCCTGGTCCCGCCCGACGCTCGCATCGGCCTCGCTGCCCGGCAGCGCGTGGTTTCCGACTATAGCTGGCCTGCACTGCTGACCGCGTTCGATCCGCTTCTCGCGCCATGATCGTCCGCGCGCGGGCGCCATTGCGGCTGGGCCTGGCCGGCGGTGGAACCGACGTTTCCCCCTACTGCGACCAGCACAGCGGCGCGGTGCTCAACGTCACGATCGACCTTTACGCCTACACTATGCTTGAACCGACGGATGACGGCCGGGTTTGCTTCATGGCACCGGACATCGACGCCGTGTATGACGGTCCGGCCGACGACGTGACCCTCGGCGCCGACAAGCTTATCCTGCATCGCGCCGTGTATGCCCGCATCGTCCGCGACTTCAACGGCGGCCGACCGCTGCCCTGCCGCATCACGACGTTCTGTGATGCGCCTCCGGGCTCGGGCCTGGGTACCAGCAGTACGATGGTCGTTTCGTTGGTAAAGGCGTTTACCGAGTGGCTGAACCTGCCGTTGGGCGAGTACGAGATCGCGCACCTCGCGTTCGAGATCGAGCGGATCGACGCAGGCTTGGGTGGTGGGCGGCAGGATCAGTACGCGGCCACATTCGGCGGCGTGAACTTTATGGAATTCCACCCCAATGACCGGGTGATCGTGAATCCGTTACGGATCAAGAACTGGATCGTATCGGAGATGGAAACCTCCCTGGTCCTGTTCAACTCCGGCGTATCCCGCCAGTCGGCGACCATCATCAAGGAGCAGACCGACAACCTGACCGGCGGTAGCGGCACGACGCTGGCAGCAATGCATGAGATTAAGAGTGACGCGTTCCACATGAAGGAGTGCCTGCTGCGTGGCGACTTCGACCGGTTCGCGGCCTGCATGCGCAAAAGCTGGGATGCGAAAAAGCGCCTTGCGGCTGCGATTAGCAACGCACGGATCGACCATGTTGTCGAAACGGGCCTGAATGCGGGGGCGCGGGCGGGCAAGGTTTCGGGCGCCGGCGGCGGCGGATTTATCACGTTCATGGTGACCCCGGAACGCCGGGTCGAGGTTATTCGCGCGCTGGCGCGGGAAGAGGGGCAGGTCATGACATGCCACTTCACACTGCATGGAACCGAAGGGTGGAAGATTTTTTGATGGAAGCGCCAATGGACTACCTCGACGACTACTTGGCCCATTCCGCGGCTGCGTTCGAGGCGTTCCGGGACTTGTCGCACCGCGAGATGATGGCCGCCATGGCCCGGACGATTGAACGATCGTTCCGCGCGGGTGGCAAACTGCTGATATGCGGCAACGGGGGCAGCGCCGGGGACGCGCAGCACATCGCTGGCGAGTTCATATCCCGTCTGATGTACGACCGTGCGCCGCTACCGGCCATTGCGCTGACGACCGATACCTCGGTGATGACGGCGATCGGCAACGATTACGGGTATGATCAGGTGTTTGAACGCCAGGTCCGTGGTCTTGGGCGGGCGGGCGACGTGCTGATCGCTATCAGCACGTCGGGCACGTCGCCGAACGTGCTGCGCGCGCTGGTGGCTGCACGGGCGCTTGGGCTGAATTGCCTGGGGTTCACCGGCTCTCGCACGGCAACCCCGGCGTCGATGCATGCGACGTGCGACGCGGTGCTGGCGGTACCATCCACGGCGACGCCGATTATTCAACAGCTCCATATCAGCGCCGCTCATGTGATCTGCGCGCTGGTGGAACGGGCGATGTTCCCCCAGGCCGCCTGATCACCCATGACGATTCGGCAGGCCGCAATACTGGTCGGCGGCCTAGGCAGTCGCCTGGGGGCACTGACGGCTGAAACGCCAAAGCCGTTATTGCGCTGCGGCGATCGTCCGTTCCTGGCGTGGGTCCTGCGCGAGCTGTGCCGGTACGGAATCGAGGAGACGTTGTTATTGACCGGCTATCTGGCCGGCACCGTCGAACACGCGTTACCGGCCCTGGCCGCGGATCTGCCCCGGCCGATGCGGCTACTCTGTCTGGCCGAACCCAGCCCGGCCGGCACGGGCGGGGCGCTGTTTCATGCCCGCGCCCATTTGGCCGAGCGTTTTCTGCTACTGAACGGCGATAGCTGGCTGGACACGCCGCTCGGTCCGTTGCTGGCCGCAGATGACCCGGCGCCGATTATCGGCCGCATGTTGCTGCGGCCAGTGCCAGACGCGGCCCGCTACGGCATCGTGGATACAGATGGTGAGCGCGTTGTGGCGTTCCGTGAGAAGGATGGTCGGGCGGGCCCAGCCAGCATTAACGCTGGCATCTACCGGTTTGATCGCCGCGTGCTCGACCGCGTGAACACCCGCTGTTCGTTGGAACGGGACGTGATGCCTACGCTCGCGACCGATTGTGCGCTGCGGGCCACGGCGGCGGACGGCTATTTCATCGATATTGGCGTGCCCGATGACCTGGCCCGCGCCCAGACGGAGTTGCCCGCCCGGCTGCGACGCCGGGCGCTATTTCTGGATCGCGACGGGGTGATCAACCACGACCACGGCTATGTCGGCACGCAGGACCGGTTCGATTTCGTGGATGGCGCGCTGCAGGCGATAGCGGCCGCGACCCGGGCCGGCTGGCACGTCTTCATCGTGACGAACCAGTCCGGGATCGCCCGCGGTTTCTATGACGAGACGGCTTTTACCACCCTGATGCGATGGGTGCTGGACCAGGTTCTGGCCGCGGGGGGCACGATCGACGACATGCGGTACTGCCCGCACCATCCGGATGCGACGGTGACCGCGTACCGGGGACATAGCGACTGGCGCAAACCGGCGCCCGGTATGATTCTCGATTTGCTGACCCAATGGCAGCTCGATCCGGCGCAGTGCGTGTTGGTTGGCGATCAGCCGAGCGACCTGGCGGCGGCATCCGCGGCCGGGGTGCCCGGTGTGCTGTTCCGGGGCGGCGACCTGCGCGATACGGTCCTGCCGCTGCTGACTAGTCCTCCTCTTCCTAACCCGCCGACGTGAGTAGGGTTGGGACCAGCGACTTACTGGTCCTGGCACCTAGCGCCTTCAGCTTTTGCGCCTGGCCGATCAAATTGCCCGACCCGGTGGACAGCTTACCGATCGCGGCGTCATACGATTTCCGCGCCCCGTCCAGGCTCTTGCCGACCGCCAGCACGTCCTCGGTAAAACCCTGGAACTTGTCGTAGAGCAGCCCGGCGCGGGTGGCGATGGCTTCAGCGTTGGCGTTGCGCTGTTCCGACTTCCACACGGTGTGGATGGTTTTGAGCACCATCAGCAGCGTCACCGGCGTGGCGATTCCCACGTGCCGGTCGGCGGCGTAGTTGGCCAGGTCCGGATCCGCCTGCATCGCCGCGGCCAGGGCACTTTCGATCGGCACGAACATGACCACGAAGCCCAGCCGGCTGCCGATCGCGGTTCCGTATTGTTTGGATGACAGCGTA
>JANPPS010000223.1:0-11193 GCA_031428635.1 Rhodospirillales bacterium
CCTGCGCAAAGCCGCCGCACGCACGATCCCGACCCTCTGGACCGCGATCGGAGAGGCAATGGCAGCATACACGCCGGACGAGTGCGCCAACTACTTTACCGCGACAGGGTATGAGCCAGAATGAACCGAATCTGCTCTAGCACGGTAACCCCACCGGCGAACGCCGTTGCAGTAGAAGTTCGAGATCTGTAACGGCAGCGTGCCACCGGTGCCGTCAGCGATGGTTGTCACCCCGCATACCAGGCCGCGCAGCAGCGGCGTAACCCGGCCCCACAGCTTACCGTCATCGGCCAGCGCCTAGGTAAAGCCCATGCTGACACCGGCACTGATCGACGCGGCCACGTCGACCCGTACTGCGTCGTGGCTGTTTTGCGTGGCGAACGCGGCGGCGAATGTCAGCGTCGTTCGTGCGGCTGGCGACGCTGGCGGTCCGGGCGGAGGGATCGGGTCGGCGACCGTACCCCCTAACGCCCAACCCTCAGCGACCAGCGGCAAATACGTAATCGATCCGATGCCGCTGTCTCGAGTCGCTCAAGTACCAGAACGGATACGCTAGCCCGCACCGCGATTTCGCGCCGAGTACGGTTCTGCGCGACCCGGTGCTTCGACAGGCGCTACCCACTGGCCAGAGTTGCTTGGTACGGAGTGCCGAAAGCAAGCAACATGCCTGCCCCCATAAGGCCAGGTATAGCCGCTACCGTTTCAGACTACGCCGCATCAACGCCCTTCTATCGCCGGGGTGCGACCGGTGCCTTCAGCTCCGCTTCCAGTGCCTTGATCCGGTTCGCGACACTCTCTCGCAGCGTCGGTGTCGTGTGCGGCTTCATGCCGGCCAGCGTCTCCTTCAGGTCACGCAGCAGCTTGCGGTTTTCATCCGGGCTACGCTTGACCGGGACGTTGTCGGACTTTTGGTCGCCATAGGCGCGCATGATCGGATCCTTATTTCGATTGGTCGGGGTTACGCGAAGCTTGCAGCGGAAACCGCTACGATCGGATGAAATAGCGCATAAATAGGGAGCGAAGCGAGAGGCCGAAGCGCCACAGCCATTCGAACCCGGCGCGCTGCATCGCCACCGGTACGCGCGTAAGCAGCCCGGCGCCCACGGCCAGCGTGTCGCCGATGCAAAGTACCACCGGTCTGCGAGTACCGCGCCCTGCCAATGCACCCATCAGCAACATGGCCGTGCCGGCGATACGCTTGCCGAACAGCTCAACCACCATACGCCTCCCGCATCGTGTCGATGACAGCAAGCTTGTCGTACAGGGGCCGCCAATCATCGGCGCCGGCGATCGGGTCCCACAGCGCCTCTACCTCGTCGATCAGCATCGTGCAGGGCGCGCCGTGGAAATACGGGTGGTCGGGCCGCGTCGGCGTGGCACCGTCCAGCGCCGCCCGCGCGCCGGCCCACTCCGTACCCGGCGGTACGGTACCGCGATGGCAGGCATGAAAAGCCTGTTCGAAGGGCGTTTGGCTGGCCGCGAGCCACACCCACCAGGCGGTCATGTCGCCACCCGCAATACCGAGCCGCCACCGTGTCGCCACGTCCAGTGCGTCACGGAACCGGTCGCTGAAGGTGTCCAGCACGGCAACCAGCGCGGCCTGCTCCGTCAACGGCAGCACGCATTCAGCGAGCCGCGACAGGTTCCACAGCATCGTCTCCGGCTGACGGCCGTAGGCATACAGACCGGAGTGATCGAAATACGCGGCCGTGAACGCCGGGTCGTATGTCGGCAGAAAGCGCCAGGGGCCGTAATCGAAGCTCTCACCGGTGACGTTGATGTTGTCCGTGTTCAGTACGCCGTGCACGAAGCCGGCAGCCATGTACTGCGCCGCAAGCCGGGCCACGCGCTGCACAACGGTGTCGAGAAAGGCAACAGCCTGCGCGCCCGGATCGTCGCGCTGCGCCTCGGGCAGGTAATACGCAATGCAGTGGTCTAGCAGGCGGCGGATGTTGTCCGTCTCACGCCGGGCGGCCAGTCGCTGAAACGTGCCGATGCGGATATGGCTGTGATTGAGCCGCACGAGCACAGCCGACCGAGTCGGCGATGGCTCGTCCCCGCGGGCCAGAGCCTCGCCGGTCTCGATCAGCGAAAAACTGCGGCTGGTGTCGACGCCCAGCGCCTCCAGCATCGACGTCGCCAGTATTTCGCGCACGCCGCCCTTCAGCGTCAGCCGCCCGTCGCCGCCGCGGGACCAGGGGGTCTGACCGCTGCCTTTGGTACCCAGGTCCAGCAGACGGCCGGCCTCGTCCCGTAATTGGGCGAACAAAAAGCCGCGGCCGTCGCCGAGGTCGGGGTTGTAGTGCTGAAACTGGTGCCCGTGGTATCGCAGCGCCAAGGGCGCCGGGAAGCTACCCGGCAGCGGCACGAACCGGCCGAAATGGTCGATCCAGGTAGCGTCGTCCAACCCGGCCAACCCGACCTCCGCCGCCGCGCGTTGATTGCGGTAGCGCAGGATGTGCTCGGGGACGCGCGCCGGGGTGACGACGTCGTAGAAGTCAGGGCCGAGGTCGGCGTGGGTCGTGGCAACTCGCATGGACCACGCTATGCCACAGCATGCGGCGTTCGTCGCGATCGACCGGCCATCTTTTTGGCGCCGCGATCGCGATGGCCGCGTGCAGGCCCTCAGCGCTCGTCGCTAATGACCCGCCCATCATTCGGCAGCGTTCCGGGCGGCACCATCTCGACATCGGCGCGTAGCCCGGTGATGGCCTGGAAACCGTTGGTAAGCGGCGTGGCCAGGTCGGCCGGACCCTCTGCCCGCAGCACGGCGCGATCCTGCTCGCCATCGCGGGTCAGCACCAGGCGCAGACGGGCCGGCACAAGCTGCGCCAGCGTCGCCAACTGCTGCGGGCGGACGAACATGCCGCGTAGTTTGGCCGCCTGGTCCGCACGTCCCAGCCAGCCGCGCAGCCGCGGTTGCAGACCCGGTACGATAGCGGACAGGTCACCGAGTGCCAACCGGATCCACGGCGCGTCATCGTTGAACGACGTGACAACGACCTCCCCCACCTCACCATCGGGCACCGGGTCGCCTGTGCCCGGCCGCACGATCTCGATCAGGACGTCGTTGTTAATCAGCAGCCCGTCGCGCGCCTGGGTTTCATACGCAATCACGCCCAAATCGGCCGTGGCATAGGCCTGGTATGCGTGCACGCCGCGGCCGGTCAGTTCGGCCTGCAACGACGGCGGGAACGCGGCACCGCTGACCAGCGCCTTCGTTATCGAAGTTACACCCGCATCCAACAGTATTTTGAGGAAGTCCGGCGTGCCCGCGTAGCCCACCGGTGCCAGTTGCGCGCACAGCGTTACCAGCTGCGCCGTATTGCCGGGCCCGGCCGGTATCACCGCACAGCCCATTGCGCGGGCGCCGCTATCGAGGATGAAGCCCCCCGGCGATAGATGATAGCTGAGGGTATTCAGCACAGCGTCGCCCGCCACAAATCCGGCCGCTTCGAACGCCAGCGCCGCACGCCATGCGTCGGGCTCCGGCCCCTCGGTCTCATAGATCGGACCCGGCGAGGCAAACACGCGCCCGCCCCGCGGCCATCCGGCGCGCAACCCGGCCAACGGCGGATCGGCTGACTGCAGCGCCGGCAGGTCTGATTTTCGCAGCAGCGGCAGCGTGGCCAACGCCGCGCGCGACGTGATCAGATCCGGATCGATCGCACCCAGATGCCGCGCCCAGCCCGGCAGGGCCATCGCGGCCCGCAGCAGCGCCGGTAGGTCGTTCATGCCAGCCACCGCTTGCGCCGCTTGTAGTTCTTGACCTCACGAAAGCTGCGCCGCCCACCCTCCGCCCCGTCGCCGGAATGGCCGAGGTAGAACTGTTTCACGTCGTCATTGGCCATCAGCGCGGCCGCCGCCCCATCCATCACGATCCGCCCGCTTTCCAGGATATAGCCGTGGCTGGCATATCGCAGCGCCAAGGACGTGTTCTGCTCCGCCAACAAAAAGCTCACCCCATCGTTCTGGTTCAGCGTACGCACAATCTCGAAGATCTCGTCCATCACCTGCGGCGCCAGCCCCATCGACGGTTCGTCCAGCAGCACCAGCGTCGGGCGGGACATCATGGCGCGGCCAATGGCGCACATTTGCTGCTCGCCACCACTAGTGTAGCCGGCCATGGCGCCACGCCGGGTCTTAAGGCGCGGGAACAGTCCGTAAATTCGCTCCAAATCCGCGCGCACCGCTGCCCGCCCGTCGGTACGGGTATAGGCGCCGGTCATCAGGTTTTCCTCGATCGTCAGATGGCCAAAGCAGCCGCGGCCTTCCATCACCTGGATGCAGCCGGACCGCACGAGGGCGGCGGGTGAGCGGTTCTGCACCTGCTCACCCTGGAACGTAATCGCCCCCTTAGTGACCCGGCCGCGCTCCGCCTCCAGCAGGTTCGACACGGCGCGCAACGTCGTGGTCTTGCCCGCGCCGTTCGCCCCCAGCAGCGCCACGATACCGCCGCGGGGGACATCGAACGAAATGCCTTTCAGCACCAGGATCACACGCTCGTACACGACCTCGACGTTCGTGACGCTCAGGATCGGCTCCGGCGTCACATCAGCCACAAATTTCCGACCGCTTCGGCCAGCCCGCCGCCTTGGCCACGTAATCGTTCGCGGCGTCGGTCATCAGGGGTTCCAGCCGGGCGGTCAGCGGCGCGATCGGGTCGGACACGCGGACCCATTTGGTGCCGTCCCACTTCTGCATAAACGCGGGCTGATGGCCGTTATGATCGTCGCACGTCAGATGCAGCGGCCCCGCGAACCCCGGCAGACCGATTTCGGTCCAGCGCGCGTCGGTGATGTTCAGTTGCTCCAGGCCCCGGCGCGTCTCCTCGCCACCCACAACCTTCTTGCCGCTCAGCGTCTGCGCCGTGCGAATGGCCTCGGCGATCAATACCGAGTTGTAGATGCCGCGGTTGTAAATCACTTCACCGATCTTGGCCCGGTCGCCCTGGCTCAGGTTCTTGTCGTATACGTATTTCTGTACGTCACGTAGCGCGGGGTAATCGGCGCCCACACCGTGCCAGTTCAGCTCGCGAAACCCGGTCGCCTGCGGACCGCCATTACGGGTGTCTTCCTCACTCGGCCACCAGATGCTGAACACCTTGTCCATCGGATAGCCGACCTTGATGCCCTCCTTGATCGCGGTCGGGTTCAGCGCCCCCCAGCCATAGAGTATGACCGCGTCGGGCCGGTCGCGGCGCACACCGAGCCATTGGCTGCTCTGGTTTTGCATGTCGGCGGCGGCAACCGGGTACAGCTTCAGCTCGAACCCCTCGGTCTTCGCCAACTGCTCCAGCAACGGCAGCGGTTCCTTGCCGAAGCCTGCATCCAGATACAGGTAACCGATCTTCTTGCCGCGCAGCTTCGACAGGTCGCCGGCGGTGGCCCCGTCCTGCTGCGACATGTAGGACAGGATCATGGCCATCCCGTCCCAGTAGGTCGCGGGCGGGTTGAATACCCACGGGAACAAATCGCCGCGCGCCGACGCCGATAGGCCATACGCCATCGACAGAACGGGTATCTTGTCCACCGCCGCACGCGGGATCAACGGCAGGGTGATGCCCGTCGACCACGGGTTGATCATGACGGGGTTCTTGCCCTTCACGGCCTCGTAGCACTCCAGGCCTTTTTTAGTGTCGTACCCGGTCTCACACTCCTCGATCACCAATTTCACGCCGCCGATGCCACCGTCGCGCTGGTTCAGCATCTCGAGGTAGTCGTGCATACCATTGGCGATGGGCTGACCGGACCCGGCGAATGGCCCGGTGCGATAGGTAAGTAGCGGCACGTAAATCGTTTCTTGCGCCATCGCCGGGACAGCGGCCAGGCAGGCGGCAAATACCCATGTCACACCACGCATTATCGTCTCCCCCGCAGTATTTTTAGCGAGCAAAGCACGTCAGTACGGAAACGGCCAGACCCGCAGCTTTTGCTTCGTAATTTGCCATAGGCGAGCCAATCCGTGCGGCTCGACGATCAGGAAGCCGATCAGCATCGCGCCCACGATCACGTACGTCAGATGCTCGACCGTAGCCGCCTGGATCGGTAATCCGGACCGCGCCGACCCCACCCGCAGCGCAATCGGCACGACCTGTATCAACGCGGCACCCATGAACGAGCCGATCAAGCTGCCCAGGCCGCCGATAATGACCATGAACAGGATCGTGAAGCCGAGGTCGATCGAGAACACGTCCGGCTCGGCGCTGCCGTACCAAAAGAACACCATCATGGCGCCGGCCACACCACAGAAATAGCTGCTGACGGCGAACGCCAGCAGCTTTGTCGGCAGCAGGCGTATGCCGATCAGTTCGGCCGCCAGGTCCATGTCGCGGATCGCCATCCATTGCCGCCCGATCCGCCCACGCACAATGTTGGACGCGATCCAGGTCAGGCCCGCAACCAGCGTCAGCACCACCAAATAGCGCAACTGCGGTGACGAGGTCGGGCCCGTGATCGCATACCCACCTAGCGTCCGGGTCCCGGCCTCAATCGCGCCAGATAGGCTATCGTTGCGTAGCCAACCGATGCGTTGGAAACACCAACCGAGGAAGAACTGCGCGGCCAAGGTTGCTACGATCAAGTAGAACCCTTTGATCCGCAGGCTGGGCAGTCCGAACAGCGCACCGGCCGCGCTGGCGAACAGGCCGGATACCAGGATCCACACGATCACATTCACGCCCGGGAAAGCGTTGGTCAGCTTAAAACACGCATAGGCACCCACCCCCATAAACGCGCCGGTGCCAAGCGAGATCAGGCCCGTGTAGCCCGTGAGCAGATTGAGCCCGATCGTGGCCAGCGACAGCACGAGGAACGGGATCATCACCGCCTCCATCAGGAACGTGCTGCCGAATAGCGGCACGCCGATGAACGCGACCGCCAGTATCAAGCCCAGGCCGATCCGGTCCTGCCGGATCGGGAACACGGCCATGTCGGCCGCGTAGCTGGTCTTGAACTGGCCGCTTTCCCGGTAGAACAACCGGCTACGCCCGGCGGCGGCGCATCATCACCATTCCGACTAGCCCGGCCAGCGCGGCACCGGCGGGGGCCGGCACGGGTAGGGTCAGCGGTGTGCCCGCCAGCGCCTGCGCAAACCCCTGGCCCCACAAGTTCTGCACATAGCCGGTCGGATGGATCGGGTCCCAAAAGTAGAGTTGCCCAATATTTGCCGCGCCGGCACCGCAGGCGGGCGTGGTCGTAGCGGCCAGCGGTGCCTGTGTGTAGCAGTAGTCCGTCGTGTTGGTGATCGGTAGCTTACCCGCGAGGGCCGCGGCCTGGATTTGCCCGGCAAACGAGTACAGATCGAATTGCACGATCGTTGTGCCGGCAACGTTCTTTGCCGTACCCAATCCGGACGAAAGCTGGTTGTCGTATGACTGGCTATACGTCGTGGCGGCGGCGGCTAGCGTCGAATTGAATGTCTGGAACTCAGGGATATTGCCCACGTCGGGGACATTCACCACCAAGAACTTGCGGGCGCCGTCGCTCTCCAACGTCTGAAGCGCGGTCAGTTCATCGTTGACACCTGCGGTCACGGCCGGGGCGCCGGTGTTGTGTAGTGCGGCATTGCGCACGTCGTTGCCGCCGGTGAACAGGATGTAGAGCGCGGCTGGATCAGCGGCCAGGCTAACCCTGCTGCCGAAAGCAGCGACCTGTTGCGGCAGATTGGCACCGGGTATCCCGCCCACTGAAGGGTTGGCGGCGGCGGTCGCGCCCGCCACGGCATAGTTGGTGCCGGGGACATAGGATGGGCCACCGAACAGGTTATTCGTGTCCTTAAATCCCGTCACGAAAACCGACGGGTCGGCATTCAGGCCATAGGATTGCGCCAGCACCTGTGCCGCGACCGGGCCGTTGGTGAAGCTGTCATGGTTGGATGGCGGGTTCGGATAATTATTAACCGGCAGGCCGGCTGCAGTTTGTACGTAGCCGGTCTCCGCTAGGTTGCCGCGATCCGACAGGCTATCGCCGAATACATAGACGGCGCTGTATGTCGCCGAAAGCGCCGGGCCAGACGCGAGTAGTAGTGCCGCAAACAAGACTTTGTTCATCGTGTTTCCCCCGATCCGGCACTCGTCATGGCACCGTGATCGATTAAACGTCGCAGTTTCCGCATGCTCTGTCATGCGTATTTCCGGGAGGATAGCGATCACGAATGAGTTCCTGCTGACGAGCCCGATCGTCGCGGCGTCGCCGGGCACGGGCGCAGCGGTGATTAACCGCCCGGTAACTGAAGCGGCTCCGTTGCCGGACCATCTCTCTCCCAGCCTTGCGCCCACACCGAACCGGTCGCCGGGTCGGCCATCGCAACCAGCCTGGTCCTGGCCTTCACGACCGGTGCCGCAAGGGACGCCGCCTCGAACGCGACGGCGCGGTTTGCCAGTGCGACTTCGAGCTGTTTCTGACGCGCCTTACTGTCATGACCCCGGGCAATGCCGGGCATCCCCACGCCAACCCAATGGTTCGCGACCGCCACGGTGGGATCGGCCCATCGGATCGAAACAGCATGGCGCGCCCGTTCGATCACGCAGCCCTGCCCGTCCCGCACCCCGGCCACGGTAAACAGGGCCGGGGTGCTGATCGGCGTGTCACGGAGCATGGCGACAGCACTCTCGAAATCCGCCGCAACGTCCATTACGCGCCGCAGAAGATGGGCGGGCGGCATGGCACGAGAACGCCATGTGCTGGGACGCGACGCCAGCCAATCGGCACCCGTTGCGGCGCGTGGGGCGATCGTGGCCAGCGCCGTCCCGGCCCTGCTGGCCTGAAGGGGCGGCTGGTTAATCGCGGCGGCGAACCGACCCTCCGCCACGGCGGTAATCGCGCCGGAAAAGCCGGGCCAGCCGATACTGATCCAATCGCCAGCCGGTCCCGATTGGCGGATCGCGCAAATGTTGCGGCCCAAACCATCGAGGTCCCAGTCCAGCACCCGAACCAGCATCTGTCCTCCGCCCGGCGCGGGGCGCGTGCCACTGGTGCAGGCCCATTCATAGCTGACATTGAGCAGATTGGCTCCGGGATGGCCGATCGCCGCGGCGGTGGCTGTTATCTCCGGCAGATAAGGATTGCCATTGCGGGTAAGCCACTTACGCGAGACGGCGTCACCGAACACGAGGCCGATCTTGGAATAGCGTCGCCGTGCGGAGGCCATGAGACTGGCCATTTCTTACGGGCGCTGACGAACGACTTGGGCCGGGGTGAGGCCTCTGGCGTCGATGACGGGAATGCCGGGAAGTTGTTTCACGCTATATCCTCCCGTTCATAGCGGCCTGCCGACTATGCATCGGTGTTTTGGCACCGGTAGTGTCTTTGCATCCCAGCCGCCGGCAGGGTACGCCCACCGCCCTAGCCTACCTTGGTCAAAGCCCACTTCACCTGCTGCAAGCCGTCTCCCGTGGCAGCCAGCACAATTTGCACCGTTGGACGCGGCATGGGCCCGCCCAGGTAAACACTTTCCTCCACCATGACCCCTGCCCCCTCGGCCCGGAACCGCCAGGTGCTGCCGCCCGGCAGACGCAGGGTTACGCTCTCGCCATCGTCCTGGGCGGTCGCCTGCACGTCCGGATGCACGTGAAACCGGACGGCGTACACCTGGGGCGACGCTGCCTCGACCGCGTCCTCACCCCGGATATCCTCGCCACTTTCGGCCATATACAGCCGCCGCCGGTGTACCGCACCGAACGGCTGGGCGTAGCCGTCATGACTGGCTTCCAGCCAATGCGCGCCGTTCGCCTCCTGTCGCTGCACCTCGACCTTGCGTGGATGACGGCCCAGGCCGTGGCGGCGCAGCTCGGACGAATTAGTATCCGCCACCACTAGGGTCGAATGCGCCGCGGTCGATCGGGCGGCAGCGGACCAGTCTACGCCGGCGCGGGCGGTTACGGGGGCCGCACCGCAATTGACCAGCATGCGGTCGCGTCCGACCGAAAGCTCGATCGACAGCGTCCCGGCATGGGCGCGGTGGTCCAGGCCCGGCGGCGGCGGCGGCCCGCCATCCAGGACCAGCACAGTGCGGCCCGCCTGCAGCCGATGGAACCCACCCTCCGTCAGGCCCGCCGGCGCCCGGCCGCCCCGCCCGGCCTGGGTCAGCACAAGCTCGATCAGCACCGCGTCGGCGTCACGCCCGGTGCCGTCACGGGCGCCGTTGAACAGCACGAGCCCACCGTCGCCGTGGCGCAACGCACGCAATGCGGGGGCCATTCGCTCGATGGCCGTCAGCAGCGCCGGGGGGGCTGAACTGCGCGCGGCCTGCAGCAGGGCGCGGATTTCACACAAATCCTGCAGCGCCAGCAGCTGGGCAGCCGGGCTGCGTTCAGCATGGCAGCCATCGGGCAGCACTTGCCGTGTCAGCTCCAGCGATAGCAGGCGTAGGCCGCGGGCGAGTACCGCGCCCTGATCCGGCAGGGCCACGCCGGCTGCGATCAACCCCTTTAGCGCTGTCAGCGCCCGGCCATCGATTTCGGCCCCCGGCAGGCTCGCGGCCAGTAGCCGCGTATCCGTCACGAGCCGCCCCATCAGCGCGCGGCGGAACGCGTCATCGGCGCTGGCGGCAAAGAAGTCGTAATGGCCGAGCCATGCCGCAATACGGGCGCCCGCCACGTCCGGGCGATGCGCCAACCCCTCCAGCCCACGGGTTCCGATCCAGCCCGCGACCAACTGCCGCGCCCGGGTCCGCGCCGCGTCGGTGCCGAGCATGCGCAGATCGCGTAGCCATCCAAAACCATGCGCCGCCGCCCGCAACGCCGGGTCACCGGACGTGCTCGCCCACTGCGCGGCCGTCAGGGGCCAAACGGCTCCCCACGCTTCCATCTCATCCCGCAACAGGCGGGCACCACGGGCCGCGTCACCGGGCCAAGGGTCACGAACGGGGATGGCCGGCGCGTCCGGCACGGGGCCAAAGACCGGCACGCGGGCCCAGGCTATGCGGGCCGCCCGGGTGACCCGACGCACGCCCTCCATCAGGTGACCGAGCCCCGTAGTGCCGCGATAGCCGGACCGAGCAACGGCGCGCCAAACACCGACGTGCCGGCCACCAACACGCTGGCGCCCGCCGCGATGGCGTCCAGCGCCGTTTCCGCGTCGACGCCCCCGTCGACAACCAGTTCAATCGCATGCGGCGCCTGATCGATCAGCATACGGACCCGGCCAATCTTCTCCAGCATCGGCATCAGAAACGCCTGACCGCCAAAGCCCG
>JANPPS010000224.1:0-4310 GCA_031428635.1 Rhodospirillales bacterium
GCCCCGCCGCATACCCTCTACCGCCGCCGATCATGCACCGCCAAAGCTTCCATCGCGCCGCCTGTCGACACGCCCAGATGCGTCGCCGGCCATAGACAGCGCAGAAGTGCAGGATCGGGCTGCCGGCCTACGCACGCGGGCGCAGAGATACTGCGGCCTGAACTTGCTCTCGATGGTGTTTCGTGCGAGCGCGGGAACACGAAAGTAAATGGCGCATGGCGCTGCCAAGGCGGCCAAAGCCATGCGTGCAGGAGGCGATGAAGCATGGATGCCGTGCAGGCGCTCTCTGCAGACTTAGTAGCGGTTCTGGTTGCGGTGACGGCAGGCGCGCCGCGCGTTCTGACAATCCAGGATGGGCATTCGCTACCGTCGGGGCCTTTGGAGCCAGCCCACCGCTCCCTCCAATCGGGTCTGCGCGCCTGGGTCGAGCAGCAGACCCATCATCCCCTGGGCTATGTCGAGCAACTCTATACCTTTGCTGACCAGGACCGGGCGCGGGACGGCGCGACGCGGGCCATTTCGGTCAGCTATCTTGCACTGACACAGGAGGCCCTCCCCGCGGCGGGGCAAGAAGCCGACTGGCGCGGGTGGTATGACTACTTTCCATGGGAGGATCACCGGGACGGCCCGCCGCAGCTGATCGCAGACATCCTCGCGCCAGGGCTGCGGCGCTGGGCGAGTGCCGCAACGGACAGGTCTGAACGCTTGCAGCGCGCCGCGGTCACCTTCGGGCTGGACGGTAAGCCGTGGAACGAGGAACTGGTGCTGCAACGCTACGAACTGTTGCACGAGGCCGGGTTGGTGCCGGAGGCGGCGCTGGTGCCGACGCTTACCCCGGGGAAACGCAGGCCAAAACAGGTTCCCGGACAGCCCATGCACCTGGATCATCGCCGCATTCTCGCCACCGGCATTGCCCGGCTGCGCGCCAAAATCAAATACCGGCCGGTCGTGTTCGAGCTGATGCCGCCGCATTTCACGCTGCTGTATCTGCAACAGAGTGTGGAGGGGATCGCCGGCCGCCGGCTGCACAAGCAAAACTTCCGTCGCCTCGTGGAGCAGCAGGCGCTGGTCGAGGAGACCGGTGGGCTGGATGCTGGTGCGGGAGGTCGCCCGGCCAAGCTGTTCCGCTTCCGCCGTGACGTGCTGGCCGAGCGGGCCGTGGCCGGGAGTAAGCTGCCGCTGTCACGCCCTTGACACCCCTTATACTCAATACCAGCATATAGTGATATTGCTCACGGAGAGTATAACATGGGTGTCTCACCGGACATTCTGACCCGCCTGGCGCCCTTGTACGACCGGGTCAGGCACGTCGTACTCCCGGCGGAGTGGCCGAGCTTTGCGGCCGAGATCGACGCCATCATGGCCCTAAAGCGCCAGCGAAACGCGGTAATTCTAGCGCACAACTATCAAACGCCTGAGATCTTCCATTGCGTGGCCGACATTGGGGGCGACAGCCTGGCCCTGGCACGCCACGCCCAAAACGTAGATGCCGATGTCATCGTAGTGGCCGGCGTTCACTTCATGGCCGAGACGACGAAGCTGCTTAACCCGGGTAAGACCGTGCTGATCCCAGACCTGCAAGCCGGCTGCTCGCTTGCAGAGTCAATTACCGCAGCAGACGTGCGGCGGCTGCGCGCGCGTCACCCGGGCGTGCCGGTCATTACCTACGTGAACACCTCGGCGGCGGTGAAGGCCGAGTCCGACATTTGCTGCACGTCTGGCAACGCCAAGGCTGTCGTGGAGTCGCTCGGCGTGCCTGAGGTCATTATGCTACCGGACGAATACCTTGCGCAGAACGTCGCACACGAGACCGCCGTCCGCATCATTGCCTGGACGGGCCATTGCGAGGTGCACGAGCGGTTCACACCGGCAGACGTGCAGCAGGTGCGGGACGGCCACCCCGGCGTTGTCGTGCTGGCCCATCCGGAATGCCCGCCCGATGTGGTGGCGGAGGCGGACTTCGCCGGGTCCACGGCCGCGATGCAGAATTGGGTCGTCCGGCACCAACCGGCTCGCGTGCTGCTGCTGACAGAATGCTCCATGAGCGACAACGTCGCCGTGATGCACCCCGAAGTGGAGTTCATTCGGCCGTGTAATCTGTGCCCGCATATGAAACGCATCAACCTGCCGCGCATTCGCGCCGCGCTGGAGGGAATGCGGCACGAAGTCCTAATCGATCCAGCAGTGGCCGTTCGCGCCCGCCGGGCTGTCGAGCGCATGTTGGAGATCGGGTGATGCAAATGACGCCGGTCATTATCGGCGGTGGCCTGGCTGGCCTGATGACAGCCCTGCTTTTGGCGCCGGAGCCAGTCATCGTGCTGTCAAAGGCGCCGCTGGGTACCGAGGCATCCACCGCTTGGGCGCAAGGCGGCATCGCAGCCTGCGTCGGCCGGGATGACAGCCCGGACTTGCACGTGGCCGACACGCTTGCCGCCGGGGACGGGCTGTGCGACCCGGCGATCGTCCAACGCGTCATTGAGGCCGGGCCCGCCGCTATCGAAGCGCTGACCCGGCTGGGCGCCCGGTTCGACCGCGGAGCGGACCGCGCCCTGCGTCTCAGCCTGGAAGCGGCACACGGCCGGCGGCGTATCGTGCATGCCACCGGGGACGGCACCGGGCGGGGGATGCTGCGGGCCGTCGTGGCGGCGATCCGCGCAACGGCATCGATCACGGTGCTGGAAGGGATGGAGGCGCGACGTCTGCTCGTCCGGAACAACGCCGTGGCTGGCGTGCTTGTAGCTGGGCCAGCACGGACGGGCGGCGGGGCGGGGGTGCTGCGGACGAACCGGGTAGTGATTGCGACTGGCGGTATCGGTGGCCTGTTCCGGGATACCACCAATCCAGCCGGTGCCTGGGGCGGCGGCCTCGCGCTTGCGGCCCGGGCTGGCGCGGCGCTGCGCGACATGGAGTTCGTTCAGTTTCACCCGACAGCGCTGGATGGCAATACCTTGCCCCTGGGGCTGGTCAGCGAGGCCGTGCGCGGCGACGGGGCGGTACTGATCGACGAGCATGGATTGCGCTTCATGGCGGGAGTACCCGGGGCAGAGCTGGCCCCGCGCGATGTCGTGGCCCGCGCCGTGTGGCGGCATCTCGCAACGGGCCATGCTGTTTTCCTGGATGCGCGGCAGGCGCTGGGAGCCAGTTTTGCCCAACGCTTTCCCGGCGTTGCCGCATTGTGCCGGGCGGCGGGGATCGACCCGGCGTTGCAGCCAATCCCGGTGCGGCCCGCGGCGCACTACCACATGGGTGGGATTGCGGTTGACGGGTCCGGCCGGAGTAGTGTGGGCGGGCTTTGGGCGTGTGGCGAGGCCGCCTGCACAGGGATGCACGGGGCTAACCGGCTGGCCAGCAACTCCCTGCTGGAAGCCGCCGTCTGCGCGGGCTGGGTGGCAAACGATGTGGCGGGCACCCTGGCCGGACGGGTCCAACGCGTGCCGCTGGACGGGCTTGCGCCTCCAGCCGATCCCGCGCCGGTGCGCACGATCCTGTCGCACGCAGTTGGCGTCATGCGGGACGGCGCGGGCCTAAAGGAAGCAATAGTGGCGCTGCTCCCCCTTTCGCGGTCGGGCAACCCTGCTGCCGACCCGGCCGCTGTCGGTCTGCTCCTCGCCACGGCGGCGCTGCGCCGACGGGAGAGCCGGGGCGCACACTGGCGCATGGACTTTCCAAAGCAGCAGGATGCGGCGGCGTACCCGCGGACCATCCACCTGAATGATGCGCTACGGTCCGCCCGCAGCCTTGCGTCCACAAACTATCCCGTTTTGCAGGAGGCTTAGGATGCTGTGCCCGCTGCCGCGCGTGATGCTGGAGCCGATGGTTCGGGCCGCCCTGCTCGAAGACCTGGGCCGGGCGGGGGACATCACCACTGACGCTATCGTGCCGCGGGGCCATTACGCGACGGTGGCGCTGGTGGCGCGGCAGGCCGGCGTCGTCGCAGGCCTCGATCTAGCCGCGCTGGCGTTCGGTTTGATCGATACGGCAATAGATTTTCTGACCGAACGGCCCGACGGCAGCGCGGTCCTGCCAGGCGATACCATCGCCACGCTTCGCGGCCCGGCGCGCGGGGTGCTGACCGCAGAGCGAACGGCCCTGAATTTCCTGTGCCACCTGAGCGGCATTGCGTCCGCCACGGCAACGCTCGTGACGGCGGTGCAGGGCAATACGGTGCAGATCGTTTGCACCCGCAAAACTACGCCAGGGCTGCGGGCGGTTGAAAAATATGCCGTACGGGCCGGCGGCGGCGGTAATCACCGGTTCGGCCTCGATGACGCGATGCTGATCAAGGACAATCACGTCGCCATTGCCGGCGG
>JANPPS010000225.1:0-25846 GCA_031428635.1 Rhodospirillales bacterium
AGCGATCGCTAGCATCTCTGCCCTTGCGGTCTTGGCTATAACTTACCAGGCTGAAATCACCGTTATGGCGAAGAACCTACCAGGATTTTCCATCTACACGCTCCAGTTTGGAGCCAGGGAACTGCCCTATGGCTTAGGTGCAGGCCTTGTTAGGTTACTGACCAACTCGGTTCTGCTCAATGCAGAAACGGCAGAAGCCTACGGTCGGCTTGTTACCGGCGTGTTACAAATTCTGCTGCCGCTCGGATCGGTGCTGGGCGCCGTGGTTACATGTCGTGCATTCAAGCTGCCTTCGCACGTTGCACAATTAAACTCCCTCACCCGAGATTCTCTTGTAGTGGGCGTAGCATTGATCGTCGGCTGCTTCTTCGTAAGCCAGAGCGTTATTTACCGGGGGATCTTTTTTCTGCTGGTTCTCCCTGGTCTCGCAACGCTCCGGGTATCGCACAAACACCTTGCCCGACTGATCGAACTCTTGGAGATCGGGATAGTCTTCGTGCTGTGGATCCCGTTCATCGAGTCGATGCTGTTCCTGCTCGGGGCGACCGAACGCCAATTTTACCAGGCAAATCCTACAACCGCGTTTCCCCCTCCTGACATGGGTCTGATACTTTGGCTTGCGGACGAACTCGTGTGGTGGAGCTTGATAACGGCGTTCCTTGCTATTCTAGGCGCGTTCCTTGTCCGATCAGACATCGTGCGCATCGTGGTCGGACGCCACTTCCGGCCGGTGGTCGAATCCAGAAGATCGGCGGCTAATACCAAAAACCTCCCCGGTGTGACTCGTACGGGCTCGCCCGACGCGGGCCGTATCTGATCCGCTTGCGACATCTGCTGGAGGAAGTCGCCATTGGGCGCGGCCGTTCCCAAAGCGATGCGCGCAGCAGGAGTAAGGCTCCTACTCCTACTCGCCACCAGCCCCGACCAAAACCCGATTGAGTAGGTGTTCGCAAAGCTCAAGCACCTGATATGAAAAGCTGCCGAACGAACCGTCAAAGCAACATGGAGACGCTCCGGCAAGCTCCTTGATTGCTTCCCAACCGACGAGTGCAGTCGGTATCTCGTCAGCTCAGGATACGCTCCAAACTAAACGTATCCTGCTTTAAGCCTTGCATATCAAAAGGGTCTGGCCAGGCCTGTCTTCACGCTTTCCAATCGTAGGGCAGCATGGGCACCGGGGTAAAAAATAGTCGAGCTACTCCACCCCCAGCAGCTCCACATCGAACACCAGCGTCGCATTCGGCGGGATCACCCCACCCGCGCCACGCGCACCGTATCCCAGCTCCGGCGGGATCGTCAGCGTACGCTGACCGCCGACCTTCATGCCCGCCACGCCCTGGTCCCAGCCGGCGATGACGCGCCCGCCGCCCAGCGGAAAGCTGAACGGATCGCCACGATCGCGCGAACTGTCGAACTTCTTACCTTTCGTCTCCGGTGCGGCCGCGTCGAACAGCCAGCCCGTGTAATGAACGGCAACTGTCTTACCCGACACTGCCTCGGCACCCGTGCCAATCTTATGGTCAATCATGGTCAATCCCTTCGTTGAAGCCTGCGCCCAAACCGACCCCTGCATGGCCAGAAGTAGAGGCAGAGCAATGATAATCCGTCGCATAACCATAATTGCCTCCATACACTAAACCGGTGGGGACACCGCCATGCCTGCCGGTTTCTCACTTGCCGCCCCGCCTGGCTTTGGCCTTTTATCGATGGCACCGGTCATGGGAATAAAGAATACGCCCACGTCCTTGCGGGACCGCACTTTACCGTCATCGTCCTTTGTATAGACATACAGTAACTGGCCACGCTTGAACGGCTGGCCGATCGGCAGCAGCATACGGCCACCCGGCTTCAACTGCTTCAGCAGGTCCGGCGGCACATACTGCGCGGCGCAGGTCACGATAATAATATCGAACCCGTCCGTTACCTCCGGCCAGCCGAAATAACCATCACCGACGCGGCTCTCGATATTGTCGTAGCCCAGAGGCGCAAAGATCTTTCCGACTGCATGGCCCAGCGGCTCGATAATCTCGATCGAATAGCTGCGCTTTACGATCCGTGACAGCAATGACGATTGGAAACCGCTGCCCGTACCGATCTCCAGCGTCACGTCCGTGGGCGTCGGCTTGCAGATTTGCGTCATGTACGCCTGGCCCAGGTAGTCGGACAGCGCCGACCCATAGCCCAGCGCCCAGGGCTTCGGATCATCCTCATACGCGACGCCCGATTGCGACCGATGCTCCGGGTACAGGTAATGATAGTACTCGCGCGGAACCTCGGCGAAGGCGCGCATGATGGCCGGGTCGGCGCTGCCGAGGTGGGAGGTCAGATACTGGTCGATGCGGCGTAGCGCACCCGGCTTGCGCGCCTGGATCGCCGCGAACTGGTCCTCGGTCAGATCCGTCGGGCGGCCCGACTTGCGCATCGCCTCCACAAATTTATCGCGCGTCCAGGTGCCCGGCGCCGCGTGGGCCGCAAATGGCAATGCTGCGGCGGTGCCCAGTATGGCGCGGCGGGTCAGGTGGGGGATGGCTGCCACTGTGGCTCCTTTTTAACGGACGGATAGGCGATCGCTGTCCCGACATAGAGCACGGCCGCGATCAACAAAACCCGGTTAAACCCGTACTGAACCGCAATTATATTCGCCAGTGGCGTCGCCACCACAGAAAACGCGCCGTTCAGCGCCCAGGCCCATGGTAGCAGCCCACCGCCCGCCGCCCCGGCCCGCGCCAGACCCAACGGAAACGGTAAACCCAGCGCCACCGACACGGGGGCCACCAGCCCCAACAACAACAGCGCCCGCGCCGCCCACGGAAAGTTCAGCGTCGACAGTAAGAACGGCTCCAGAAATAGCAACGCCAGCGCGCACCATCCAACCACAACCGCCGCTGCCAGCGCGATTCCCGTCTGCCGCACCCGGTCGGCCAGCAACGATCCAAGTCCTGAGAACACCAGCATACCCGTCAGCACGATCGCAAACGCGCTGGTCCGGTCGTTGAGGTACAGGCTCGCCTTCTCGATCAGGAAAATCTCGATGAACAAGAAACCGAGCCCGAGTGACGCGAAGTACACAACCGGCCGCAGCATGGGCGGGCGCCCCGACCGACGCGCGCCGGCAACGCGCGGTACCAGCACGGGTACGACCAGCACCACAAGCGCCAGCACCGACGCCTGCGCCAGCACCGCTAGGTTCACCAACTGCGCCACCTCCGGCTGCGGCATAATCTCCAGCCGTTTCAGGATGTTAGGTAGCTGCTCGAGCCGCAATACGCTGTAATAAGCGGGTCGGTCGAGCGTGATCGGCGCCAGGTTGAACGCGTCTTGGCTGGCGCTGGCCTCACCACGCAGCACGGCCCCGGCCTCATCCGCGACCGCGTCCTGCGCCACGGTACCGCCAGCAACCTCACCGGTTGTGAAGTCGACGGCGGGCAGGTCATTGTAAATGCCAGCCCGGGCGGCTGCGACGTCGATACCCGGGTAATAAGACACGTCGAACGAACGCTCATCGCAGAATGCCCGTACCTGATCGATTGCAGCCGTGGTCCAGGGGGCCGGCGTGATCAAGATGCGGACCGTCCATGCCGACCGGTACACGACTACATGCGCGGACGGGTCGGCCATACCCAGCCGCAACAGCGCAACCCGTACCGTCGCTAATACGCGGACGGCGTAGACCGGGAACTCGCGGATCGACACGGGGATCGACACCATCCCGCCCGACCGAAGCGCCCGCAGGTAGCCCAGCATCGCCTCGGCCGTGAACGCGGCGCTGTTGGCCTCACCGGCATCCAGGAAGTCGCCCGAAACGTCGACTACGTCGTATCGGCCGCCAATCGCCAGCGGACTGTCATTCAGTAGTCGCACGCGGGGATCGGCGGTCAACGCCGGTGATGGGCCTAGGCCCTGGCGCAGCGCACCCATTAGCACCGGGTCCGGCTCGATCGCATCGACGGCTCCGGCCCCTAGCGCCAACACTTCCTGCACCCGGAATCCGCCGCCGGACCCGGCCAGCAGCGTCGTGGCACCAGGGTGCATACGGTACGGCAATGCGTCCAGGGCGGCGGGGGCGTAGTCGGCACCGGCGGTGCTGTCGCGTGGTAGACCCGCGATCCGGTTACCGTCGCGATATAGGCCGTAGCTACCGGGTGGCCCGGGTACGCCCAGCATCCCGGCGTTATTCGAAACGTCGGTGTCCAGCCGCTCCGTAAAATCGTCCAACAAAGCATACAGCCCGCGGGACGACCGGACTTCGGCCACTTGGCGTGCATCGGGCACGTGGGACGGTGCGTAGATCGCCTTGAACTCGTTATAGTCGGCGCGGTTGTCAGCCAATAACAGCGCCTCCGCACCGGCTAGGGCCACCAGCGCGGCCAGCCCAGTACGCAACGGCGCCGGGCCAAGCCATGCGGCGCCGGCAATCACGACCAGCAACGCCGGCACTAGTTGGAACGGGTGCAGCACACCCATCAGCGCCAGCACTAGCGCGGCGCCCGCACCGGCACCCGTCAGGTCGAACCCATACACACGGGGGATGCGTGTATCGTTCACGACAAACGTAAGGCTGATATACAGTCCGGTCAGAAAGAAATACGGCAACAACACCGCGTAATACAGCCCGATATTGCCCAGCTGCACGGCATAGGTCACCGCGTTCTGCAGCTGCAACGGGTTGAATGGGTTGATCGTCGTCAGCCAAAAACCGGCTGCCCCCGTGACGATCAGCGCCACCGGCAACCACCGCAGCAATGCTGGCGCATGGCGCACCGCCCAGTCGCGTACCAGGGCGATCACCAAGCCCGACAGCGCGAAACCGACCATAACGATACTGATTACCCAGTACCCGTACTCACTCCATTTCGCGACGGCAAAGTACCGGGTCAGCGCAATCTCATACCCGACGGCCGCACCCGAAATCAGGAATAGTGGCCAGAGCGATGCAGGACGGATCATGGCCAGACCCGGCGGTGGATGAAGTCGATCACCAGCGCGTTGAACCGCTCCGGCTCATCGACAAACAGCGCGTGGCCGGCCTGGGCGAACAGCGCCGTCTCACCCTTGGGCGCGCGGGCGGCGAAGTTCATGGCCTGCGCCTCGAACTTCGGGCGAACGACGTACAGCACCGGGCGGCTGGTGGAATAAACCGCGTCGCGCCAATAGGTGCGGGGCACGGCGTAGTTACCCAGCGCCGCCGCGGCCTGGGCGGGCGTGCGCAATGCCGTCTCCGTCAGGCGACGCAGGTACTCCGGATCTGGCGCCGAGCGGAACATGCTTGCCACAAACCGGCGCATCGTCTCCTCCCGCGGCAGCCGGGGCCCGCGGGCCGTGTCGTAGCGGCTCGGTACGGGCGCCGGTTCCTCGCCGATCGAGTTATCGACCAGCACCATCCCCGCCACCGCGGCATCCCCGTATTGCGCCACATAAGCCAGGCTATCGAGCACGCCGAGCGACCATCCCACCAGCACGACGGGCCGCGGCAGGCGCTGGATCAGCTCCGCCACGTCCTGTCCACGGCGGGTGTAGGTGTAGCCATCCGGCGGCACATCGCTATCGCCCTGCCCACGGGGATCGAGCGCCACGACGTGGTACCCGGCCCGCCCGAGCCCGGTTAGCTGCGCCTGAAAAATCCAGGCCGGCATCGTCCAGCCCGGGACCAGCACGACCGTCCTGCCCCCGGACGGTCCCTGGTCAATCACATGCAGCCTCACCCCATCCGAAGTGGTGAACTGATAATCGGCTGCCCTCGCCGACGTGGCGGTAAGCATCAGTAGAAGAAACCAGCGCATCATAGGCCGGTATGGCAGGGCGTTCCGGTACCGTGTCAACCTACCCGTGCAAACCCTAATGGGCTGGTGGGGTCGGCGTAACGTTCGACCGTAGGACTTGGTCCCGCATACCCAGCGCGATCACGACCGCCCCGGCCATCAGAAGCGCGCACAGCCCAAAGCCCCACGTGAAACCGGGCGCCAGCGCGGCGCGGGCTTGATCGATCGTAACCCCACCCAAACCGCCCGACCCGCGCAGCGCACCCAGATCGACCGCCGCCCGTATTCCCATCGCCGCAAGCCCCGCGTTGAACGACAGCGCCAGTACCGTGCCTACCATCGTACTGCCGAACGCCCCGCCCATCGAGCGTAAGAACAGCAACGACCCGGTCGCCACCCCCACATCCCGCTGCGACGCCGCATTCTGCACCGTCATCAGCACCGTCGGCATCGTGGCGCCAATGCCGGTGCCCATGACAAAGCTTGCGACCAGCACGACCCATAGCGGCCCGAGCAGCGCCAGCACTGCCATACCAACCGTCCCCAGCGATAGCGCCACAATGAGGATCATGCGGGTCCGACCGAGCCGGCGCGCCACCTGCCCCGACGAGAACGCACCCACGACCGTCGCCGCCAGAAACGGCACCACCAGTAGCCCGCTGCTGGACGCATCCACGCCCAGGATCAGCTGAAAGTACAACGGCAGCAGGAACGTCGCCCCGAACAGACCCAACGAGCTGATGCTCGCCACCAACACACCCCGCAGAAATACGGCGTCACCAAACAGCCGCGGCGGCAGGATCGGATCTGGCGCCCGCCGCTCATTCCATATCAGCGCCCCCAGCAGAAGCGCGGAAAGCCCCGCGACGCCCAGAACGATCGGCGACCCCCAAGGGAACTCAATGCCACCCCAGCTCAGCGCCAGCAGACAGGAGGTCACACTGCCAACGAGCAACGCCGCACCAGCCCAATCGATCTGCGCGGGCCGCCGCTGCACCGGAATGGTCCGCAGCGCCCGGTCGCACAGATAGATTGCCACGAGCCCGATCGGCAGGTTGGCCCAGAACAGCCAACGCCACGTGAGGTGGTCAGTCACGTACCCACCCACGATCGGGCCGCCGATAGACGCAACACCCCACATCGACGCCATGTATCCTTGGTACCGTCCCCGCTCCCGCGGCGCGACCACGTCCGCCACCGCCGCCTGCGCCATGGCCATCAGCCCGGCCCCGCCCAATCCCTGCAGCGCACGCGCGCCGATTAGCTGTGGCAGCGTCTGAGAGAAGCCGCATAACATACTGGCGATGATGAATAGGACCAGCGCCGGTATCAGCAGCGCGCGCCTGCCATAAATGTCGGACAGCTTACCATACAGCGGCGTGGCGGCCGTGCTGGTCAGCAAATACGCCGTCACGATCCAGGACAGGTGCCCGTACGCCTGCAAATCGCCCGCAATAGCCGGCACGGCGGGGATCACCACCGTCTGATCCAGCGCCGCCAGCAGGATGCAGAGCATGATGCCCGTCACCACCCGCTTTATCTGCGCGTGGGTGAAGACGGCGGGCGGTACACCATGGTCCATAGATCACCCCTTCTGGGCGGTGTCGCGTAGCAACCGGTCCAGGATCAGGGCCCGTTGGGCATAGGTATGGTCTGCCAGCACGCGTCGCCGGGCTGCATCACCGATGGCCCGCGCACGGGCGGGCGTCAAGCCGTTTAGGTGCGCTGCGACATCCGCCCCGTCATGCGCCACCAGCACCTCGGTACCCGGCATCAGAAATAGCTTGATCCCGTCCCACGCGTCCGTAATCAGGCAGGCCCCGGCGCCCGCAGCCTCGAACACGCGCGTGGCGGGTGAGAAACCGACGCTGGCCATGCTGTTCCGCGCGACATTCAATATCGCCAACGCCGAGCAGTTGAACGCGTTGTGGTCGGCCGTACCCACATGCCCGATCGCGCGCACGTTGGCCGGCATCGACTTGTCATGCCAGCCATTGCCGCCCAACAGGAACGACCGGCCCGGACAACGCGTGGCAGCGTCGAGGAAGAACGTCTCCACCCGCGCCTCGCGATCAGGTAGGCGGTTGGCGAGGAAGGCGAGGTCCGTCGTGAAGCGCGGGTCGGGCGGCACCGGGTGATGGGTGGCGGGATCGAGCGCGTTGTAGATCGGCACGCATCTGCGCGCACCGAGGGCCGTGTAGGCGTTCACGACCGGTGGCCCACCACCATAGGTCAGCACGAGGTCAAGGTGTGGCAGCGCCGCATGCAACGGATCGGCCGGGTCGGCGCGCGCAGCCTCCAACGTCGCGGCCGCGTCCACGTCCAGAAAGATGCGCAGGCCGCGATGGGTCAGAATGCCGGCCAGCAATTCGTCGTCGAACACGCCGACGCCGCTGCATTTGATGACCACGTCGGCGTCGGCCCCCTGCGTCAGCGCGCCGGCCATGGCGTCGGGCGTGGCCGGGTACACGACCGACCGTGCATACTCGGGCGCCGCGATGTCACGATGGCTCTGCCGGTCGAACGCATCGGGCTCGTAGAAGGTGATCGCGTGACCGAGCGGGGCCAACGCCGCGAACAGCCCGCGATAGTAGGTGGCCGCACCGTTCCAGTACGACGACACGAGGCTCGATCCGTACACGGCTATTCGCATTCAGCGCAGCCCTTCGACAATGGCGAGTAGCTCCTGAACCCGGTGCGCGCAGGTGTGGCGGGCACGGATGGTGGCCAGGCCTCGCGCCACCGTAACACCCCGCAGCGCTGGGTCCCGCAGTGCCTGGATGTGCTGCGCCACGGCGTCCCCGTCGGTCGCGACTAGAAAGTCGCCCGGGCGGAACAGGCCTTCATCATCCGGCCACGGCGCGCTGAGGAGTGGGATACCGCAGGCCAGGGCCTCGAACACCCGGATCGTTGGAATGCCCGGCAGCGCCTGCACATAGAAGCGGCGCGGCACGTGGATCGTGACGGCGTGGCGGGCGAACACGGCGGGTGCCTGGGGATTGGGTAGCCAGCCGCGGTACCGCGCGCCGTGCCGTGCCAGCATAGCGCGGGCGTCATCGGGGTAACGGACGCCGTAGATGTCGAGAGCCGTACCGGCAGCCTGCGTGGGCGCCAGCAAAAACTGCTCCAGTTCCGCCGCACGCTCGCCATCACCCCAGTTGCCGATCCAGACGGCGCCGGTCCGGACCGTTTCGGTCGCGGGCGGGTGGAACAGGCGAATGTCTGCCGCCTCATGCCAGGTGTACGCCCTACCGCCCCAGCCCCAGCCGCGATAGATTTCGGCCAGCGCCTGCCCAAACGCCAGCACGCCGTCATAGCCGGACAGGTCGTAGCGGCGCATCGCGTCCGGGTCGCTGACGGCGCGATGGTGCGTGTCGTGGAACAACAGCGTGAATCGGCCACCGTGCTTACGGGTATCACCCAACCCCTGGACCAGCGCGGGCTCGTTCCACTCATGAACGATTACCAGGTCGGCGTCACTTGCCTGCTCGATCGCTGCGGCCGGGTCGGCGTAGGCGGTTGCGCGCAGCTCCGGGTAGTATTCCTGCCACGCGCTCAACCCGTCTGCCCCGGCATCGGCCAGCAGGCTTTGCACGCTCCACGCATCGGCCGCCTCGTACGCCGTCACGTCGTGCCCGGCTATCGCCAGTTCCCGCAGCACGCCGCGCAGGAAATGCGCGTTGCCGTGGTTCCAGCAGGATTGCAGCGAGTGGGTGAAGTACGCGACCCGCATCACGCCAACATCCGGTGCGCGGCCAGCGTGCCGTCCACCATGGCGTCGACCGTGTACCGCGCCGCCCGCGCCCTCGCCCGCGCGCCCCAGGCCGCGCTGTCCCGCAGCGCCGCATGCAGCAATGGCACCAGCGCGGCCTCGTCGGCGACGAATAGCGCCGCGCCGTCCCATAATTCGCGCGCGGAAGGAATATCGCGCAGGACCAGCGCGCAGCCGGCGTGCGCGGCCTCCAGCACCGCCAGGCCAAATGGTTCGTAGGCGGGCAGTGACGCGAACACGCTGGCCTGGGCCATTGCGCGGGCCATGCCGGCCGGGTCGAGCGTGCCGAGCAACTCCAAGTGCCGGAACTGCGCCCGGCCGCCCACCGGCCCCTGCACCGGCCCCGCGGCACGGACCGATACGGCGACGCGTGGGGTCGCGCGGTCGAGCCAGGCAACGCCCTTTCCCTCATCCCATAGCCGCCCGGCGGTCAGGATCGACGGCGTACGTGTGGCGGTGGCCGGCACGCGGTCGGCACCATTATGTACGACAGTGATTGGTAGCGGCCCATACAGGCGCTGGGTTGCGGCGGCATGGGCCGCACTGGGGGCGATCATCTGTCCCGCCGCGAGTAGTCCGGCGTATGTCGCGTCGATCCGCCACGCCAGGTCCGGATCGGGCGTGCC
This sequence comes from Rhodospirillales bacterium, assembly GCA_031428635.1. Taxonomy (GTDB): domain Bacteria; phylum Pseudomonadota; class Alphaproteobacteria; order Acetobacterales; family Acetobacteraceae; genus JANPPS01. Next base: position 10,158 of record JANPPS010000225.1, read on the forward strand.
GCCACGTACTGCATCCCACCAGGTTGCGACGCAGGAGTGCGTGACGGCGACCACCGGGACCGGCCAGCGCGCCGTCCCCACCAGCGCGGGCGCATGCAAGTGGACGCGCCGTGCACCGACCAGCGCCGCAAGTGCCGCCAAACGGTGGCTGGCCCGATCCAGCGCCGCCGCGTCGCGCGCCGTCCAGTCCAGCGGCAGCCCGGTCTGCACCACCCGAACCGGCGCCGCCGTTACCTGCTCGGCCGTGGCATCCGGTCCCATGACCGCCAGGATTGCCGGTATCCTTCGTGCCACCAACCCGGCCGCGAGCGACGTCGCATAGCGCCAAACCCCACCCACCGCATCGGTCGTGATCAAAAACGGGCCGCTCAGGCTGCGTGGCACTGAAACTGGCAGTGGCATTCGAGCGCTGCGAGGGGCAGCGGTGCGCTGTCCTGAATGTCGCTAAATCGGCTGAACTGGGCCAAATAATAGGCGTGCGCCCGCTCCCACGCCGCATCGTCCGGTAGGCCGAACAGGCGGCGGTAATCGGGGGAACTCGGGTATGGATACAGCGGCACCGGGTCGTTCGCCCAAACGCCCACGGCCCGCAGCCGGTCGCGCCAGTCGGCCACCAGCGCCGGGTCATCGTCGGAGCTGTCGAGCAGATTGGCCTGCACGAACGGCACGTGCTGACGCGCCACGATCAGGCGCTCAGCCAGCTCGTCTGTCGACATGCGACATTTCTTATCCAGCGCCGCGCGCCCGGCCTCGGTCAGGCTCTCTACCCCCGCCTCGATCGACACGCAGCCGGCCTGGCCCAGCAGCGCCAGCAGATCGGGTTTCCATAGATCGATACGGGTCTGGATGCCAAACTCGATTTTTCGCGCGGTAAGCGCCTCCAGCAAGGTGCGATTGGGCAAAAAAATTTCGTCGATGAAATAAAGATATATCACACCCTGCGCGATCAGGCCGTCGATCTCGTCTAGTAACGGCAGCAGGTCGCGACGCCGGTACTGGTCACGAAAATCGATCTTCGCGCAAAAACTGCACCGGTACGGGCAGCCACGCGATGCCTCGACCTCGGCACCCGGGCCGGACGGCGCACGATCGAAGCGGTGATGGTGGTGGTGGTGCGCCGCGATCCAGGTGCGGGGCCAATGCAGCGCCGGGGTATCGGTGAAAATAGTTGCCTGCGGCCCGCCCGATTGGACCAGCGCGCCGCCACGCAGCACGGCAGTGCCCGGCCAGACCCCCGGCACGCCGCCCCGGGCCAAGGCGGCGACAACGTCCTCGCACTCACCCAGCACGACGGTATCGACGCCTAATTTACGCAGCGCCGCCGCCGGTGTGGCACTGCCGTGCGGACCCACCGCGACCGTCACGCCCCCAGCACCCGCCAGCGCATCGAGGAAATCGCGCGGCACGCGCAGTTCTGGCGGTGCACACCGCCAGAACAGGTAGCTCGGCGCCGTTGCCACCACCGTCATGGCTGGGGCGAACGCACGCACCCGGCCGGCCAGCGCCGCATTATCCAATCCGTCCAACTGGCCATCGAGCAACAGAACCGTGTGGCCGTCCCGTTCCAGTAGCGCCCGGCAATACCCAAGCTCCAGCGGTAGATGCGGCTCGCGACAGCCAAAATAGATGCTACCGTTATAGCTCCAGGCGGGATTAACGAGGGCAACGCGCATCTAGGCAGCGTCTAGTGCTTGCACGGGCTCGGCGGTCCGAGACGGCGGACGAGCACAATCGAGCCACTCATCCAACCGGCGCAATCCATCCATCCACGCCACGGGCGGCGTCAGCCCCAACGCGGCCGTGGCGCGGCGCGTATCAGCCACGAAGTAGCGCTGGTCGCCCGGCCGCCACGCCGCGAAGCGTATATCGGGCGCGCGTCCTGCGATAACCCCGATCTCCGACAGCACCTGCACCAGCGTCACGGCATTGCCGGGTCCGCCACCGAGATTAAACGCGTGGCCGCTTACGCCGCCGATCCGCGCCCAGGCGTTCACGTACGCGTCCACCGCGTCATCCACATACAGCACGTCCCGCACCTGCAGCCCGTCGCCGAAAATGGTGATCGGCCGACCCGCGCGCACGCAGTACAGAAAATGCGCGAGCCAGCCCTGATCCTCGGTCCCCAGCTGGCGCGGGCCGTAGATGCAGCTCATACGCAGCACGCACGCCGGAACGCCGAACCCGCGGGCGTAGTCGAGCACGTACTGGTCGGCCGCGCCCTTCGAACATCCATACGGGGTATGGAAACTCAGCGGCCTATCCTCACCGATCCCCCGCGCGCGCAAACACGGATCGATTGGCAGATATGACCCATCCTGCTTTGCCAAGACCACGTCCGACAGGGTGCCGTAGACCTTGTTCGTGCTGGCGAACACCAGCGCGGCCGGCTGCGGTTTACGCCGCAGCGCCTCCAGCACGTTCATCGTCCCGCGCAGATTGACGTCGAAATCCTGCATCGGGTCGGCCAGGCTAGTAGTGACCGCAACCTGCGCCGCCATGTGAAATACCGCCGACACGTCCCGCACGGCCCGCGCCACGACGTCGGCGTCACGAATGTCGCCGATCGTCGCCCGTACCCGGTTGGGGTGGCGGTGCCGCAGCCAGTCCAGGTTCCGCTCCACCCCCGGCCGGGCCAGCGCGTCCAGCACCAGCACGTCATGGCCCAACCCCGCCAGATGGTCGGTCAAATTACTGCCGATAAATCCGGCACCGCCCGTGACCAGAACGGACGCCATCAGGCCACCAGTCCCCGCTGTTCCAGCTCCGACCGGGCATGCTGTACCCGATCCTCGGCCCGCTGTTGCGCGACCCATTCCACCATTTCACCCAAGCTGTCGGCGAAATTCCGCCGTGGCTCGTATCCCAGCACGGCGCGGGCGTGACCGATATCGGCAAAGCAGTGACGAATATCGCCCACCCTGGCCTTGCCCATCACCTCCGGCGATAAATGCGGTACGCCCATCGCGGACGCGAGCGCGTCACCGACTTCCAGGATGCTCACGTCCTGGCCGCTGGCGATGTTGAACACCTGCCCGGCCGCGTCTGGATGCTCGAGCGCCAGGATGAACGCGCGGGCCGCGTCTTCCACATGGACGAAGTCGCGCCGCTGCTCCCCGTCTTCGAACACCATCGGGCGCTGTTTATTTTGCAAACGCGACGCGAAGATCGCCAGCACGCCGGTGTACGGGTTCGACAGCGCCTGTCCCGGCCCGTACGCGTTGAACAAGCGCAACGCCACCCCCTCCATCCCATAAGCCGGGGCCACCGTCAGCGTCAGGCGTTCCTGGGTGTACTTGGTCAGCGCATAGACGGAGGTGAGGTTGATCCGCTTGCTTTCGGGGGTTGCGATCGGGATCAGCCGGCGGCCCTGCGCGTCACGAGGGTCCCATCCCTCGACCGATCGGCCGGGCCGGGTCACATCGTCCAGCAGGGCCCCATCCTGGGTGCGATACAGCCCCTCGCCATAGATGCTCATCGAACTCGCGACGACGACGCGTTTCACCGGGCGTTCGATCAGCGCCTGTAGCAACACGGCCGTGCCGCCGTCATTGACCGATACGTAGCGATCGATCGCGTACATGCTCTGGCCCACACCGACCTCGGCCGCCAGGTGAATGACGTGCTCCACCCCCCCGAGCGCCGCAGCGACGCGATCGAGGTCGCGGACGTCGGCACGGATTAGCTCGACCTCATTCAATATCGGGTCACGAGACACGGCGCGATGGACTTGGTCGATGAGGCTGTCGAGCACCCGGACCTCATACCCCCGGGCCACCAGGGCGCGCACGACATAACGGCCGATAAACCCCGCACCGCCGGTGACCAGCACGCGTCCCATCAACGACCCCGACCCGTAATGTACTTACCAGGCAACAAACCTCGGAGGCTGTCGAGGTTGCAGCCGCGATGGGCCAGTCACATACGCGTCATAGGCGGCCCGGCTTCAACGCTCAGGTTCACGGCTTCGCTCGCAGTCAGGTCGTCGATGGATCGAAGACGACCAGCTCCATCCCCTCCTGGACCAGGTCGCCCGCCTGCACCCGGATCGAGGCGACGATACCCGAGCGCGGCGCCACAAGTCGCATCTGCACCTTCATAGCCTCTAGCACGATCAGGACGTCGTTTTCCGCCACCGCATCGCCCGGGGCCACCCGCGTCTCGACGACCCGTCCGGGCATCGGCGCCATTAACCGATCCGAAACCACGGCGGCGGCCGGGGTGGGGGCGAGCGGGTCGGCCAAAGTGAACGGCCAATTACGGCCATCGACGATTGCTGTCCAAACAGGTCCCTGACGCACGACGTCGATAGCGTGCCGCACGCCATCCAGCATCGGGCCGTCGGCCACGCTTTCTATGCCGTCCAGCGACAAGAACCACGCCCCACGCTGTTGCGCTGACACAGTATGGGTGACCCCGCCGCACAGCAGGGTCAGCGTCTGTACCGCAGCACTGCCGAGCCGCCAGCCGCCGCCCTGCGCCCATGGCGACCAGGGGTCGGCGTCGACCGGTGTTGCGACCTGTGACCGCACGATCGCCTCGGCCACGGCCAAAACCGCCCGCCGCGGCGCCAGGTCATGCACCGGCAACAGCGCATCGGCGTAGCGGGCGATGAACCCGGTATCCAAGTCGCCGGCCGCGAACGCCGGGTGCGCCGCAATCTGCCGTAGCAGGTCGAGGTTCGTACGCACCCCAACCAACGCCGTCTGCGCCAGCGCCCGCTGCAGCCGGCCCACCGCCAATAGGCGGGTGTCATCCCAAACGATCAGTTTCGACAGCATCGGATCATAGTGCACGCCGACCGCATCACCCTGCTGCACGCCGCCATCCACCCGCACGTGCGGACCCGGTGACGGCCACGCCAAATGCGCGATCGTCCCGGTGGCGGGCATGAAGTCGCGGGCTGGGTCCTCGGCATAAATACGGACCTCAATCGCGTGGCCGTTCGGTGCGGCGGGGACCGGCGGTAACGGTTCGCCGGCCGCGACCCGTACCTGCCATTCCACCAAATCGAGGCCGGTGACCATTTCTGTCACTGGATGCTCCACCTGCAGCCGGGTGTTCATCTCCATGAAGTAGAACGTGCCGGCGCCCTCGGTAATAAACTCGACCGTGCCGGCGCCAACGTAGCCGACGGCGCGGGCAGCGGCACAGGCGGCGGCACCCATCTCCGTTCGCTGACCCGGTGTCATGCCCGGCGCCGGCGCCTCCTCGAGTATCTTTTGATGGCGGCGCTGGATCGAGCAGTCGCGTTCGAACAGACTGATGGTCTGGCCGTGGCTGTCGGCGAACACCTGGATTTCGATGTGGCGCGGCCGGGTCAGGTAGCGCTCCACCAGGACATGGTCGTCACCGAAACTCGCCAGCGCCTCACCTTTGGCAACGGCAAGCGCCGCGTCGAATTCAGACGCACGCTCGACCACGCGCATACCCTTACCGCCGCCGCCGGCGCTGGCCTTGATCAGCACGGGGTAGCCGATGCGCGCGGCCTCGACAGCTAGCAGCGCCGGATCCTGGTTATCACCGTGGTAGCCCGGCACCAGCGGTACGCCCGCCTGCTGCATCAGCGTTTTGGCCGCGGACTTACTACCCATGGCGCGAATGGCGGCAGCGGGCGGGCCGATAAATACCAGGCCCGCTGCGGCGCATGCATCGGCAAACGTGGCATTCTCACTCAGAAAACCATAGCCCGGATGGATCGCCTGCGCGCCCGACGCAGCGGCAGCGGCCAGAATCGCGGCGCTGTTCAGGTAGCTATCCCGTGCCGGCGCCGGACCGATCGTGTAGGCCGCATCCGCCATCGACGCATGCAGCGCGCCCGTGTCAGCGTCCGAGCACACCGCGATTGTGCGGATACCCATACGCCGAGCGGTACGGATAATGCGGCATGCGATTTCCCCCCGATTGGCGATCAGGATCGTGTGGAACATCGTCACATGCGAAACACGCCGAAGCGTGTGTGTTTGATGGGTGCGTTAAGGCTGGCAGACAGGCCGAGCGCCAGCGCCATCCGCGTGTCACCGGGCGCGATCACGCCATCATCCCACAGTCGGGCGGTCGAGTAGAACGGTTGGCCCTGCTGCTCGAATTGCTGCTCGAGCGGGGCGCGGAAAGCGGCTTCGTCCTCGGCGGACCAGGTCTTGCCCTGCGCTTCCAGATTATCCCGTCGCAGCGTCGCCATCACGCTGGCCGCCTGCGACCCGCCCATGACGCTGATGCGCGCGTTGGGCCACATCCATAGGAATCGCGGCGCGTAGGCCCGGCCGCACATGCCGTAATTGCCGGCACCGAAACTGCCGCCGACGATGACGGTGAACTTCGGCACGGCCGCATTGGCGACGGCCATAACCATCTTGGCCCCGTCCTTAGCGATGCCCCCGGCCTCGACCTTAGCGCCGACCATGAAGCCGGTAATGTTCTGCAGGAACACAAGCGGTATGCCGCGCTGCGTGCATAGCTCGATAAAATGGGCGCCCTTTTGCGCGCTGGCTCCATACAGAATGCCGTTATTGGCGATCACGCCGACCGGGTAGCCCCAGATATGGGCGAAACCGGTCACGAGCGTCGGGCCATAGAGCGGCTTGAACTCGTCCAGCTCCGACCCGTCGACAATGCGGGCGATCAGTTCGCGGACATCGTACGGTTCCCGCCGGTCATGCGGGACCACGCCGTCCAGCTCATGCGGCGGATAGGCCGGGGGCCGCGGTTCCCGCACTGCCAGGCGATGGCGGCGGGCGGGGCCGAGCGTGGCCACGATCCGCCGAGCAATACCCAATGCGTGGCCGTCACTGTCGGCCAAGTGGTCGGTGACGCCCGACACGCGGCTATGCAGATCGCCGCCACCCAGCTCCTCGGCCGTCACGACCTCACCGGTTGCCGCGCGGACCAAGGGCGGGCCGGCCAGGAAGATCGTGCCCTGGTTACGGACGATGATGCTCTGATCCGCCATGGCCGGCACGTAGGCACCGCCGGCTGTGCAGCTGCCCATCACGACCGCGATCTGCGCGATGCCGGCGGCGGACATCTGCGCCTGGTTGTAGAAGATACGGCCGAAATGGTCGCGGTCTGGAAACACCTCATCCTGGTTCGGCAGGTTGGCCCCGCCGCTATCGACCAGGTAGATGCATGGCAGCCGGTTTTGCTGCGCCACTTCCTGCGCGCGCAGGTGCTTTTTCACCGTCATCGGGAAGTACGTGCCGCCCTTAACCGTCGCGTCGTTGGCAACGATCATGCACTCCCGCCCGCTGACCCGGCCGATCCCGGTGATCAGGCCGGCACCAGGGATGTCACCGCCATACAGGCCGTGGGCCGCGAGCGCGGATAGTTCGAGAAATGGCGCGCCGGGGTCGAGCAAGGTCTGCACTCGGTCGCGCGGCATCAGCTTACCACGGGCCGTGTGCCGCGCCCGGGCGGATGCACCGCCGCCCTGCGCCGCAGCACCGGTCGTCGCGCGCAACTCGGCAACAAGGCCGGCCATCTGGGCGACGTTCGCACGGTAGGCGGCGCTGCCAGGATCGATGGAGGTCGGTAGCGTCATACCAACTTAGCTAGCGACCGATCTGCCCCTGGAGCAAGGCCTGCGCGACGATCGAAAAGTCGCGGGGCCCCAGCCCCTGTGCCGATAGCGCTGCGAACGCATCCCGCGCGGCCGGACCCAGCACGCTGGCGGCCCCGGACGCTACCGCTGCCTCCGTCGCCAACGTCACGTCCTTTAGCATCAGGTCGGTCGCGAACCCGGCCTGGTAGTCCCGGTTGGCGGGGGACGACGGAACGGGGCCGGGCACGGGGCAATAGCTCGTCAATGCCCAGCATTGGCCGGACGACGTGCTGCTGATGTCGAACAGCGATTGCGCCGACAGCCCGAGCTTTTCGGCCAGCGCAAACGCTTCACCCACGCCCACCATGGTGATAGCAAGCAGGAGGTTGTTACACAGCTTGGCCGCCTGCCCCGCGCCGGACCCGCCGGCATGGACGATCGTGCGCCCCATCGCCGTCAGCACGGGTTGCGCGCGCGTGAAATCCTCGGCCGTACCACCCACCATGAATGTGAGCGTCGCCGCGGTCGCCCCGCCAGACCCGCCGGACACGGGGGCGTCCAGCATCGCCATGCCGCGCCCGGCGGCAAGGTCCGCCAATGCGCGGGCGGTGGCCACGTCGATCGTCGAGCTGTCGATGACGAGCGCGCCGGGCTGCACGTGCTCGATCGCCTCTGTCACGACGTCCCGAACCTGCCGGCCTGCGGGCAGCATCGTCACCAGGATGGCAGCGTCCCGCACGGCGTCAGCGACCGACGCGGCGCCCTCGCCCCCGACATCGCGCAAAGCGGCAATCGCGTCCGGGGATAAATCGTAGCCCCGCACCCGGTATCCGGCCCGCACCAGGCTCTTTGCCATGGGTAGCCCCATGTTACCGAGCCCGATGAAGCCGAGGGTTTCCGTCACCGGAACAGGACCAGCGACTTCAGCAGCGTGAAGTAAACACCACCCGCAATCGGTATTCCAACGCAAAGCCACGCCAGCGCTGCCGGCAGCGAGAACCCGCCCCGGCCGATGCCGTACGAGCTCGAAGCCGTCGAAACCGCCCCTGTCGCACCGATTGCACCGGCCGGCAGGTACCACTTCTCCGCCACCGGGCGCACGAGTAGGTTAGCCACGAACCCAACAACCAAAAAGCCCGCCAGAATATATAGTGTACGGTTGTAGACGGCGCCCGGCGGCAGCCCGGCATCGCGTTGCGTTTGGGTAATGTACGTCACGACAACCGGGCCCAGCACACCGGCCGTTGACCAGGCCGTCAGCAGTCGACCGTGTATTGCGCCGACATACTGAGTGCCGAACACATCGGCTAAATACGCCGGCACCGTCGCAAACCCACCACCGTACATAGACACGATGATGCAGACAGCCCCTACGAACAGCGCCTGCCCGCCCACGGTCGCGGCCCACGGCGCGCCGGCGTACAGCACGATCCCTAGGGCAAAGAAGATGGCGTAAGTCGCCTTACGACCAATCTTATCCGAGAACGAAGCCCAGAAAAACCGGCCGCCAATATTAAACAGCGACAGCAAACCTACGAACCCGGCCGCGATCGTCGCCGCGGCTGTCTTGCTCGTTGCATCGAGAGACGAGAGGGCTACACCGGCCCGGCCAACCAGACCGCCGCCAAAAATCTCTTGCAGCATGGGCGACGCCACCGCCAGCACGCCGATACCCGCCGAAACGTTGAGGCAAAGCACGGTCCAGATCAGCCAGAATTGCGGTGTCTTATGTGCATCGTTCAGGTGAACGCTGCGGGTGGTGACCATGCCGGTCTTGGCTGGCTTCACCCATCCCTCAGGCGACCAATTATTCGGCGGCACGCGATAGCCAAACGCGCCAGCGAACATGAATACAGCATAGATCGCAGCTAGGGCGATGAAGGTCTGCCAGACGCCAACACCGGACGGACCTTTGAAGTAGTTCATTAAATAGTCGGCCAGGGGGGCGCCCACGAGTGCCCCGCCACCAAAGCCCATGATCGCCATACCGGTCGCCATACCGCGACGATCCGGGAACCACTTGATCAGCGTGGAGACGGGCGAGATGTATCCAAGTCCCAGCCCAATGCCGCCGATCAGGCCGGACCCGACCCACATAATCCAAAGCTGGTGGGTATAAATCCCGAATGCTGAGATCAGCAGCCCACCACACCAGCAGCATGCCGCGACGACGCCAGCCTTTCGCGGCCCCGCGCGCTCCAGCCATCCGCCCCAGATCGCGGCCGCGGAGCCGAGGACCACGAAGAAAAGCGTGTACGTAAATGCCAATTCTGGCAACAACCAGTCGCAACTGGTCGAGAAAACCCGGGACAGGAACGAGGATCCGGCCGGGCACACAACAGGCGCCGTAATGCCGATCGCCTGCTGCAGCGGCTTCCAGAAAACGGAAAATCCGTAAGCCATTCCGATACATAGATGAATGGCAAGGGCCGCGGGCGGCAGCAGCCAGCGATTAAACCCCGGCCCGGCCACGGTGCGCTCGCGATCAAGCAGACCTGTATCACCGCGGTCGCCACGAAGCGTGCCCGTACCGTCCATTTCCATCCCCTGTTTTGTTCACTCTACGGGCGCATCGCAATCTCGTCCAGGATTTGGATTACTTACGGTACCGAACTATTAACGAATTCCTGTCCTTCTGTCATCGATCGGGAGATGGACAATTATGGGCCGTGCCAAAAGAGCCGTTCGGTGAACACGCAGCGATACGCAGTGCACGTGGCGCAACCATGGTCGCGGTACAGCGAGGCCCCGCAGTCAACCACGGCATCGCTGTCGTCGGGCTATTCTTTGTTACAGGTTTGGTCGGCCTCACTGGCTGGGCAGTATCCAACCATAGCCTTTTGCTGGACGGAATGAACGGGACCGAAGCGGCGGTGCTGCTAAGCATGATTATTACGCCCGTGCTTGCGGTACTTCTCGTGATCTCGCTACGAAGGCGGGATGTCTTTAGGCTACAGGTACTGGCCGAACAGCAATCGCGGTTTTCGGACCGTTCGGCCACGTTCGACCACATGCTCGACCACATGAACCAGGGCGTGATGCTAATCTCCCGCGACGGCGTGGTGGAGGTTTGCAATCGCCGTGCTTGCGACTTGCTACAGCTACCGCCCGATATGATGGCCACCCAGCCGGGCCTCGATGACGTGCTGGCCTTTCAGTGGCGGAAAGGCCTATTCGAGCATGCCACCAACGACGTTCGGCTGTTCATCCGCAAGGGCGGCGTGAGTGACGCTGCGACGCGCTATGAACGCGGAACAACCGACGGCCGTACGATCGAGGTCTTGAGCGTACCTCTGTCCGGCGGAGGCACGGTGCGGACCGTCACCGACATCACCGAGCGTCGCTTGGCCGAACAAAGCCTGGCCTTTGTCGCGCAGCATGATGATCTGACACAGTTGGCCAACCGTTCCTCCGTCCGCGACCGGCTCGAGCAGGAGCTGCGGGGCGCGGCAGATACGGCCACCGAGATCGCGGTCCTGTACCTCGACCTCGATCGGTTCAAGCTCGTGAACGACACGCGCGGCCACGCGATCGGCGACGCGCTGCTGGCGCAGGTCGGGCAGCGGCTACGGATGACGGTCCGGTCGGCCGACGTCGTGGGCCGTATCGGCGGCGATGAGTTCGCGATCCTGCTGCTAAACACTAATGGCGACGCCGTCGTGACGTCGATCGCCACCGACCTGCTGCATCGGGTGGCTGAGCCCTACACGATCGAAGGGCAGGTCAGCATGATCGGCGTGTCGATCGGCGTCGCGCTGTTCCCCGACCACGGACAGACAGCGGACGACCTGCTGCGCAATCCCGCCTCGGCACTGTACCGTGCCAAGCACGCCGGCCGGGGCGTCGTCCGCTTTTTCGAAAGCGTCGGCGATCAGGAAGATCGCACCCGGATGCAGCTCGAAAGCGACCTGCGCAGCGCACTGGATCGCCAACAGTTCGAGCTCGCGTATCAGCCGATCGTGAACGCCCGCACGGGTGAGGTGTCGGCGTTCGAAGCCCTCATCCGCTGGCGTCATCCCGAGCGTGGGTTGGTGTCCCCCGCCGACTTCATCCCCGTGGCAGAGGAGACGGGCCTGATCGGTCCCATCGGCCTGTGGGTGCTCGAAACCGCCTGCCGAGAGGCCGCCTCATGGACAAGCGACGCCCATATCTCGATCAATTTGTCACCTGTCCAGTTTCGCCAACCGGACCTCGACCGGCAGATCGCGACCATCCTCGAGCAAACCGGCCTTGCGCCGTCTCGGCTTGACCTCGAGGTGACCGAAGGCGTCCTGCTCGCGAGGACGGAGGCGGTACGCCGGGCCATGACGGCTCTGAAACAGCGCGGCGTCCGTTTGGTGCTGGACGATTTCGGCACGGCACATTCTTCGGTCAGCTACCTGCTGAGTTTCCCGTTCTCCCAAATCAAGATCGATAACTCATTCGTCTGGGCGCTCGGTACCGACACGAGCGCCACGGCCGTCGTGGAAGCCGTGCTCGGCATGGCGCGCGCTTTGCGACTCGACGTAGTGGCTGAGGGTGTTGAGACGACAGACCAGCTTGAATGGGTGCGCCGGATGGGCTGTGGCTATGTCCAGGGCTACCTCGTCGGCCGCCCGGGCCCGGCGTCCGGGGCGCGAAACTACCTCGCCGGGATCGACGCGGCGCCGATCGACCTGTTCGTACGGGACTGTGCCACGTTGATCCTTGGGAATGTGAAACGGCCACGGGCCGACAATGGCCCGTGACAACTGGATTGCAACTTGCTAGGCCGGTATGGATATCAATCATAAGGGTAGAACGTTATGAACACTGCCGAACTCGCTGACCACATCGCCGCCGGGCATTCGCTAAACAAGTCGCAGGCCAAGCAAGTCGTCGAGGCCGTGTTCGCCGCGATCGTCGACGCCGCCGCCAAGGGAGACGAGGTGTCCGTTCCCGGCTTTGGCAAGTTCAAGGTCACCAGCCGTGACGCGCGCCAGGGCCGCAACCCGGCGACCGGCGAGACGATTCAGATCGCTGCATCCAAGAAGCTCGGTTTCGCCCCAGCCAAGCAGGTCAAGGACGCACTGAACGTTGTCGTAAAGACGGCTGTCGCTGCGAAGCCTGCCGCTAAGGCAGCGCCTAAAGCGAAGAAGGCTTAGGGCTTGGGCCGTTCGCGCAAACCGGTGTCTGGATCATGAGCCACGCCTTTGCCATCGGTCAGACGGTACAGTACTTCCCCGGCCCCGGTGAGATCGCAGCCGAACGCGGCACCTACACCGTGGTCCGGCAACTACCGAAGGACGGGCGCGACTACCAGTATCATATCAAACACGCAGCCTCGGGCGAGCTTCGGCTCGTGCGGGAGCCGCAACTGAGCTGACGCGGTTTCGATCGATCTGGCGGGTCGCGCTGGCCCGTCAGTCCCGGCCCCTGCTTGGGTCAAGGCCTGTCGCCCATCGGCGCCGAGTTACAGCCGCATTGGATGGCGCATGACGGTCTTTACCGTCCATCACCAGACGACCTACCGCTACGGAAAGCCCGTCCAATTCGGCCCGCATCGGATGATGATGCGGCCGCGGGATAGCCGCGACCAACGCCATATAGACCACACACTGACCGTCACGCCGCCGCCCGCCACCCTGCGCTCGAGTCAGGACGTGTTCGGCAACGCCATTACGACGGCGACGTTTCAGGGTCGAGCCAAGGCGCTGACAATCACATCGACGCTTCGGATCGATCATACGCCGATTACGTTCGACCCGATCGACGTCGAACGGTATGCCCGGCTGGTCCCATTCGGCTACGATCCATTAGAGATGCCGGACCTGCAGCGCTCGACCGAACGATACTACCCCGATCCCACTCATGCTACGGCTGGCTGGGCACGGGGCCTGTTGCGGACCAATGGCCCTACCAGCACCCACGCCCTGCTGACCGATCTCACCCACCGCATACACCGCCAATGCACCTATGTCGGCCGGCAGGAAGCCGGCATTCAGGCGCCGCATGAGACATTGAGACTGGGTACCGGAACCTGCCGCGACTTCGCCGTGCTGATGATGGAGGCCGCGCGCTGTCTTGGGTTTGCCGCACGGTTCGTGACTGGTTACATCCACGTGGCGCGGAAGGAGGCTAGCAAAACCCTTGGTGGCGGAAACACCCATGCCTGGGTTCAGGTCTATATCCCGGGCCCTGGCTGGGTCGATTTCGATCCGACAAACAACATCGTGGGCAGCCGCGACCTTATACGCGTCGCCAGCGTGCGCGAACCTGGGCAGGCCGTTCCGCTGTCCGGCAGCTGGAGCGGCAACGCCGAGGACTGTTTAGGTATGGATGTGACGGTCGACGTGATCGCAGACCCATCAGTCGCGGCACAGGAATTGCAAAAAAGATTGAAGACCGCCGCGCGGTAGCCAATTTCAAGAATCGAGGCCCTGATGCGCATCAAAGCTGGCTACACCATTGCCTACGACCTGCCCGTACCCGTCCCCATGCTGCTTTGCCTCAGTCTGCATCCATCGCGCGAACGGGACCTGCTGACGCCGCAGAAGATTTCGTTCGACCCGCCGATCGCCGACAGCCATTACCGCGACGATTTCGGTAATCTATGCCATCGCATCCTGGCACCCGCCGGGCACCTAGTGATTTCAACGAGCTTCGAGATCGAGGATAGCGGGCTGCCCGATCGGGTGGTGCCGGCCGCGACACAAATTCCGATCATGGACCTGCCGCATGGCACGCTAGTCTACCTGCTGGGCAGCCGGTACTGCGACACGGATCATCTACACGAAACCGCCTGGTCACTGTTTGGCCAAACGGAGCCGGGATGGGCAAGGGTACAGGCGATTTGCGATTTCGTGTTCGACCGCATCACGTTCGGGTACGAGCACGCTCGCCCGAACAAGACCGCGTTCAACGCCTATGACGAACGTCAGGGCGTGTGCCGCGATTTCGCGCATTTGGCCGTGTCGCTCTGCCGCTGCATGAACATCCCGGCACGGTACTGCACCGGCTATCTCGGCGATTTCGGCGTCCCGATCGCCGACGCACCGATGGACTTCTCGGCATGGTTCGAGGTGTTTCTGGAAGGCCCCGATGGCCCGCGCTGGTACACGTTCGATGCGCGACACAACTTCCCCCGCATTGGCCGCATCCTAATGGCCCGCGGCCGCGACGCGACGGACGTGGCGTTGGTCACAAACTTCGGCCCGGCGTGGCTAGTGAAGTTCGACGTGGTGGCGCAAGAAGCCTAAGGCCGATATTCAGTCGACCGGCCTCGTCCGGTCAAAGGTTCCGCTTTCCGTAATAAAATCCGAGAACTTCCCGATCTAACTCGATCGGGAATTCTTTGGAGCGGGATGACATATTGTCCGTCGTAGCCTGAGTTGGTCAGGTAGTTCGAGCATTCTTTCAGCGTGTAGGTGTGCAGCGGCGCGCCGATCGTAGTGCACACCGCGTCGCGACTACGCGCCTGGGCCGTTCACAGTAGGTGTTTGAGTTTGGCAAGCACCTGCTCGATCGGATCGAGGTCGGGCGAGTATTTCGGCAGCAGCACCAGACGCGCGCCGACAACGCGCAGTGCCGCCGGACTTCGCGGCTGCGGTGGCAACCGAGGTTGTCGGCCATCACCAGGTCGCCCGGCCGGAGCGTTGGTGCCAAGACCTGCTCGATGTAGGCGATGAAGCTCACCTTGTTGATCGGCCCATCCAGCAAGAACGGCGCATCAATCCGGTCGTGCCGCAGCGCGGCCAGTCCTGATGAGCACCTGACAGGGTCGCCGGCTTATGACCGCCGATCTTGCCGTGGTCGAGGCTGCCGGTGGCTTTAAACTTGCGGACCCACAGGTTGGCCGTGCTGATGGCGATCCCGAACCGGGCCGCAGCTTTGTTGTTCGACAGGCCGCTGTCCAGAACAGCTGAGACGACACGCTGGCGAAGATCGCGGGAGAGAGGACGCGCCATGTGTGCTGGCCTCCTGCCCAGCACACAGTGTCAATGGCGGATGAATTCTCCCCAGAAGTGGCGAACGAAAACTCCCCACTTCGTTACGGCTTATACCAACCGCCCTAGACATTGACCTGTGCCCAGGCGCGGGTCGTGATGGAGGCGATGCGGTCGGCATCCTTCATAAGGCCGTTCCAGGCGTCGCAGCAGGCGTCCACGATGGCGGTGTAGTTCTCCCAGACCGTCAT
>JANPPS010000226.1:0-2568 GCA_031428635.1 Rhodospirillales bacterium
GTAGTCCACATCGCGGTGGAACAGCGTGTTGGCGCGTAGCGATTGCTGAACGTGATGCAGCACGCTCACGTTGAACATATCGTACAGGTTGCCTTCGGTCACGATGCCGGCGTCGGTCAGCATGCGCTCCACCGTCTCCGACCCGGTCTCCGTCATGGTAACAGTCTTGAACTTTTCGTCTTTGTCGAACGTGGTGGTGTCCTTAACCAGCTCGATCATCACGGCGTTCACCGTGCGGTAAAGGTCGCTGCTGTCTTCGGCCGGGCCGCTGATAATCAGCGGCGTGCGTGCCTCGTCGATTAGAATGCTGTCGACCTCGTCCACGATCGCGAAGGAAAAGTCCCGCTGCGTCATGTCCGCCAGCTGGTACTTCATGTTGTCGCGCAGGTAGTCGAAGCCGTATTCGTTGTTAGTCCCATATGTGATGTCGGCGGCGTAGGCGGCCCGCTTCTCGGTGTCCTCCATGCCGTGCACGATCACACCGACGGTCATGCCGAGGAAGCCGTACACGCGGCCCATCCACTCCGCGTCCCGGGCGGCCAGGTAGTCGTTGACGGTCACGACGTGGACGCCTTTGCTCGTCAGAGCATTGAGGTAGACCGGCAACGTGGCCACGAGCGTCTTGCCCTCGCCCGTCTTCATCTCGGCGATCTTACCGTCATGAAGGACCATGCCGCCCAACATCTGCACGTCGAAGTGACGCAGGCCGAGTACGCGGCGCGCTGCTTCCCGCACGGTCGCGAACGCTTCGGGCAGCAGGTCATCTAGGGAAACGCCTGCGGCCAGACGCTCACGGAACTCGACCGTCTTCCTGGCCAGGGCAGCGTCGTCCAGCGCCATCAATGCGGGTTCAAAGCCGTTGATCGACGCAATCCGGCGCTGATATGCTTTGAGCGAGCGGTCATTGGTTGAGCCGAAGACGGCGCGGGCGATGCTGGCGAACATGGATAGTTTTCCCGGTGCGGCCCAATTCGGGCCTGGCAGCAAAGTGCAGTGGTCGGAAAATAGGTCCCGGGCGGGGCCGGGTCAACGATGCGCCGTTGAGGGGACCCGACCGCTTGTGACCCTGGTACGGTTCGGGCATGGTCCCCGCCGTCGTTTAATCGAGGTCCCGATGCGCCGTTTGAGCCTGTTTGCTGCCATTCTGCTTGCCTCCACCACCCTCGCGGGCGCCCAGGTGCCAGCACCAACGCCAGCCCCGGCCCCCGCGGCCGTCGCAGTACCACCATCCGAACCGGCAGACCCGGTCGTCGCCCGCGTCGGCGGCGAGGCAATCTACGCGAGCGACTTGACGGAGGCGGCGCAGAACCTGCCGGAAGAACTGCGCGGCATGCCGGCGCCCGTGCTTTACCCCATGCTGATCGATCAGCTCATCGATCGCCGCATCGTCGTGATGGAAGCTAAGAAGCAAGGGCTCGAGCGCGACCCGGGGGTACAGAAGCAGATCGCCCGCGCCACCGACGCCGCCGTGCAGAACGCCCTACTGTCGCGGGACATCGCGCCCACCCTGACCGATGAGGCCATCAAAGCCCGCTACGACCGCGATTACGCCGGCAAGCCCGGTGAGGAGGAGATCCACGCCCGCCATATTCTGGTCGAAGACGAAGCCAAGGCGAAGGACATCATCAAGCAGCTCGCCGCCGGCGCTGACTTTGCCGAGCTTGCCAAGACTAACAGCAAGGACCCGGGCGCCACGAACGGTGGGGACCTCGGCTTTTTCAAGAAGTCCGACATGCTGCCCGAGTTCGCGGATGCGGCGTTCGCGCTGAAGCCGGGTCAGGTGACGCCGGTGCCGGTGCAGACCCGGTTCGGCTGGCACGTGATCAAATTGGAAGAGCGCCGATCGGCCCCCCCTGCTACGCTAGAGCAGGTGCGGGATGAGATACGGCAGCTGCTGATCCAGGAGGGGGTGACCCGGGTACTGACGGCGGCGCGGCAGGGCGTGGTGGTCGAGAAGTTCAAGCCCGACGGCTCGCCCCTCGATGTACCCGCCGTAACACCGCCGGCCGCAGCGGCTCCGACAGCCACGACGCCGGTACCGGCACCTTCCATCCCCGCGCCAGTACCGGCCCGGCCCGCGCCGGCCCCCGCGCCCGCTAAGCGCTAACGATGGCGTTGCCCCCCTCGCCGCTGGCCGTACCGATGCCCGAGCTGGCTTCGATCCCCGGCGTACGCCTCGGTGCGGCGGCGGCGGGGATCCGCTACGCCAACCGCACCGACCTCGTGCTGATGGAGCTGCCGCCCGGCACCGACGTCGCCGGCGTGTTCACGCGTAACAAGTGCCCGGGCGCCCCGGTCGATTGGTGCCGCAGCGCGCTCCGGCACGGGGAGGCCCGTGCGGTGGTGGTGAACGCCGGCAACGCCAACGTCTTCACCGGCCACGCCGGCGTCGAGACCACCAAGGCCAGCGCCGCCGCCGCCGCCAAGCTGGTCGGCTGCCCCGCCAAACAGGTCTTCCTGGCCTCCACCGGCGTCATCGGCGAGGTCCTGCCTCACGCAAAGCTCACCGCCGCCCTGCCGAAGCTGCTCGAAAGCCTGTCGCCGGACGGCTGGGAAGCCGCCGCCCGC
>JANPPS010000227.1:0-6285 GCA_031428635.1 Rhodospirillales bacterium
AAACTCTAATGCAGCGATGCCGCGGCGCTCTCGAAGCAGTCTCATTTATACGGCTCAGCACGGGTCGCGCCAATACCGTACAAGCATCGGCCACTCGTGCCAAAGGTCAGCACGCCTGAGGCGAAGGGGATCGTGAACGGCGATTGCCAACAGACTTGGATAAGTTTGTTCGTGTTCGGCCCATAGGCGGTGCCTGAGCTAAAAAAAGTATTGGGAAGTGTACCGCCAGCCGAAACCGCAGATGGAGTGAGGGCAGTAAAACCACTTGCAATAGATGTTGCCTGAACAGCGTAGGTGATGTTGCTATTACAGGTCGTCAGACTAGCAACCGGCGCCAGTTGCGTACATAACGCACTTACAAATAAGGCAGAACTACTTGCCGCCGACGCGTTAATCTGTACCTGACGCGTAACGTCGCGAACGGCGTTATCAAGGACTTGCTGATACAGCCCGAAAATACCGAGCGCCAGTATCACAAACATGAAGGTCAGCACCGGCACGGCAATCAAACCGAATTCGAGCGCGGTGGCACCGCGCCGGCCTAGTCCGTGCCGCGCTTGCTTGCCCACTGAACGCACATGCGCCCCCTTACTCAGAGCACCTTTATATCAATGAGAGGCACAACGCGCACGCCTGATATAATCTCAGAATGAACGGTTTTGTTAGCGCATAGCAGCCAAGGACGGCACCGCCGTCCCTGGCCGTTAGATCAGGCGCTCTTAGCCATAATCTCGTCCGCAATATTCCGCGGTACCGGGTCATAATGATGGAACTGCATCGTGAAGCTCGCCCGCCCCTTCGTCATGCCCCGCAACTGGTTGATGTAGCCGAACATCTCCTTCAACGGCACATGGCCCCGGACGATGACGGTGCTGCCGCTGCTTTCCTGGCTTTGGATCGTGCCGCGGCGCCGGTTCAGGTCGCCGACCACATCGCCCACATGGTCCTGGGGCGTCGTCACCTCGACCTCCATGATCGGCTCCAAAATGATCGGCGCAGCCCGCTTCATTCCCTCACGGAAGCACGCCTTGGCCGCGATCTCGAACGCCAGCGCCGAGCTATCCACGTCGTGGTACTTTCCGTCTACCAGGCTGTACTTGAAGTCCACCGTCGGGAACCCGGCCAGCACGCCCGTATCGGCCTGGTTGCGAATGCCCTTTTCGACGGCCGGGATATACTCTTTCGGCACTGTCCCGCCCACGACCTTATTTTCGAACAGCACGCCAGCGTTACGCTCCTGCGGCTCAAACAGGATCTTCACCTCAGCATACTGGCCGCTTCCGCCGGTCTGCTTCTTGTGGGTGTAGGTCTCGGTATGCGACTTGCTGATCGTCTCACGATACGCAACCTGCGGCGCGCCGATATTGGCTTCTACGCCGTACTCACGACGTAGCCGGTCGATGATAATTTCCAGATGCAACTCACCCATGCCCGACAGGATGGTCTGACCGCTTTCTTGATCGGTCTTCAACCGCAAAGACGGGTCCTCCCCCGCCAGCTTCTGCAAGCCGAGAGTCATCTTCTCGACGCCATCCTTGGTCTTCGGCTCGACTGAAATATCGATCACCGGGATCGGGAACGACATCCGCTCCAGGATCACGGGATCATCAGCCGACGCCAGGGTGTCGCCGGTCCCTGTGTCCTTCAGGCCCACGAACGCGGCGATATCGCCAGCGTGCACTTCCTTGATCTCGGCTCGCTTATCGGCGTGCATCTGGAACATGCGTCCGATGCGCTCCTTGTGGTCCTTGGTCGTGTTCATCACCGTGTCGCCGCTCTTGAGCGTACCGGCATACACGCGCACGAACGTCAGAGTACCGTACTTGTTATTGATGATCTTGAACGCCAGTCCGGCGAACGGCGCCGACGAATTGGCGGGGATCACACGCATGACTTTGTCCGGCGCGTCGTCTTCCTCGGCCGCGACCTTGATGCCTGGCACGTCGATCGGGCTCGGCAAGTAATCCAGCACGCCGTCCAGTAGCGGCTGCACACCCTTGTTCTTGAACGCCGTGCCGCACAGCACCGGGCGGAATGCGCCGCTGATGGTGCCCAACTTGATGCAGCGCTTCAGTGTCTCTACCGAAACGTCACCCTTGTCGAAGTACTCTTCCATCGCGACCGTATCGACGCTTAGCGCCGTGTCCAGCAACAGGACACGCGCCTCGGCAGCCTTCTCGGCCATATCGGCCGGGATTTCCTCGTCATGGAACTTCGCACCCAGCTCGCCGCCTTCCCAGACGATGGCCTTCATCTCCACCAGGTCCACGACGCCGATGAACTGGTCCTCGATACCGATCGGCAACTGCAGCGGCAGCGCAATGATGTCGAGCTTTTCCTTCAGCGTGTCGAACGCGCGGTAGAAGTCCGCACCCGTACGGTCCAGCTTGTTGATAAAGATGATGCGCGGCACGTTGTACCGGTCGGCCAGACGCCAATTGGTCTCGCTCTGCGGCTGAACGCCGGCCACGCCCTCGATGATAAACACGGCACCATCGAGCACGCGTAGCGACCGGTTCACCTCGATGTTGAAATCGATGTGGCCCGGCGTGTCGATAATGTTGATCCGGTGGTCTTTCCACTCGCAGGTGACAGCGGCCGAGGTGATCGTGATGCCACGCTCGCGCTCCTGCTCCATGTAGTCGGTCGTGGTGTTGCCATCGTGCACCTCACCGATGCGGTGGCTTACGCCCGTGTAATAAAGGATCCGCTCGGTCGTTGTCGTCTTACCCGCGTCGATATGCGCGGTGATGCCGATATTCCGGAGGCGGGCGAGCGGGTTGGGGACGGTGTCGGACACGGGCGATCTCCAGGGATGGAAGCGACCGGGCCGAAACCCAAGCCGAACACCCGCCGACAGGGGCGGGTAATGGGGCCGTATGTGCGGCACCGTGGCCGTTTTTGCAAGCGATGCGTGCCCCCGACTTAACCCCGGCCTAGCCCGCGACCCAACCTTCCGGCTCGGCTCGGGCGCGGCCCTCGGCGCCCAGCTTCAGCAGATGGGCCAGCACCGTTCGCTCCGCCGCCGGCCACAGCGTCGGGCTCACGCCAGCGTACAGGGCTTCAGTCAGTGCGGTTGGCGACACCGGGACCAAGCCAAGCCGCGCGGCGATCGTCGCCTCCCGCGAGCGACGATGCAACAACATGGCGCGGGTGAACCGTTGTGGCTCGGCGATCGCGGGGCCGTGGCCCGGCAGGAACACGTGGTCGTCGCGCGCGATCAACCGCTCCAGGCCACGCATATACGCCGCCATATCGCCGTCGGGTGGGCTGATGACGCTTGTAGACCAGCCCATGACGTGATCGGCGCTGAACACGACGCCGTCGCGGGCGAAACACACATGATCCGCCGCGTGGCCGGGCGTATGCAACGCGGTCCATCCCGCCACAATGTCACCGTCTGCCACGCTATCGAACCGATGCAGGGCCGCGCCAGTCCGTTGCAACAACGGCTCCAACAGGCCCTTGTGGTCGCTATGCCCATGGCTCAGCAATACGTGGCGGATGGGCCCCAGCGCGATTAACGCCGCTAGATGCGCCTCGTCGCCGGCAGGCCCCGGGTCCAGCACGGTCAGGCCGTCGGGGCCATCGATGATATAGGTGTTCGTGCCCCAGTACGTCATGCGGCCCCGGTTGTTCGCGACCATGCGGCGTATCCCGGGCGCCACGGCCACGGCCACGGCGCGGGCCGGCTCGGGCTCGGTCAACGGCTCCATCGCCCGCCGGTCATGTGGGCGGCGCCTGGGGTACGGCGACTACAGGCGCGGCAGGCCTGGCCGGGGGTACGGCACGCCGGACCGGTGCCAGGACCAGCAACCGCAGGTCAACCGCCTGCCCCATCGCAAGCTGCCCGGCAAATGACGTGGGGTTTGCTGCATCAGCCCGATCGAACGGAATGATCCCATCGGCCTGCAGCGTCCGGATCTGCGTATTAAGTGGCCACCGCCCCGGCGCGTCCGCGCCTGGCAGCGTACCGATCAGTAGCCGGGCCCGAGGCAGTTTCTCACGCAGGCGCTTCAAAATGGCCTCCATCTCCTCCCGCACCGTGTCGACCGCGGCCGTCTTCGCCAACTCATCGGCGCCGTGCAGCCAGATCACGTGCGTCACACCCGACAGACTGAGCAGGTCGCGATCCAGCCGGTTGGCCGGGTTCGGGTTTGGGTTCAAGCCGTCGTTCAAAACCACGCCGGTCCACCCCGTCGCCCGCAGCCGCCGCTCCATCACGTCCGGCCATCGGTCGCGTGCGTTGGGGACCGCTGCCGTCCCCGCCGTAAGGCTGTCGCCGAGGCACACGACAACCGCGATATCGGTCGACACCTGAATATCCATCGCGTCCAACACGGGTGCCGCGCCAGTGGCCACGGCAAACGCGCCCTCATCTTCCAGCTCACCCAGGGCGCCTGCCCCGGGCGTTGTCATGTAGCTGGTGTTAAACGTCTGCGCGGCCCCGGTCGTGACGCTGTCCATCCAATGCAGACTTACGGCAAGCACCGGACCCGCGGGCGGCAATGTCACCGGGTCGGACCAGGCCTGGCCACCAGGCGGCAGCGTCAGGAGTTTCTTGCCCGCGAACGTCACGGGCCGGTTAGTGCCGGGCATCAGGGCCGCACCACCCATCTGCAGCCCGGCGAATACGCCATCGATCACGAGCGGCGTCGTGCCGAACGAGTTGCTGAACCGCAGCCGGGCGCGCGTGCCCCAAACGCTCGGACGCACGATCAGCCGCGCCGTTTGGTCCCGTCCCAATTCGGCCACCGCGGCGCTGGAAATCGCCTGGCCGGGTGCGATCCAGGTCGTGACCCATCGCTGGGCGGATGCCGGGCTGGCCAGCAACAAGGCGGCCAGGACCAGCCAAGCCCGCATCAGGCAAATCCCGTCATCTCGGACTGGAATGGCGGGGACAGCAGCGGCATCGCGGCCACACCGGTGATCTCCACCCGCCAACCGGGGTTCGCCAGGCCAGCGATAACCGTCATGCGCGCCGGCAGGTTCCCGGGCACAACCCATGCGTCGTAGGCCCGGTTCATGGCCGCAAAGTCCGCCACGTCCACCAGCACGATCTGCACCGACAGCAGGTGCTGCTTGTCCGTCCCAGCTTCCGCCAGCAGCGTATCGATCTGCGCCAGCACGTTGGCCGTCTGCGCCTCCGCATCGGCGGTCGTATCTTCGGGTACCTGACCGGCGAGGTACACGGTACCCGCATGCACGACGGCGCCGCTCAGCCGGCCCTCGGGCGCCAGGCGTCGGATATGCATCATGGGGGTCTCCTGTTAGAGCGTTGCCGAAACGCCAGCCTTTTCGATAGCGGGCATGCGCCCGCCCCGCAACCGGCAATCGACGCTTGCGCCGACCGGCGCGGTTGGGCCACCGTCCGCCGCAATGACCCTCTCCCTTTTTGTCGACCGGCCCGCCTTCCGTCCGCTCACCGCAGGCCGGTTGACGCTGCGCCCGTTCGAGCCGGCGGACGCTGAGCAACTGCACCGGCTCGTCAACGATTGGGCCGTCGTGCGCATGCTCTCCCGCCTGCCATTCCCATACCCGCGCACGCTGGCCGATGAGTGGATCGGTTCGTCCACGCGTCAGGTCGAC
This sequence comes from Rhodospirillales bacterium, assembly GCA_031428635.1. Taxonomy (GTDB): domain Bacteria; phylum Pseudomonadota; class Alphaproteobacteria; order Acetobacterales; family Acetobacteraceae; genus JANPPS01. The sequence goes on from JANPPS010000227.1 coordinate 5,590, forward strand.
GCCGGGACCGGGTACCCGCTGGCGATCACGCGGGTGGAAGACGGGACCGAGACGCTAATCGGTTGCGCCGAGATTGGGATCGAAGGCAGCGTCGGCGAACTCGGCTACTGGGTCGGGCGGCGCTACTGGGGTCAAGGGGTTGCGACGGAGGCAGCAGGCCGGCTCGCGCGATGGGCCCTTGCGAACCTGGACCTCGATGGGTTGGCGGCCACGGTCGCGACCGACAACCCGGCCAGTGCGGCGGTGCTGGAGCGGATCGGCTTCAAGCGCGCCGGTATTGAGACGAAAGCGTTTTTGGCCCGGGGCGGTGAGCATAGCGTGATCCGCTTTACCGCCGGGCGCGCAGAGCTGGAGCCGGCCAGCCTGTCGCCGGTCCCCTCCCCGCCCCCCACGCCGACAAGCGACGCGGAGCCTCGCCCGGCCACACGTCTGGTGCTGGTCGCCGCCTGCGCCCTGATCGACACGGACGGACGGGTGCTACTGGCCCGGCGTCCGGAGGGGCGGAGCATGGCCGGCCTGTGGGAGTTTCCGGGCGGTAAACTCAACCCCGGTGAGACGCCAGAGGCCGCGTTGATCCGTGAGCTGCGGGAGGAGTTAGGTATCGACGTCGCCACCAGCTGCCTTGCCGCGTTCGCCTTCGCCAGCCACGCCTACGAGAATTTTCACCTGCTGATGCCGCAGTATCAATGCCGCCGC
>JANPPS010000228.1:0-19902 GCA_031428635.1 Rhodospirillales bacterium
GGGATCGTTTTGTCACCGCGGACGTAGATGCGCCGGTCCGGCTTATTCTGGGCGATCGCCTGCAGCTTCGTCACGAGTTCCGGCAGCGGCGTCTCGCCCTCCTGCAGAAATATCTTGCCGGCGGCGTTTACCGAGACCGTCAGCGGCTCGCTATCCTGGCTTAGCGGCGCGGCGCTAGTTTTCGGTAAGTCGACGTTCACGCCGGACGTCATCAGGGGGGCAGCCACCATGAACACGATCAGCAGTACCAGCATCACGTCCACCAACGGGGTCACGTTGATCTCGGCCAGGGGACGGTACCGGCCACGGCCACGGCCGCCGTAGGATCCCATGGCCATCAGACCTGCTCCTCACTCTGCCGCGACAGGATGCCGCCGAATTCGGAGCCAAACCCCTCCATCCGCGACGCGAACCGGCCGAGGTCGGTGCTGATCTTGTTATACGCCAGCACGGCCGGTATGGCGGCCACGAGTCCGATCGCGGTTGCAAACAGCGCTTCCGCAATGCCCGGCGCCACCACGCTCAGGTTCGTGTTACGGCTTGTGGCGATGGCGGCGAAGCTGCGCATGATGCCCCATACGGTGCCGAACAGGCCTATGAACGGGGCCGTGGCACCGACGCTGGCCAGGAACACCATCCAGCGCTCCATACGATCCATTTCGCGCTGCACCGTTACCGTCACTGTCCGGTCCACCCGGTCCCGCACGCTGCCGCGGGTCATGTCGGCCCCCGCCACGCGGGCGCTGCGCTGCCACTCGCTCATGGCCGCGCCGAACACGGCGGCGATGGGATTGGTCGGGCGTTTGCCTTCCACTTCGTACAACTCGTCGAGGCTACCGCCGGACCAAAACCGGTCCTCGAACCCGTCGGCCGCCCGGTTTGCGCGGCGCAACGTCAGCGTCTTCTCAAAGATGATCGCCCACACCCACACGCTGGCCATCAGCAGCAATAGGATAACGCCCTTCACCACCCAATCCGCCTGCAGGAACAGGCCCAGCAGCGACAAGTCGCCCTGTGCCGCCAAGTTTGTCGTTTCGACCGCTGAGTTCACCCGTCCACTCCCCTTAATGCCACCAACCACCGCGCTGGTATGCGCGCCGGCCGGCCATCGGCGCCTACCGCCGCCAACATGATCCGCGCCGTCACCAATGGCTGGCCCGACCGTTCGATCCGCTGCGCCACGGTTACGCGCGCACCCCCCAGTACCCACGGCCCGGTGACGACGTTCAACACGTCATCCAGCCGGGCGGGCCGCAGATAATCCATTTCCGCGCGCCGCACCACAAAGGCGAGGCCATGGTCGCGCATCAGCTCGGCATGGGGCGCGCCGAGGGCGCGCAGTGCCTCCGTCCGGGCGCGCTCGGCAAAGGCGAGGAACCGGGCATGGTAGACGACTCCGCCGGCGTCGGTGTCCTCGTAATAGACGCGGACGGCGTGGTGAAACGTCACTCTGGCGCCAACAGGTCCGGCTGCGTACCGTTGGGCGGCGTAAGGCCCAGATGCCGCCAGCCGGGCTCGCCCAGCATACGGCCCCGGCTGGTACGCAAAATAAGACCCTCCTGGATCAAATACGGCTCGATCACGTCTTCCAGCGTATCCCGCGCCTCGGCCAAGGCGGCGGCCAGCGTCTCCACCCCCACCGGGCCACCTGCATGGTGCTCGGCGATGCGGCGTAAATAGCGGCGGTCCATGGCATCGAGGCCGAGGCCATCGACCTCGAGCCGGGTCAGTGCTGCGTCGGCGATCGTACGGTCGACCGGGTCCTGACCCTCGACAGCCGCGAAATCGCGCACCCGGCGCAATAGTCGGCCGGCAATGCGGGGGGTACCGCGGGACCGGCGCGCGATTTCGGCCGCGCCCTCGGCCGTCAGCGCGAACCCGAGTTTCTCGGCGCCGCGGGCCACAATCAACTGCAGTTCGGCATGGGTGTAGAACACTAGGCGTAGCGGTATGCCGAACCGGTCCCGCAGGGGCGTCGCTAGCAGCCCGGCGCGCGTGGTGGCGCCGACCAGGGTAAAGGGCGCCAACTCGATACGGACCGACCGGGCGGCGGGGCCCTCGCCGATGATCAGGTCGAGTTGGAAGTCCTCCATCGCCGGGTACAGCACCTCCTCGATGGCGGGCTGCAGGCGGTGGATTTCGTCGATGAACAGCACGTCGCGCGGCTGTAGGTTCGTGAGGATCGCGGCAAGGTCGCCCGCGCGCTGGATCACAGGGCCGGAGGTGGCGCGAAAGCCCACGCCGAGTTCGCGTGCCACGATCTGCGCCAGTGTGGTTTTACCCAGGCCGGGCGGCCCGTGCAGCAGCACGTGGTCCAGCGCCTCCGCCCGGTCACGCGCGGCCTGGATGAAAATACGCAGGTTCTCACGGATCGTACGCTGGCCGATAAACTCCGGCAGCGTTTGTGGGCGCAGGCTGGCCTCGGCCTGGTCGTCCGGATGCCGCTCCGGCGTCAGGGGGACGCTCACTTCGCCAATTCCTGCAGGCTTTCGCGAATGACCTGGCCCAGCGGCGCCTGCTCACCCAGCCGGTCCATCACGCGGGCCACAACGGGATGTGCTTCTGGCCGGCGGTAGCCGAGGTTAGCCAACGCCGACAGCGCATCCGCCTCCACACTCCCCGTTGCGGGCATAAACACGACGCCAGTTCCGGTGGGCATGGCGCCCGCCTTTTCCCGCAACTCACTCAGCAGCCGGATCGCGAGTTTCGCCCCCACGCCCGTCGCCTGCATGAGCGTCGCCTTATCCCCGGCTGCGATGGCACCCACCAGGTCGCGGGGCGAGACGGCCGATAGCAGGCTCAGCGCGACCTTCGCCCCCACGCCCTGCACCGTCAGCAGCAGGCGGAACCAGTCGCGTTCGGCCGGGTCGGTGAAGCCATAGAGGGTGATCGCGTCCTCCCGCACCTGCGTTTCGATCAGCAGGCGGGCCTGGGCCGGCGCGGACGGCAGGGCGGCCAGGGTACGGGTGCTGGCGTGCACGAGGTACCCAACCCCGCCCACGTCGACGACGCAGCGCCCGTCCTCCAACGCGTCTACCCGGCCGGTCAGCAGCGCGATCATGCCATTACAGTGCCGGCGACGATGCGCAACCGGGTCGCGCGGTGGTGGGCGTGGCAGATGGCGACGGCCAGCGCGTCGGCGGCGTCGGCGCGGGTAAGCGTCGCACCCGGCAGCAGGCGACGGACCATCATGCCGACCTGATCCTTTGACGCGCCCCCGGTGCCGACCACGGATTGCTTCACGGTCATGGCCCCGTACTCGGCCACCGTAATCCCCGCCAATGCGGGTGCCAGCAACGCGACACCCCGCGCGTAGCCGAGTTTCAGCGTGGCAGTGCCGTTGCGGTTCACGTACGTTTCCTCGACCGCCGCTTCGTCCGGCGCATAGAGCGCGAACAGGGCCGTCAGCGCGTCGTGTATGAACTTCAGCCGGGCGGGCACGGCGTGGGTGTTGTCGGTCGCGATCACCCCGTCCGCCACATGCCGCAGCCGGTTGCCATGCACATCCAGCACGCCCCACCCGGTGAAGCGCAGTCCCGGGTCGATGCCCATAAGCCGCGCCATCAGGCGGCCGACAGCAGGGCCATGACGTCGTCCGGGATTTCGTAATTGGCATAGACGCGCTGCACGTCGTCATGGTCGTCCAGCGCGTCGATCAGCTTGAACAGGTTCGTTGCACCTTCTGCGTCCAGCGGCGCCGTGGTGGCCGGGCGCCATTCCAGGCGGGACTTGGTGGCCGGGCCGAATCGCGCCTCAAGCGCATCGCGCACGGCACCCAGGGCCTCGATCGCGCACGTCACGTCGTGGCCGTCCGGGCTGCTATCGACGTTGTCGGCCCCGGCCTCGATCGCGGCGTCCAGCATGGCGTCTTCCGACGCTGCCGCCGCCGGGTACTGGACGGCGCCCACGTGCGTAAACATGAATGCGACGGAGTTGCTTTCGCCCATCGCACCCCCGTGTTTGTTAAACACGACGCGCAGGTCGGATGCGGTGCGGTTTCGGTTATCGGTCAGGCCCTCGACGATCAGGGCGACGCCGCCGGGACCGAAGCCTTCGTATCGGACCTCGACATAGTCATCGCCCGCCATGGCGCCGGCCGCTTTTTTCACGGCGCGTTCGATGGTGTCGCGCGGCATGTTGACGCTGCGGGCCTCGGCCATCGCGGAGCGCAGGCGCGGATTACTGGCCGGGTCGGGTAGGCCGGCGCGGGCGCTGACAGTGATTTCGCGGATTAGTTTTGCGAATTGGCGCGCGCGCTTGGCGTCCTGCGCGCCCTTGCGATGCATGATGTTCTTGAATTGGCTATGGCCGGCCATGCCGGGGTATCCTGCGGTTGTTGGTCCAGGGCGGTGATAGACCCCGGGGGCGTGACCGCGCTAGTACTCGACCGCTGGCGATGCGCTGCTGCGGCTCCGAACCGCGATCATCCCCACCGCCAGTACTGGGAGGCAGGCTATCTTAGGATACGGATCGTGGCGGCCCCGGTTTCCTAGACCGGCAGCGCCGCACTCAACCGCCCCCCAACCCGAACCGGATCCGCACGGAGCGCCAACCCGGTTGTATCGTCCGTCACCACAAATAATCCGCATAGCGTGGCCGCCCCGTCCGCCGGGGCCATACGCTCGCCAGGCATCTTGCGCCAGAATCGGGCGGAACTGCCCTCTTTGCCCATGCCGATCACGCTGTCGTAGTCGCCGCACATGCCGGCATCGCTCTGATACGCGGTGCCGCCGGACAGCACCTGGTGATCGGCGGTCGGCACGTGGGTGTGGGTGCCGACAATCAGGCTCATGGTTCCATCGAACGAGTGGGCGTAGGCCAGTTTCTCGCTCGTTGCCTCCGCATGGAAATCGGCGACGATGGCCTGCACGCTGGCGCCCAATTTGTAGCGGGACAGCAGTTCGGCCGTGCCACGGAATGGGCAATCGAGCGGATCCATGAACAGCCGGCCCATCGCGTTCAGCACCAGCGCCTGTCGCCCGTCGGCCAGCGTCACCACCACCGACCCAGCCCCCGGCGTGCCCGGCGGAAAGTTCAACGGGCGCACGACCCGGGGCTGCTGCGCGATGTAGGGGATTAACTCCTTACGGTCCCAGGCGTGGTTACCGAGCGTGATCGCGTCCGCACCCGCGCCCAGAAATGCCTCCGCCATGTCGGGCGACAAACCGAAGCCGTGGCTCGCGTTCTCGCCATTTACCACCACCAGGTCGGCCGCCAGTTCGGCGCGCAAGGTAGGAAGGCGAGCCACTAGCGCGTCCCGGCCGCTGCGGCCCACGACGTCGCCCAGAAATAGAATTCGCACTTAGACCGGTTACCCTTTGCAGAAAACGACGCCCCGCTCGGTTGCGATCGCGTCTAGTACTGCGTCATGTGGGTCCGTGGGGACGATGTCCACCTCCTGCGCCGCGAACGCGCAGCCGATGGTGCGGACGCCGGGGATCGCGGCAATGGTGCGGTCGTAGTAGCCGGCGCCGTAGCCCAGCCGTCGCCCCGCGCGATCCCACGCCAGCAGCGGTACCAGCAACACGCCCGGCACGACCGGGGCGCCCGTGGGTTCCCGCGTATCGAACGGGCCCCGCGTCATTACGTCGCCGGGTAGCCAGCGGCGGAATGTAAGGGCCTGCCCACGGGGTGGCGTCACTGGCAATGCCACCGGCCCGAGTGCGGCCAGTTTGTGCAATAACGGCAAGATGTCGATTTCAGTGCCGATGGGCCAGAACCCGGCCCATACCTCGTTGGGTGCCGGCGGGTAACGGGCGATTACGTGCTCCGCCAGTGCCGCGCCCCAGCGCGGATCCATCGATGCGCGGGCCGCCAGCGCGTGTCGCCGCATGTCGTGCTTTAAAGTCAGTGGAGCCACCCTGGCCGTTGGCGTCTCACCCTCCCGAAGCCTGCTTGCGCAGGTGGGCACCAGATACCGTGACCACGATCACGACAGAGCCAGCTCCCGGGAGAGTGCTTATTGGCCCCGGGGGTGAAGTGCCTGACGCGCCGGGCAGCCCCGCGATCATAGTTAGTGCTGGTCGAGCGTGGCCGCAATCGCCTCCGCCCGCTGGGCGGCCTTGGCGAGCCGGACCTGCTGCCTTTTCTCCTCGGCCGCTACCGAACGGCCACGGCGCACGGCCTCCATCTCGATCCGCAAATCGTGCAACTCGTCTGCCATCAGCAGCGCGGCCTGTGCCAGGATACGGCCCTCGCCCGACTGCGTGCCCAGCGTCTTGATGTGCGTCACCCGCGCCTCGACCTCGGCAGCCATGGCTGTCAGGTGCTCTTCCTCGCCATCCGCACAGCCGAGCGTGTAGGAGAAGCCATTGATCTTGATCGTAAGCTGAGCCATGCGCGTATCCTTAAGGCATCGTTGGCGCGAGCACGTCTTGCAGTTGGGCAATCAGCCCGTCCAGCCGGGCTGTGAGCGCGGGTTGCGGCGCCGGACGGGCATGCTCGATGCGGTCCAATGCCGCCTCCAGCCGATCCATGGCTTCTTCGGTATCATCCATCTGAACACACAAACCGTTTGCAACCCGGCCCGTCAAGCATGATCCCCCCCGCCGTCACCGTGCATGGCATCGCGGACGCCCGGCTGGTGCTGTCACAACAGGCGCCGCTAACCCTGCTATCGGGTGCCAACGCCGCAGCCTATGCCGGGCCGGCCTGGTGGCGGGCCGTGATCGCCCTCGCCATCGCCGAGTTTGGGCCGATGCCGGACATCCTGGACTGCGGCGACAATCCGGCCTGGGCCGTAGAAGCCCTACGCGCGGGCTGCACCACCCTGATTCTCGCACCCGGCCCGGCCTGGTATGACGTGAACGAGCGTGCGGCGCGGCAGGGCGCGACCGTGCTGGCCATCCGCCCACCCGCGTTCGACCCGGCTGGAATGCGCCCCCGCGATGCACGCTGGCACTTGGCCGTCTGGCTGCGATCCGCTAATGCCGCGACCAACACGATTGGGGACAGAATATGAAGGTCACTTCGCAGGTCAAAGCCATCCTCGACAATTACGAGAGCGATAATCCCGGTACGAAGGCCAACCTCGCCCGCATGCTGATGACGGGCAAGCTGGGCGGCACGGGCAAGATGGTGATCCTGCCGGTCGATCAAGGCTTCGAGCACGGCCCCGCCCGCAGCTTCGCCCCCAACCCGGCCGCCTACGACCCGCATTACCATTTTCAACTCGCGATCGACGCCGGCCTGAACGCCTACGCGGCACCGCTCGGCATGATCGAGGCCGGGGCCGGCACATTCGCCGGCGCGATCCCGACCATTCTGAAGCTGAACAGCAGCAACAGCCTGGCGACCGAAAAGGACCAGGCCGTCACCGGGTCGGTTAATGACGCGCTGCGCCTGGGCTGCTCGGCGATCGGCTTCACGATCTATCCCGGCAGCGAATACGCGTTCGACCAGATGGAAGAACTGCGCGCTCTGGCCGAGGAAGCCAAGGACGCGGGCCTGGCCGTTGTGGTCTGGAGCTATCCGCGCGGCCCGATGCTGGACAAGGCAGCGGAGACGGCGGTCGATATCTGCGCCTACGCAGCGCACATGGCGGCCCTGATGGGCGCCCACATCATCAAGGTGAAGCCGCCGACCGCGGTCGTGAGCCTGGAGGCGGCGAAGAAGACGTACGCCACGCAAAACATCGACATCTCGACTATGGCGGCCCGGGTGAAGCACGTTGTGCAGTGCTGCTTTAACGGGCGCCGCATCGTTGTGTTCTCAGGCGGTGAGTTCGGGGGCGACGTGAACGCGCTGTATGAAGGCATTCGCGGCGTCTATCAGGGCGGCGCCAATGGCAGCATCATCGGCCGCAACACGTTCCAGCGCCCGCGGGACGAGGCACTAGCGCTGCTAGATGGAATCATCGGCATCTACCAGGGCAAATAATGGCCGATACCTGCCGGCTGTATTTGGTCACGCCCGACCTGATGCGGCCGGGCGCCGACCCCGCGTTCGCGATGACGCTGGCCCGCGCGCTGGATGCGGGTGACGTGGGGGCGGTGCAGCTGCGGCTGAAGGACGCGGACGACGATGCGTGGCGTCGTCATGCCGAAACGCTGCGGCCAGTGGTGCAAAGCCGCGGTGTCGCGTTCCTGCTCAACGACCGGGCCGACCTGGTGCTGGAAACCGGCGCGGATGGCGTGCACGTCGGCCAGGACGACATGGCCGCCACCGCCGCCCGCGCGCTGTTGGGGCCGAAGCTGACGGTGGGCGTCACCTGCCACGATAGCCGGGACCTGGCGATGCGCGCCGGTGAGGGGGGCGCTGATTACGTGGCTTTCGGCGCGTTCTACCCCACCACCACCAAGGACGCGAAGTTCCATGCCGAGCCAGAAATACTGGCGTGGTGGAGTGAAATGATGGAGCTACCCTGCGTCGCGATTGGCGGCATCACGGCGGCTAATTGTACGCCACTGGTGCAGGCGGGTGCCGCGTTCCTGGCGGTGGCTGCCGGCGTGTGGGCGCATCCGGACGGAGCGGCGGCGGGCGTGATGGCGATGAACCGGGCCATACTAGACGCGTCATGACGCTGGACGGCTGGTCGTTCGTTTGAAGGATATGGGCATGAACATTCCCGGCCCGCTCGGCACCACCCACACCATCGCCGTGCGCCGCTACGGCAGGCCCGGCGCCCGCCCGCAGGCCTATATTCAGGCTGGGCTGCATGCGGACGAAGTACCGGGCATGCTTACCGCCGCACATTTATGTGACCTTCTGGCCGCGATCGACCCGGCCGAGTTCGTGGGTGAGGTGATTATTGTGCCCGTCGCCAACCCGATCGGACTTAATCAGCGCGTATTGGGCACGAGCGTCGGGCGGTTCGATCTAGCGGACGGGCTCAACTTCAACCGCGGCTACCCCGTTCTGCGCCCCGTTATCACGCCGGGCATCGATGCTGCCGCCAACGTCGCCTTGATCCGCGCCGCACTCGCCCACGCGCATAGTGCCCTGCCCCGCTTCACGCCTGCCGAGCACCTGAAACACGCTTTGCTATCATGGGCGTTGCAGGCCGACATCGTGCTCGACCTGCACTGCGATGGTGAGGCGACGATGCACCTGTACGCGCTCAGCCCATCCGCCGTGACCGCCAGCGCGCTGGCCGGGTTTCTTGGAGCCGACCCGGTACTGCTGGCCGAGGAAAGTGGCGATAACCCGTTCGATGAGGCCGCGAGCCGCCCGTGGCTGGACCTGGCGCGGGAATACCCGGACGCGCCGATACCGCAGGCCTGCTTCGCCTGCACGGTCGAACTACGCGGCGGCACCGATGTCTCGGACGCGCTGGCGGCGGAAGACAGCGCGGCGTTACTGGCGTTCCTACGACATCAGGGCGTGCTGACCGGGGCCACGGCCGCGCCCCCCGGGCCGGACCCGACACCGCTGGCGGGGGTGGAACCTGTGGTGGCGCCAGAGGCTGGGGTCGTCGTCTACCGCGTGGCCATCGGGACCCATGTCACGGCTGGTACGGTGCTACTCGACATTGTCGATCCGACGACCGGGCTACGGGCGCCGGTAATGGCCCAGCGGGACGGCCTATTTTTCGCGCGCGCCGGTGCCCGGTTTGCCCCTGCCGGGCGCCGCATCGGCAAGATAGCGACCGCCGTGGCGTTCCGGACGGGTAATCTACTGACGGCCTAGGTGCAGGCGTTTCCGCGCAATGACCACGTTATAACCGTGCCGCGCACCACTTCGAACGTCGTCTCGCAAATCCGGTTTACGACTTCGCTGTCTGAGAGGCCGCCACCTAGTCCACCGAAGCCACCGCCGTAGCCGCCGAAACCACCGCCATAGCCATAACCACCGCCAAAACCGAATAACGGACCGCTATTGTAAATACTGGTCCGCTGCTCCCGATAGGCGAGAAACCGGTGCCCGTCCGTGTCGTAAGTACGGGTCGGCACACCCAGGCTACGAATGACCGCGGCCTCCGGCTGGCCAACCAGCGAATTAAGATAGGGGGTTCGGTCGATCGGGGCGGCGCACCCGGCGGCACCGAGTGCGAGGAGAATAACGGGGAGCTTCTTCATAGGTTTAGATAGTGAACGAGCCTGCGTCAGCTTTCAATCATCGCCAGTCGGCAGCCAGATGACATCCTCGATACGGCTGGCACCGCTGGCCAGCATCGCCAGCCGGTCGAACCCCAGCGCCGCCCCCGCGCAGGCGGGCAGGCCGTGGTGCATGGCGTCGAGCAATCCCTGATCCATCGGCCAATCCAGGCCGGTCAGCGCGTGCCGCCGGGCGCGGTCGTGCTCGAACCGGGTCTGTTGCTGCGCGGCGTCGGTCAGCTCCTCAAACGCGTTAGCCATCTCCATGCCGCAGACGAACAGCTCAAACCGCAGCGCCACCCGCGGATCGGCTGGGTCGGGGCTAGCCAGGGCGGCCTGGGCGATCGGCCAGTGGGTGAGAAACGTCGGGTGCGCGCGACCCAGCTGCGGTTCAATGCGTTCCAATAGCAGGCGGAAGAACAGGTCTTCCCAGTCCTCCCCATCACGCAAAGTGGCATTGGCGGCACGGGCCAGCGCGCCGGCATCCCCGGCCGTTGCCAGTACGTCGGCACCGGCATAGCGCGCAAACGCGTCGGCGACTGTGACCCGGTCGAATGATGTCAGCACGGTCGTGATCCCGCCCACCGTCGCGACCGGCGGCAGCACGGCGCGCATAAACGCCTCCGTCTCGTCCATCAGGCCCGCGAAGGTCAGCCCCGGGCGGTACCACTCCAGCATCGTGAATTCGGGTAAATGCGTGCGCCCGCCTTCGCCGTTGCGCCATACGCGGGCGAGTTGAAAGATCGGCCCGGCGCCGCCGGCCAGTAGGCGCTTCATCGCGAATTCGGGCGATGTATGAAGCCAAAGCGGGTGGCGCGTGCCGTCGGGCGCCTCCCGCTCGGTGCGAAATGGACGTAGGTGCACTTCCTCGCCAGGGGTGGGGACGGCGTAGGGGGTTTCGACCTCGGTGTAATGACGCCCGGTGAAGAAGGCGCGCGTGGCGGTCGTCAGCTCCGCCCGGCGGCGCAGGTATGGTAGGCGGGCCGCAAGCCGTTCGGGGTGCCAGGTGGGATGCATGGGCGTGGGGCACCACGCATCGGCGGTCCTGGCAAGGTGCGAAGTGGCGCGCTATGAGTGGTGAGTGAGAACATTGCCAGAACCGTTCGACGGTTGGTTCGCGCGCCGGGGCTGGGCGCCGCGGCCGCATCAATGGGCGATGATCGACGCCGCCGCCGCGGGGCAAAGCGCGCTGCTGATCGCGCCGACCGGCGGTGGTAAGACGCTGTCGGGGTTCCTGCCCAGCCTGCTGGACCTTGCGCACAACCCGGCACCCGGGCTGCATACGGTGTACATCAGCCCGCTAAAGGCGCTCGCCACCGACGTTGCCCGCAATCTGCTGGAGCCCGCGGCCGAGATGGAGCTGCCGATCACGATTGAGACCCGCACCGGCGATACGCCGCAAAACCGCCGCGCCCGGCAGAAGGCGACGCCGCCGCACATCCTACTGACGACGCCCGAGAGCCTGGCGCTGCTGCTATCGACGGAGGACGGCGCCGCGCTGTTCCACACGCTGCGCCGGGTGGTGATCGACGAGGTGCACGCTTTGGCTGGCACGAAGCGGGGCGATCAGCTGGCGTTGGGCTTGGCCAGGCTTACGACCGTGGCGCCCCATGCGCGCCGCGCCGGGCTGTCGGCAACCGTCGCCCACCCCCAGGCATTACGGGACTACATCGGCACCGGCACGCCCGCCGAGCTGATCGAGGTGCAGGAGGGCGCACCCCCCATACTGAGCGTTTTATTGCCGGAGGACCGGCTACCGTGGTCCGGCCACATGGGGCTGAGCAGCGCGTCACGCATTCTGGCCCGCATCGCCGACGCCGGCATGACGATCGTGTTCGTCAACACCCGGGCGCAGGGCGAGCTACTGTTTCAGGCGCTGTGGAAGCTCAATACCGACACGCTGCCGATCGGCATGCATCACGGCAGCCTGGACATCGCCCAGCGGCGTAAAGTGGAAGCGGCGATGGCGGCGGGCGCGTTGCGGGCAGTGGTGGCAACCAGCTCGCTCGACCTCGGCATCGACTGGGGCGGGGTCGATCAGGTTATCCAAGTCGGCGCGCCAAAAGGTGTGTCCCGGCTATTGCAGCGGGTGGGCCGCGCGAACCATCGGCTGGATGAGTCGAGTAATGCCATTCTGGTTCCGGCCAACCGGTTCGAACTGCTCGAATGCGAGGCTGCGATCGAGGGCGTGGCAGCGCGGGAGCAGGACGGCGCCGCCCCCCTTCCCGGCGGCCTGGACGTGCTGGCGCAGCATTTGCTGCTGACCGCCGCCGCCGGGCCGTTCGTGCCCGAGAACATGTTCGATGAAGTGCGCCGCGCCGCGCCTTATGCCGAGCTGACGAAGCGCGACTTCGAGGACGTGCTGCGTTTCGCCGAAGACGGCGGCTACGCGCTATCGGCTTATGAGCGGTACCGAAAATTATTCCGCGACAGCGACGGCCGCGTGCACATCCGGGGCGACCGGACGGCCCGGCTGGCGCGCATGAACATCGGCACAATCGTCGAGGCTCCGCTGCTGAAGGTGCGCCTAGTTGGCCGCGGCGGTGCGGCACTAGGCGAGATCGAGGAGAGTTTTGTGTCGATGATGGCGCCCGGCGACACGTTCATGTTCGCCGCCCGCCTGCTGCGCTACATCCGTATCCGCGAAACAACGGTCGAGTGTGCGGAGGGCGGCACGGGCGAGCCGATGGTGCCCGCCTATGCCGGGTCGCGTCAGCCGCTGACGACGAACCTTGCTGCCCGCGTCCGCGCCATGCTGCATGACCCGGCGCGCTGGTCGCATTATCCGGAACAGGTGCGGGACTGGCTATCGCTGCAAGCCGAACGCAGTGAGTTACCGGGTGAAGACGACCTGCTGGTTGAGACATTTCCCCGCAACGGCCGCTGGTTCCTGGTCGCCTACACGTTCGAAGGCCGCAACGCGCACCAGACGCTGGGCATGCTGCTGACCCGGCGCATGGAGCGGTTCGGGCTTATTCCGCTGGGCTTCGTCGCGACGGATTACGTGATCAGCGTCTGGTGCGCGAACGAGCCGACAGAGGTGCCGGCATTGTTCGAGCAGGACATGCTGGGCGACGACCTAGAAGCGTGGATGGAAGAAAGCTCCATGCTGCGCCGCACGTTCCGTAATGTGGCGGTGATCGCCGGCTTGATTGAGCGTAACCAGCCCGGCGCCGACAAGAACCGGCGGCAAGTGACGGTCAATAGCGACCTGATCTACGACGTGCTGCGCCGGCATCAGCCAGACCACATATTGCTGCGCGCCACGCGGGCAGATGCGGCGGGTGGGCTTACGGATTTGGGGCGGCTATCGGATATGCTGGGGCGCGTGGCGGGGCGCGTACGGCATGTGGCGCTGGACCGGGTTTCTCCATTGGCGGTGCCGATCCTGTTGGATATCGGGCGCGAAAGCGTGCGGACCACGGGCGGCGACGACGATTTGCTGGCGGAGACAGAGGCGCTGGTGGCAGAGGCGACTGGCCTGGCCGAACCGAGTGCTACGCCGATGCGGGTGCACCCAATCCATCGGGCGAACCTTGCGGTCCTGCAGCGCAAGCCACGAAACCGGTCGCCTGCCCGGGCAGGTCCGCAATGACGCCACTGCATTTCATGGGTGAACGGTTGATGCTCGATCCGCTGGGCGCCGTGTGGTGGCCAGGGCCGCGACTGCTGGCGGTGGCGGATTTGCATCTGGAAAAGGGTTCGGCGGCGGCGGTACAGGGACGGCTGGTGCCGCCATGGGACACGCGGGTGACACTCGATCGGCTGGCGCTGCTGCTGCGCCGTCATCGCCCGGCGCGGGTGGTGGCGTTGGGCGACAGCTTTCACGACGTGCACGGGGCGGCACGCATGCAGCCGGGCGACGCCGCGCGCCTGCACACGATGGCGGGTGCGACCGAGTTCGTGTGGGTGCTGGGCAATCACGATCCGGCGCCGGCGGGTGTGGCCGGGCCCGTGACGGACGTATGGACCCAGGGCCCGTTCACGTTCCGGCATGAGGCGGTTCGTGGCGCGGAGGGCGAGTTGTGCGGCCATCATCATCCGAAAGCGAGCATCGTCACCCGTGCCGGCACGATTACGCGTCCGTGTTTCGTCACCGACCAGCGACGACTGATGCTGCCGTCGTTGGGCGCGTATACGGGCGGCCTGGACCTGCAACACCCCGCCATCGCCGGACTATTTCAGCGAACCGGGCGCGCATTCCTGTTGGGACAGGACCGGCTATTCAGTTTTGCGTTGACGCAGACGGTACCGGGCGCACGGGCGCGGGCAGCCCTATCTAGGCAGGTCGGGGGCGACGCACCTATCTTAGTTCCATGAACAAGACTCAGCCCGCAATTGTCTGGTACCGCCAGGATTTACGCCTGCAAGATCAGCCCGCCTTGAACGCCGCCGCGGCCGGGGGGCGGCCGGTTGTGGCGGTGTATGTGCTAGACGACCAATCGCCGGGCATGTGGAGCCTGGGTGAGGCAGCACGGTGGTGGCTGCATCACAGTCTTGCGTCGTTGGATGTGGCACTCACCGCGCGTGGCGGGCGGCTGGTGCTGCGCCGGGGCGATGCGGCAGTGGTGCTGCCGGCATTGGCGCAGGAAATCGGTGCGACCGAGGTGCATGCTGGGCGCATGCACGAGCCCTGGGCGCGAAAAATCGATGCGGTGATGGCCGACGCGCTAGAGGGCGTGGGGGCAACGTACACGCTGCATCGCACGTCAACGCTGTTCGACATGGACGCGGTGCGGACCAAAACGGGCAACGTGTATGGCGTCTACACCCCGTTCGCCCGCACGGCGCGCGCGTTGGAGCCAGACCCGGTCGTGGCGGCCCCTGCCCGGCTGAATGGCCCGACGGTTCCGTCCGACACGCTCGCTAGCCTCGATCTGCTGCAGACCCGGCCCGATAAATCTGCCGACTTTTCTGTTTGGCAGGTCGGTGAGGACGCCGGCCATGCCCGTCTGGCCGCGTTCCTCGATCGCGCCGTCCATGGCTACGACACCGCCCGCAATCTACCCGGCCGGCCCGGCACCAGCATGGTCAGCCCGCATCTGCATTGGGGTGAGTTGTCCCCGGGTCAGGTGTGGCACACGGCGCGGCAGGCGGCGCATCAGACCGGACAGGGGTTGGAAGTCTACCTCAGCGAGATTTTATGGCGCGAATTCTCGGCATACCTGCTGTGGCATCACCCGCATTTGCCGGAACAGCCGCTTCGGCCGGAGTACTCACGACTACCGGTGCGGCATGTTCCGGCGGAACTACATGCGTGGCAGCACGGGCTTACCGGCGTGCCGATCGTGGACGCCGGTATGCGGCAGTTGCGACACATCGGCTGGATGCATAATCGGGTGCGAATGATCGCGGCGTCGTTTCTGGTGAAGCAGTTGCTGATGCCTTGGCAGGACGGCGCCGCGTGGTTCTGGGATAACCTCGTGGATGCGGATTTGGCGAGTAACAGCGCTGGGTGGCAGTGGATTGCTGGGTGCGGGACCGATAACTCGCCATTTTTTCGCGTGTTCAACCCGGTGACCCAGGGCGAGAAGTTCGACACGGACGGGGCGTATGTACGGCATTGGGTGCCGGAGTTGGCGCGGCTGCCGGACGGTGTGCTGCATCAGCCATGGGCGGCGCCGACGGCGTTACTGCTGGGGGCCGGCGTAGTGCTTGGCCGGACTTATCCGCGGCCGTTAGTGGAGCTTCCGGCCGCGCGGCAACGGGCGTTGGATGCGTTCGCGGCAATGCGCGCGGCATGAACGCCTCTCTACCGTTGCAGTCGATCATGCCCTGCCAGATCCCGTCAGGCGTGGCGTTGCGGATAATCGGCGACGTGCATGGCGATTTGCGCGCGTTCACGTCGGCCGTTGCGACCGACCGGTTCATCGTGCAGCTGGGCGATCTGAGCGATCACGGGCCCGATAGTGCCGGCGTGCTGCGACGGATGTTTCGGCTGATGGACGAGGGGCGCGGGCTGTTTGTGCTGGGTAACCATGACCGCAAGCTCGGGCGCGCATTGGCCGGACAGGCGGTTCGCTCGGATGCGGCGCTGCAGGCGACGCTGGAGCAGTTAGACGAGGCCCTGCGCGTGCGCGCTCTGGCGGAGGTTACGCGGGCTCCGGCGTGGCTCGTGTCCGGGCCGATGGCGTTTGTGCATGGCGGGTTCCACCCGGCGATGCTGACTGAACCGCCGCCGCCGCCGCTGGGCCGGGTCGACCCGCTTCTATCCCGGGCGCTATTTGGCGAGACGACGGGGCGGATGCAGCCGGATGGATATCCGGAGCGGGTCCTGCGCTGGGTAGACCGGATCCCGGCGGGGCTGACGGTCTATTGCGGCCATGATCAGCGTAGCACGGACGGGCGTCCCTATCGGCGGACAGGGACATCAGGCGGGATGGCGGTTTTTATGGATACGGGGGCTGGTAAGGGCGGGCACTTGAGTTGGGTGGATTTGCCGGGAGAGGCGTAGGACCGCGCGCGTTTGCGGCTGCATCGCGCGGGTCGCAACCGCCCTCGACGCTACGTGATTTTAAACATAACGACCATAAAGACCGTATAAATCATCAGACACGCCACCAGTATAGTCAGTTGGCTTCGACGCCCAAGAAATGTCTCAGCCGCCTTGTCTTTCAGAACCCCGAGAAGAGAAGGCCATGTATACGAAACAAAGTCTCCCTGGGAGAGTATGTTAATCAACGTACCCTCTGCGCTTACAACGGGTAGATGACGAAACCTCTCGTTCGACATGATGCTGAGCCAATCGACGACTTCGTCATCTTCGCGCGCAGTCCGGACATTTGCCGTCATGATTGCCGAAAGAGTGGTGGTCTTTTGATCCATATTATCACGTAACAGTCGACGCAATAGATCGCGCTCCGTTACGATTCCGCGCACCATACGATCTTCATCGACGATGACGACCGAGCCAATATTCTTGTCGGCCATGACCTTGACTGCCGATGACACAAGGTCGTCTTCGCGCAGTGTGAACGGAGCCGGCTTGGTGTTGAATTCCGGACGGTCTTTGATCTTCACGGATAGCTCCTCACAAAACGGTCAGGATATCCAAACCGGGCTTCTTGTAGCTCTTCTACAGGCCTGACGCCATAACAGCCGGGCGGCTGTGATATGTGTCAAACCAAACTTGCACGCGTCGCGCCACCCCGGCCCCATCGGGCGCTAAAATCCCGTCTGGTTTCCGACCGTCGACTCTAGCATCTCCGAAGCCTGCATCGCCCGGGCCCGCACCGGTCGCAATCGTCAGCCCCGGCCCCTCGATAACCTGCCGCATTAGCCGAACTTGCACCGCGCCCGGCGTTGCCGACTACTTTGGTGCAGCCCACAGACTCACACCCAGCCCCGTGGAGGTTGCCGGCCATGCTCGGAGCCATCTCTGCGATGCCGCATCGATCAGCCTGCCGTCCGATACCACCGTTCAACCGTGACCTAGCCGGCACTTCAGTTCGACTAATGTCGCAGCGTCGAGGCCGCGCCCATTCAACCGCTCGTTGAAGCGCCACGGCATGGAATGGTCGCGCGTCTTCGCGGCCATGATCACGCCGCGGAAGCGGTGAGGGTAATCCGGCCTGTGAGCGCCGCTTGGGCCGCCGGCCAGATACCGTGTGCCAAGCTAAAAACGGCCGAGTGACCAGAAACACGACAAGCAAATCAAACAGACACCCGCCCGGGGGGTGTCACGTCAACCAGCACGGCGTCGAGTGCTGGTTAGTCCAGCAGGGCGGCGATGCGGTTCCGCTTTGGGTCGGCACCGGCGCCGGCTGGGATCGGACGTTCAAGATTGTTGCCTAACCGGACCTGACCCTGCGCTGCAACGAACTGTCAATTGGTTAATCCGAGGCCATCGAACACAGGTATTCGCGCCGATAAGAAAGTTACGTAATCGTTTCATTAGCGTAAACGCGGTACCGTTCCGCTATCCGGATGAACATTAGATACCGATCCATTAAACGAAAATCACCCTTCCAGACTTGCAAACAGTTTAATGACATGACATCACGTCGATGAGAGCGACAGGGTGATGATATGAACAACCGCTGTATTAACTCGTACATAGATGCTGCCCGAGGCGAGTTCGAGACTGTAATTGCAACCAATCCAACTCAGGTTGCTGAGGCTTATCGTGTTCGACACCAGGTTTACTGTGTGGAACGGGGTTACGAGACTAGTGATACCGGGCTCGAGACCGATGCATTCGACCAATTTTCGCGACATGTTCTTTTGCTACGTCGTGACACGCGTGAGGCGGTGGGTACCGTCCGTGTCGTGCTACCCAGCCAGTCGCCTGGCGTTGGCGGTCACACCATGCCTATGCAGCAGGTCTGTGATCCGGCCTTACTGTCCAGCCTGCCAATGCATCGTACCGGCGAAATCTCTCGCTTTGCCTTGTCCAAGGATCGCCGGGACGGGGCTGGCCACGCGGGGGTATTTATGCGGCTAGGCCTGATGCAGGGTATCGTGCACGTAAGCCAGGAGGCGGGCCTGACGCATTGGTGCGCGATCATGGAGCGGAGCTTAATCCGCCTGCTGCAATCGACTGCGATCTACTTTTCGCCCATTGGCCCCGCGGTCGAGTATCACGGGCTACGGCAGCCGGCCGCTGCCCGGATTTCAGCCACGCTCGAGCGCATACGCCGTGAGGCCGCACCGGTTTTCAATTACGTCACGGCAGATGGGGCGCTATGGCCGGCTCCTGTTGGATTGCTGGCTGCATAAGCCCCGCGATCGGTCGGCGCACCGACCGCCCTGGCCTTGTAAGGGATCGTGTCCGAGGCTCGCCAATTCGGCCCATGAATACAACGCCGTCCGTCGGACCTAATTCGCTGCGGAACGATGTCGCCAACCGCTTCGCTCGCGCCAGAAGTGCAACCTGTTCGGTAAACCGTTCGTCATACGCACCGTAATGCGCAAAAGCTAAGGTCGCGTAGGTCGGTTGCATCACCAACCCGAGCCGCGTGGCGGTTAGCCAAAACCGCTGAACGGCCCGGCCTGCCTCCAATAACGCCAACAAACGCCCAGCGGGGTCGACCGGCGGCCACGGCTGTAACGCCGGGTCAGCGCTGCGCAGCACGAAACCGGCAGCCGAGCGCACCGCGGGCAGATGATCCAGTTGCAGCGCGAGCGCGGTCGTCCCCGTCATGCGGTTCAGCAACCGTACTCGCCCCCATCGCCGCATGGCCCATCGCATCAACCGCAGCGTGACCGGATCCACCCCGACCGCGGACGCGGGGATGCCGGTGGCGCTATCCCGGCTGACCCAGTCGACCACCTGACTATGCACAGGATACGCCTCGGGCGTACGAAGCCGAATCGCCGTCGCCATGGCGGCAAGCCGACCCAAACGCCGCCGGGCCGAAAGATCCGCGTGCCATTCGACCGTCAGCGCCGATCCTAAGGCGCGCACGAGTGCCGCCATTTCGTCCGGCCGCAGCTTCCGCTGACGGTAAGCACGGCGGTCGACGGAGCGGGTCGTGATAAATGGAAACAGCGGCTCCGCTACTGGCGTGGCCGCGACCAGATTGAACGCAATGCACGAGCCGGCCATGGGCGTCCAATCGAGCCGCCAGCCAAACTCGCGCGCTGCGATACTAAGCGTTTCGATCAGCATGCCCGCCGCTAGCGTGGTCGGCTCATGATCGCGAAAATCATAAACATTGCCGTGGTCACCAGCCTTGAAATCGAGCTCGGCGCGTGTGTCATCCAAGATTGTGAAGCGCCAGGGCTGAGCGTTGTCGCCGCTGGGTGCCCACCGCGCGACGTCGATCACCTGTTCGATCGGACGAGAAGAGGTTTGTGGTTCGACCCGCGCGGCCGGGCGCGCGACCTAGCGGCGCGCCCCGGCCCGGCGGGATCGGTGGGGCGGCCC
>JANPPS010000229.1:0-17419 GCA_031428635.1 Rhodospirillales bacterium
AAATGCAGCGCCCGTCGGGGGCGTAGGCGTGGCAAATGCCCGTGCCCTCAGTGCTACCAATACCGGACGTGGCACCGGCATTTGCCACGCCTACGCCCCCGACGGGCGCTGCATTTCGTTGTTAAAAATCCTGCTGACCAATAGCTGCGTGTACGACTGCCTGTACTGCATCAATCGCCGCAGTTCGAACGTTCAACGCGCGCGATTTACGGTAGAAGAGGTTGTGACGCTGACCCTCGGTTTCTACCGCCGTAATTGTATCGAGGGGCTGTTTCTGTCGTCGGGCATCATCAGTAGCCCGGATTACACGATGGAGCAGGTCGTCCACGTTGCCCGCACACTGCGGGAGGTGCATGGCTTTCGGGGCTACATCCACCTGAAGACGATCCCCGACGCCTCACCCGAGTTGCTGCTGGAAGCCGGGCGCTATGCCGATCGGCTGAGCATCAACGTCGAATTACCGACCGAAGACGGGCTGACCCGTTTGGCGCCGGAAAAGGACCTGTCGTCGATCCGCCGCAGTATGGGCCGCATGCGCGCCCGAATCGATGAGGCCCGGGCGGAAAAGAAGTCGCCCCGGTTCGCGCCGGCCGGGCAAAGCACGCAGATGATCGTGGGCGCCGATAACGGCACGGACCGCAATATTCTGGACCTGTCGACCAATCTGTATGGCAGTTATGGGTTGAAGCGCGTTTATTACTCGGCGTTCAGCCCGATACCCGATGCGTCGGCGGTGTTACCGCCCACGCGGGCACCGCTGGTGCGGGAGCATCGGCTGTACCAGGCGGATTGGATGATGCGGTTCTACGGCTTCGGCGTGGACGAGATCACAACGGGCGCCGACGGCAACATGGATTTGTCGATGGACCCGAAGCTGGCTTGGGCGTTGGCGCACCGGGAGCAGTTTCCAGTGGATGTGAATTGCGCCCCACGAGAAATGCTGCTGCGTGTGCCCGGCATGGGCGTGAAATCGGTCGGTAAGATTTTGCAGGCCCGGCGGCACCAGCGGCTGCGGCTGGACGATCTGGCCCGGCTGCGTTTGCCGTTGGCCAAAATGTCACCGTTCGTGGTGACGGCGGACCATACGCCGGGTGCGCAGTTGGATGACGCACGCCTGCAGGCCCGGCTGGTGCCGGCGGCGCAGCAGATGGATTTGTTTGGGTGAAGTCGATCGTGCTGGCGCACGAAGTGGACTGGGACGGCTGGCGAGGGGCCGCCCGCGCGCTGGCTTTGTCGGGCGTGGCGCCAGAGGACGTGGTGTGGTCCGTGCGGTCGACCGATGATCTGTTTGCGGAGCCGACGGTGCTGGATCCACCGCCGGGTAGTTTCAGCGTGCCGCGGGCGTTGGTCGATTTGGCGCAGACCGTCATCCAGGCCCACGACCCGGAGCGGTTTGCGCTGCTGTACCGGCTGGTGTGGCGCGCGTTGGCCGGTGAAAAGCATGTGCTGGAGCTGACAACCGACCCGCAGGTGCAGCGCGCCCAGCGCCTGGCGCAGGCCGTGCGGCGGGACACCCATAAAATGCGCGCCTTCGTCCGGTTCCGCGAAGTGCCGGAGCCGGAGGGCACACGCTACGTCGCCTGGTTCGAGCCAGACCATTATATCGTGGAGGCCAACGCGGCGTTCTTCGTTCGCCGGTTCGCGACAATGGTGTGGTCGATACTGACGCCCTATCGCAGCGTACATTGGACGGGGACGGAGCTGCGGTTCGAGGCCGGTGCGGCGCCGGCGGATGTACCGGACGATGACCGGTTGGCCGATTATTGGCGCGCCTATTTCAGCAGCATCTTCAACCCGGCCCGGCTGAAAATCGGCGCAATGCGTTCGGAAATGCCACAGAAATACTGGCGTAACCTGCCGGAAGCGGCGGCGATACCCGAACTAATCCGCACCGCCGCCGGGCGTGTCGAGGCGATGGTCGAAAGCCCGGTGTTCAGCGCGCCCCGCGCTGCCCGGCCCGTGCCGGCAGCCGCGCCGATCGATCGCACGCCGATGGCCGCACTGGCGCACGAAGCCGCCACCTGCCGGCGCTGCCCGTTATGGGAGCCGGCGACACAGACGGTGTGGGGTGAGGGCCCGACCGACGCCACGATCCTGATGATAGGCGAGCAGCCCGGTGACCAGGAAGATCTGGTTGGCCGCCCGTTCGTGGGTCCGGCCGGTCAAATGCTGAACCGCGCAATGGCGGAGGCCGGTATCGACCGCGCAACGGTCTACGTCACCAATGCCGTGAAGCACTTCAAGTTCATCCCGCGTGGCAAGCGGCGCATTCATGAGAAGCCGGGCACGAAGGAGATCGTGGCGTGCTCGTATTGGCTGGATCAGGAGCGGGCGGCGCTGCGCCCTGCGGTGACGGTGATGCTGGGGGCAACGGCCGCCCGGGCAGTGCTGGGGCGCGCGGTGACGATCGGTAAGGAGCGCAGTCGGCCGTTGCCGTTGGCCGGTAACGCGGTGGGGTTCGTAACGGTGCACCCGTCATACTTGCTCCGGCTGCCGGATGAGGAAGCCCGCGCGCGGGAGTATGCGGCGTTCGTGGAGGATTTGCGGGCGGTACGGGCGTTGGTGGAGTAGGGTAGTACGTCCAGCGGACCCAGCCCACCAGACGAACACTCCCGCGAGGTTACAGTGTTGATCTTTTAACTACCCCGCCTCCGCCATCAACGCCCCCTGCAGCGTCTCCACAATCCGGTCCACATGCGCCGTCTCGCAAATCAGCGGTGGCGATAGTGCAATAATATCCCCCGTCGTCCGGATCAGCAGCCCATCGTCAAAACACCGCTGGAACACCCGCATCGCCCGATCCGTCGGCAGCCCCGGCCGCGGCGACAGCTCGATCCCTGCGATTAGCCCCGCATTACGCACATCGATCACGTTCGGCGACCCGCGCAGGGAATGCATCGCGTCCTGCCAATACGGCTCCAACGCCAGCGCCCGGCCCGGCAGGTCCTCGGCCTCGTGCAAATCCATCGTCGCGATCGCCGCCGCGCACGCCAGCGGATGGCCGGAATACGTGTAGCCGTGGAACAATTCGATCCCCGCCGGCGCCCCGTGCACAACGGTGTCGTAGATCTCGTTCCGTACGCCCACCGCCCCCATGGGCACGGCGGCGTTGGTCAGTCCCTTGGCCATCGTCATGATGTCCGGCGCGACCCCCAGCCGCTCCGACCCGAAATTCGTGCCCATGCGGCCGAACCCGGTGATGACCTCGTCATAGATCAACAGGATACCGTGCTTCGTGCACAGCTCCCGCAGGCGGGCCAAGTATCCGGCGGGCGGCACCAGCACGCCGGTCGAGCCGGCCACCGGTTCGATCATCACGGCCGCGATCGTCTCCGCCCCATGCAGGGCGACAATGCCCTCCAGCGCATCCGCCAGGTGCCCGCCCCACGCCGGCTCGCCACGGGTAAACGCGTTATGCGCCAATGAGTGGGTGTGCGGCAGGTGGTCGACGTATGGCAGCAGCGCTCCGAACTGACGCCGGTTGGGCGCGATACCGCCGACGCTGATGCCGCCGAAGCCCACGCCGTGATACCCGCGTTCCCGGCCCACGAACCGCACCCGCTGCGCGTCGCCCCGCGCGCGATGATACGCCAGCGCGATTTTCAGCGCCGTATCCGCACTTTCGGAGCCGGAGTTGGTCCAGAACACCCGGTCGATACCATCTGGCAAAATCGAGGCCAAACGTGACGCGGCCTGGAACGCCAGCGGATGGCTCATTTGGAACGTGGGCGCGAAATCCAATACCGCGGCCTGGTTTTGTATCGCTTCCACGATCTCCCGCCGGCCATGCCCCGCGTTGCTGCACCACAGTCCTGCGGTGCCATCCAGCACCTCCCGATCCTCGGGCGTGTAGTAGAACATGCCCGACGCGCGACTTAGTAGCCGGGGGGCCGGCTTGAATGCGCGGTTATTGGTGAACGGCATCCAGAACGCGTCGAAATTGTTGGGCCGGCTGATTTCGTTCATCGCACACTCTCCTGCGCGTCACTTTGGCACCACTGCGCCGATCGTGCCATACGGGCGCGCAACGGAGGCACCCCATGGCGGACGGCAGGCTGTATCTCGGAACGCGGCGCTACTCATCCTGGTCGATGCGCGGCTGGCTGATGGTGACGCTCGCTGGGCTGGATGTGGACGAGACGGTGATCCCACTGGGTGAAACGCCCTCGCCGGCGCTGGCGGCGATCTCGCCCAGCGGACTGGTGCCGTACCTCGAACACCGGGGCCTGGCGATTTGGGACAGCCTGGCCATCGCTGAGTATTGCGCGGAGCTGAACCCCATCCTGTGGCCGCTCGATCGCCCCGGCCGTACCCGGGCGCGCGTTATCGCAGCTGAAATGCATGCCGGGTTCCGCGGGTTGCGTATGGCGATGCCCATGAACCTCACGCGGGACGCCCCCGGGCGTGGTCAGACGCCCGACGCACTCCATGACCTGCATCGGATTGCGGCATTGTGGCGCGACACCCGGGCTCAGTTCGGCTCCGGCGGTCCCTATTTATTCGGGGCCGTGTTCAACGCCGCCGACGCGATGTACGCCCCCGTCGTCGCCCGCCTGCTGACCTATTTGCCCCCGCTGGCCGCCGATACCCGCGCCTATTGTGACGCGGTGCGCGCGCACCGCCTGGTCGCCGCCTGGTACGCCGCCGCCGCGCAGGAGCCGGAGGTGTGGAAGCTGGCTAAGTATGAGAACGCGGGCTGACGGTCGCCATTGTCCTGCCGCCGAACGAGGGCTTTTCGCCCCAGGCTGTCGGCGCGATCGGGCTGCTGGTCCATCGTCTGGTGCGGGGCGGGGCGGGGGGCGTTGTGATCGGGGCGCCGGGTCCGTACCCTCCGTTCGGCGACGTGCCGTTCCTGCCGGCGCTACCCGGTTGGGGCCTTAGCGGTGCCGCCCGTTATGCCCGCGGGGTGCGGCGTGTGCTGAGGAGCCTGCCGCTTACGGGGATCGAAGTGCATAACCGGCCGGAGGTTGCGTTGCGAGTTGCCATGCCCGGCGTGCCCATGATGCTGTGGCTGAACAACGACCCACGCCAGATGCGGCAGGCGCGCACCCCGACCGACCGCGCGCGTATTGCCCGGCGCATGCATGTCGTGACCGCGTCCAAATGGCTGCGCGACTGCTTTCAGGAGGGCCTGCCGCCCACCGCCGTCACCGTGATACCCAACTGCCTCGAACCGCTGCCGGCCCCGCCCACCACCCGCGAAAACCTGATCGTATTCGCCGGCCGGGTCGTGGCGGACAAAGGCGCCGATGCGTTCGTGGCCGCCTGCGCACGCGTGTTGCCGGGTTTGCCGGGCTGGAGTGCGGAGATGGTGGGCGCCGACCGATTCAGCCCCACCGCGCCCGACACGCCATTCCTGACCGCGCTACGTCCCGCCGCCGCCGCCGCCGGGGTAGCACTACGCGGTCATCAGCCCCACGACGCCGTGCTGAACGCCATGCGCCGCGCCGCGATTATCGTCGTCCCCAGCCGCTGGCCGGAACCGTTCGGGCTTGTAGCGCTGGAGGCGATGGCCTGTGGTGCCGCGGTGATCTGCAGCCCCCGCGGCGGCCTGCCGGAGGTAGGCGGCGACGTGGTTCTGTACGCCGAGCCGGAGCCGGATGCGCTCGCTGCGGCCATTCAAACTCTGGCGCACGATCCGGTGCGCCGCGCGGCGATGGGCCGGGCCGGGGTGGCCCGTGCGCAAGGGTTCGGGGTCGACCGGGCCGTGGCAGCCCTGGCGCAACTCCGCCGGACAGGTGGCGACCTTTGATGACCGTAATATTTTTCGGACCGATCGGGCTGCTAATTAGACAGCGTTTGGTGTGGGCGCGTATCCGGTCGTTCCGCCACGAAGCCGCGTCTGGCATGCGCGTGCCCGAGCCGCTGCTGACGGGTGGCGCGACGTCGCCGGGCATATACCGGGGCACGTTATCGCTGTCCGGACGCGTGCCGATGCGCGCCGGGTTTCGGGTCTGTGGGACGGAGCGCCCCGCCCAGTGACCCGCGTCGCGCAAGGCCTGATGCTGGCGCTGCCGCTTTTTCTACTGCACGGCCGCGGCGTGGCGGAGACCCTATTTATCGCTATCGCCGCCCTGTTTTTATGGAACAGTGCCATGGCCCGGGATTGGGGCTGGCTGCGATCGGGCTGGGTGCGGGTCGCCGGTGCCTGGTGGGCGTGGCTCGTTGTGTGCTCCGTGCCCGCGGGTACAGCGCTGCAGGCGGTGGGTGTTGGGCGTTTTATACTGCTGGTCGCGGCCCTGGATTGGTGGCTGCTGCGCGACCCGGTCATGCGGGCATGGCTCGCGCGGCTGCTGCGCTGGGCGTTTCTTTATCTGGCGCTGTCCTGCGTGCTGCAGTTCACGACCGGCCGTAATCTGGGCGGATACCCCCGGTTTATGGATGGCGAGCTGACAGGCCCGTATGAGCACCCGCGCGCCGGGCCGGTAATGGCGCGGCTGCTATTCCCAGCCCTGCTGCCGCCCATCTCCGCATGGCTCGGGCGGCCGGGATGGGCGTCCCTGGCTGCGGCGGCGACGGGTTTGGCGGGCGTCGCGATCATGGTGCTGGTGGGCCAGCGCATGCCGTTGTTGCTGACGCTGCTGGGCCTGTTCGTGACGGCACTGTTGCTGCCGCGGCTACGGGGCGTCGTGCTGGCCGCATGCGTGGCGGGCGGCCTACTGTTGGGTGCCACGTCGGTCGTGTCACCGCCCACGTTCACCCGGCTGGTCACGAAGTTCAGCACCCAGATGGCCCATTTTGGGGAAAGTCCGTATGGCCAGATCGCCGCACGCGCGCTGGCCATCGGCGTCGCGAACCCGGTGCTCGGTACCGGTTACGACGGCTTCCGCACCCAATGTCAGAACCCGGCCTATTTCCGCGGCTGGAACGGCGGTGATGGCGGGGACGCCACCATGTGCGTACAGCACCCGCACAACCATTATTTGCAGGCACTGGTCGAGGGCGGGTGGCCCGGCTTCGTGCTATTTTGCGCCATGGTACTGGCCTGGCTGCACGGCGTGGGCCGCGGCCTGTGGCGGGACCCGGCGCCGTTGCGGGTCGGCCTGTTCGTCGCCGTTCTGCTGCATGAATGGCCTATCGCCAGCGCCTCCGCGTTCACGTCCATGCCGCTATCGGGCTGGTTCTTCGTGCTGCTGGGGTTGGGATTGGCCGAAACGCGCGCCACTATCACGAAATCTGTCCAAGCGAGGCCCATCCGATGAACGACGTGACCCAGATCCCCGTAACCGTGCTCACCGGCTATCTCGGTGCCGGTAAGACGACGTTACTGAACCGCATCCTGAGCGAAAACCACGGCAAGAAGTACGCCGTGATCATCAATGAGTACGGTGAGTTGGGTGTGGATAACGACCTGATCGTCGATGCCGACGAGGAGGTGTTCGAGATGAATAACGGCTGCATTTGCTGCACCGTGCGTGGCGATCTGATTCGCATCATCGGCGGCCTGCTGAAGCGGCGCGGCCTCGACGGAATCATCATCGAGACGACCGGCCTGGCGAATCCGGCCCCGGTCGCGCAGACGTTTTTCGTCGACGACCAAATCCGTGCCCGCACCCGGCTCGATGCGATCGTGACGGTCGTGGATGCAAAGAACCTGCCCGCCCGGCTGTCCGATAGCAGCGAAGCGGCGGAGCAGATCGCGTTCGCCGACGTGATCGTGCTGAATAAAACCGACCTCGTGACGCCCGAAGAGCTCGAAGCGGTCGAGGCGCGCATCCGCACCATCAACCCCTACGCCCGCCTGCACCGCACCAGCCGCAGCGCCGTGCCGATCGCCGACGTGCTGGATCAGGGCGCGTTCGACCTGACGCGTGTACTGGCGCGCGAACCGGACTTCCTGACCGACGACACCCACAACCACGATAGCGATATCGTCAGCATGAGCTTCGAGGTCGCGGAGCCGCTCGACGCTGAAAAGTTCAACGCATGGATCAGCACGCTGCTGGCCGAACAGGGACAGAACCTGCTGCGGACGAAGGGCATTCTGGCCTATCGCGGTGACGACCGGCGGTTTGCATTTCAGGCGGTGCACATGATCGCCGATGGTGACTTCATCGGCCCATGGGCGCCAGACGCCGCGCGCAAATCCAAGATCGTGTTCATCGGCCGCCACCTGAACCGCCCCCAGCTACGCCGCGGGTTCGAAGCCTGTCGCGCCACGCCGGTCATGGCCGGATGAGCGAGGCTCTCGATCGACCGGACATGCTGCTGGATACCCGCGGCACCCATCGCGCGCTGAACGAGCACGTGGTCGCGGCGGGCTTCGTGGGGGCGCAGGCCGCGTTCGCGCTCGGCGACGGAACCGTATGGCTGGCCGGACCCGAATGGGTGCAGCACCCGGCGCATCGCGGGGCCGTCTTATGTTTGGCGCAAGACGGGGCGGCAATCGTTACCGGCGGCGATGACGGCCGGGTCTGCCGGATCGGTGCCGATGGTGTCACAGAGCTAGCATCGTTCGAACGCGGCTGGGTCAATGCGATCGCGACCAACGGCGGTACGGTCGCCGCCGCCGTGGGCAAGCAGGTCCACGTGCTGCAGGGCGGCGCCACGCTGAAGGTACTGGCCCACCCCACAACCGTCACCGGCGTCGCGTTCGAGACCAAGGGTAAACGCATCGCGGCGTCCCATTATAACGGCTGCAGCCTGTGGTTCGTGGCGGCCCGCATCGACACGCCCCGCGTGATGGAGTGGAAGGGCAGCCATACCGGCGTCGTCCTGCACCCCGCCGCCGACGCGGTCGTGACGTCGATGCAGGAGAACAGCCTGCACGGCTGGCGCCTGGCCGACGGGCAGCACATGCGCATGAGCGGCTATCCGGCCAAAACCGAGGCCATGGGCTTTACCAAATCCGGCAAGTGGCTGGCCACGTCCGGCGCCGAGAGCGTTGTGCTGTGGCCGTTCAGCGGCGGCGGCCCGATGGGTAAGGCGCCGACGGAACTGGCGGGTGGTGACGCCATGCAGTGCACGCGCGTCGCCTGCCACCCGCGGGATGACACGGTCGCGGCCGGGTTTGCGGACGGGCTAGTGGTGCTGGCCGATATCTCAACCGGCCGCGTGCTGCCGGTGTGCGGGCCGGGGCGGGGGGCGGTGTCGGCACTTGCGTGGGGCCTGGACGGTGCGGCCCTGGCGTGGGGCACGGAGGACGGGTTTGCCGCCTCCGTCGATTTGAGCAGGAGGGTCTGATGGACCAAATCACGACGCACGGCCTGTACATGGATAAGCTCGGGCTGGGCACATGGAAGATGAAGGGGCCGGACTGCACCACGGCCGTCGCCCACGCCTTATCGATCGGGTACCGCCACATCGACACGGCCGAAATGTATGGCAACGAAACGGAGGTCGGCGTGGCGCTGGCGACCGTACCGCGGGGCGACGTGCATGTGACGAGCAAGGTCTGGTACGAAAACCTGGCCCCCGACGCGATGGACCGCGCGATGGACGCAACGCTGGCCCGGCTGGGCACGGATTATGTCGACCTGTACCTGATCCATTGGCCCGCACCGGGCATGGACGTGCCCGCCGCGATCGGCGCGCTGCGGGCCGTGCTGGATAGCGGGCGGGCCCGGGCGATCGGGGTATCCAACTTCACGGTGGCGCTGCTGAACGAGGCCTGCGCGTTGGCGCCTATCGCCAGCAACCAGGTCGAGTATCACGTGTTGCTGGATCAGACGAAGCTGCTGGCCGCATGCCGCGCGCATGGGGTGGCGTTGGCGGCCTATGCGCCGTTGGCCCAGGGGCGGTTGGCCGAGCATGAGGAGCTGGCCGCGATCGCCCACAAGCACAGCGCGACCCCGGCGCAGGTGGCGCTGAAATGGCTGCTGGATCAGGACGGCGTGTGCGCGATACCAAAGGCGATGCGGCCCGAGAGCCAGGCGGCGAATTTGGATGCGCTGCGGATCGTATTGGACGAGACGGACCGGGCGGTGATCGCGATGCTGCCAAAGGCGCGGCGGTTTGTGATGCCGGGATGGGCGCCGGCTTGGGACTGATTACGACAGGGTAGAACCCGTGCCGATGCCCGTTGAACCGGGCGTGGCGGGGCTTCGTCATCGGACGGTATCACTTTGTGTACGGCAGGTTTTCGCCGGGCGTATCCCCATGGGCTGCATGAAAGCCTAGATTAAGATCACATAAGTACTGGAGCCATCATGCGTGCGATCGGATATCAGCAGCCCGGAGAGATCGGGCGTGAGGACGCGTTGGTCGATATCGACGTGCCAACCCCTGCGCCGCAGGGCCGCGACATCCTGGTCGAGGTGAAGGCCGTATCGGTCAACCCCGTCGACACCAAGGTTCGCAAAAGTACCGCGCCAGAACCCGGCCAGTGGAAAATCCTGGGCTGGGACGCCGCCGGCGTTGTCACGGCCGTCGGGCCAGAGGCCACGCTGTTCCGCCCCGGGGATGAGGTATTTTACGCCGGCGCGATCGGCCGACCGGGTACAAACAGCGAGTTCCACCTGGTCGATGAGCGTATCGTCGGTCACAAACCCAAGTCGCTCGATTGGGCGGAGGCGGCCGCCATGCCGCTTACGTCCATCACGGCGTGGGAGGCCCTGTTCGACCGGCTGAATGTCGCCAAGCCGGTCCCG
The DNA here is from genome assembly GCA_031428635.1 of Rhodospirillales bacterium. Lineage (GTDB taxonomy): Bacteria > Pseudomonadota > Alphaproteobacteria > Acetobacterales > Acetobacteraceae > JANPPS01. The sequence goes on from JANPPS010000229.1 coordinate 10,590, forward strand.
GGCGCCGCGCCAGCCATCCTGATTATCGGCGGAGCCGGCGGCGTCGGCTCCATCGCCATCCAGCTCGCACGCGCATTGACTGGCCTGGTCGTCATCGGCACGGCCTCCCGTCCCGAAACGCGGGAGTGGGTCACCGCCATGGGCGCGCACCACGTTATCGACCACACCAAACCGTTGGCGGCGGAGGTCGCGGCGCTCGGTGTCGGTGCCCCGTCCTTCGTGTTCTCCACGACCCAGACCGAGCGTCACCTCGACCAGATCGCCGAACTGATCGCGCCACAGGGCCGCTTTGCGCTGATCGACGACCCGGCGACGCTCAACGTCAACGTGTTCAAGCGCAAATCCGTCTCGATTCACCTCGAGCTGATGTACACCCGGTCCATTTACGGCACCGCCGACATGGCCGAGCAGGGTAAGCTGCTGAACGAGGTCTCCCGCCACCTCGATGCCGGCACGCTGCGCACGACGATTACGGACCGGGTTTCACCCATTGATGCCGCCAACCTCAAGCGCGTTCACGCCCTGATCGAAAGCGGGACGGCACGGGGTAAGATCGTGCTCGAAGGTTTCGCGCCACCCGTGGCTGCGACGACGACATAGAGAACGGCATCGGCAAAAGTCGCCGCCTCGGAGCGAATGGACACGAGGCCTGACCCTACCCGGGGTCAGGCTCTGCCTTCGGATAAGGCGAGCTTCGCGATTGTGTGGACGGCGGCGGTTAGCCTTCTCTTCGCGCCTTTAGGCGTGGCCGCTCAGGATCCGTTCGCAGGGCCTTCGGTGCTCTCGCAAACTCCGGTCGGCCGTCAACGCACCGCCACCACGCTCACGCCAATCATATCCCCCTCCCGCACCAGCCCGGCCAGCTGCGCAGCGTCCCAGCCGTCTGTCCCCGCCGGGCGTTCGGGTAGGACCATCCAGCGGTAATCCGCCGTGCTATCCACCACCCGGATCGCCGTGCCCTCCGGCAATACCGTCCCCCAATCCGCCAGCACGCCATGCGGGTCCCGCACGGCCCGCGCGCGGAAACCCGGCGATTTGAACCAGAATGGCGGATAGCCCAGTACGGCGCGCGGGTAGCAACTGCACAGGGTGCAGACCACCAAGTGATGCAGACCCGGCCGGTTCTCCAGCACGCCCAGCGGCGGTAGTCCGCGCATGGGTATGCCGGCGCTTTCGACCGCCGCCGTACCGTCCGATAGCAGCAGGGCGCGGAATGCCGGGTCGGTCCAGGCGCGGGCAACCAGTGCGGCACCCTGGGCGGGGTTGGCGCGGTCCGTTTGGGCGATGCGGGCGTCGATCTCCTCCGCGGACGCGATGCCCCGCTCTGCCAGCAGGGTCCGCAATGCCGCCAGCAGCCGGGGCGGATCGACCTCGGTGAGCGTCATGCCGGTTCCAGCCATGGTTCGAACAGCTCAATCACGATGTCACCGGCATACGTGGCGTCTGGCCAGATCGAGGCCGGGTCGAACGCGACGTGGTATAGCGGCAGTTGGGCGGGCGGGCGGCGGAAGGCCAAGTCTTCTGGGTTCGGAAACACGCCAAGCGCCCGCACAACGTGGCCGACCCGGCCGCGCACGTAATGGGGCGTGCGGATGTGGCACGGGCCATCCCGCTCCGGCCAGGCGTCCCGCACCCGCACCCGCGCGCCTTCGGCGATCATAGAAGGGCCTGCAACTCGGCCTCGGTCATGACGCCCGTGCGCAGCAGCGTGCCGGTCATCGAACACAGCCAGCGCTCGTAATAGCTCAACCGGGCGTAATCCGCCTCGGGCAGCGACTCGATCCCGCGACGCAGCTCGTCCACGCTCATCACGCCCTTGGCACCCAGGATGCCACGGATCGCGTCAACGGTGCGGTCGAACGCCGTCAGGACGTGCGCGCTGGTGTCGATGGGCTCGCATGCGAATTTGGATATGCCGCCCATGTCGTGGTGCGCGCGATCGGGCCAGTTCTCAGCCAAGCCATCGGTCACTGGACAACCTCCCCTGGATAGACGCCCCACAACTCGGCGCGGCGGATGTAGCCACGATAATCCTGTACGGACCCGGCGCACCAGTCGGACCCCGCGTCGCAACTGCGGATGCGCACGATGACGCCGGGTTTCAGGCGGGCGACGGCCGGGCTGTCGTCACGTGACTCCTTGCGCAGGGCACGCTCGACCGGGCCGGCCAGCACGACGCCGCTGCGGCGGGGCGCCAGGGTCTGTGTGTTGACCCAACCGCGCACCCCGTCCGCGTCGCGAACCAGGCGCCAGATGTCGAACTCCCGCTCGATCTCGACCGGCAAGTCGCGCCGTTTATAGACCCATTCGATCGGATAGCGCGGGCCGGGGCCGGATCGCATGTACACCTCGTCCGATCGTAGGGTCGCGAACCGGGGCAGGGATAGGCCGGAGTTCGTACCTTTTGTCGGCGCCGCCGGCGGCTCGGGTTCGGGCGCCGGGGCGGGTACTACAGGCGGTGGTGGCATTGCGCGCGGCGCGGCGGTGCGGTGCGGTGCGTGCTTGGGCTTTCCGGGCTTCGCTGTGGCCGGCTTGGCCGGGGCCCCGATATGCACCGGCGCGGCCACGACAGGCGTCTGCGGGACGGGTGCATGCGGGACGGGCGCAGCAGGCGTCACCGGCAATGCCACACTCAACAGAAAGACGAAACCGCAAACCATACGGTCGAGGTGCCAATAACCCGCCGGGCGGTCAAGCCGTCAGATCGTGATGACTTGACCCGGCGCGGCCGCCAGAAAGCTCGGTACCCCCGCCACCATCACGCCGGGCGCCAGCGCGGCCGCGTCTAGCCCCGCCACGCGCAGACCGGCGTCGCAAACCATCCGCCGCACGCCAAGCTCCACCGCTGCGTCCCGCAGTTCCGCAAGCGTCGCCACCCCCGGCGTGACCGGCCCGGCGTAGGGCAGCACGGCCCGCAGCGCGTGGCAGCCGTCATTCGTCGCAAACAACGTCACGTCCCGCCCGATCGCTGCCGCGGCGGTTGCGATGACGAACGCGTAATGCGCCCGTTCTCCTCCGCCGCTGATCAGCAACACGCCCAGCGTCGGCGCGGGCCCGTGCGGCCGATCGATGTCAGACATAGGTGGAATCAGACATAAGCGGCATCAGACATGGGCCGACAGATCCCGAATGGTTGGGTGATCGCCGCACAGCGCGCAGGCCGGGTCATGCGGAAGGCCGATGATGCGCATCCGCATGGCGAGGGCGTCCCAAATCAGCACACGCCCGGCCATGGAGGTGCCGATGCCCATGAGCTCCTTCAACACCTCGGTCGCCATAAGCGTGCCGACCACACCCGTGACCGCACCCAAAATCCCGGCCTCACTGCACGTGGGAACCATGCCGGGCGGCGGCGGGGTGGGATAAAGGCACCGGTAACAGGGGCCGCCGCGCCGGAACGTAGCCAGCTGACCGTCGAACCGCAGCACCGCGCCGCTCACCAGCGTACGCCCGGCCAGATGGCACGCGTCGGCCAGCAGGAACCGGGTCGGGAAATTATCGCTGCCGTCGCACACCAAGTCGTAGCCGCGCACCAGCGCCATCGCGTTGGTGGCCGTCAGCCGGATGGCATGCGGCTCGACGACCGTGCCGGGGTTAAGTGCCGCGAGGGCGATTGCCGCCGACACGACCTTTCCGGTGCCCACCCGGTCCGTCGTGTGCGCGACCTGCCGCTGAAGGTTGGATAGCGCCACCGTGTCGTCATCCACGATCCCCAGCGTGCCCACCCCCGCCGCCGCCAGATACAGCAGCAATGGCGAGCCCAGGCCCCCGGCGCCCACCACCAGCACCCGCGCCGCGCGCAGCCGCGACTGACCGATGCCGCCTACCTCACCCAACAGGATATTGCGCGAGTAGCGCTCGATCTCGTCGCCGGAAAAATCCAGTGAGGGGCTGCCATCCATTGGCCCGACATGGGGTGCCCCGCCTCCACAGTCCAGCGGACACCATCACGTTGGGTCCGCCAGTAGAGTATAAGCCTTCGCATGAGCGAGGACGAAAGCGCCGGCGTAGGACAGGATCCGGACGCCCTAGCCCACCATACCCGGCGGGCAGACCAGGCGGAGACGCTGCTGCGTGGGATTTCGGAGACCATTCCGGGTTTCCTATGGGCGGCCGACGCCGCTGGGCAGGTCGACTATACTAATCAAAGCTGGGTCAAATTCTCGGGCGACCAGCCGGGTAGGAGCCTGGGCGACGGCTGGGCTACCTTCCTGCATCCGGATGACCTGTCGGACGCGCGGTTGGCGTGGGAGCATGCAATCGCGACCGGCACGGCCTATGACACGCGCTTTCGCCTGCGGCGGGGGGACGGCTCGTACCGTTGGTTCCTGGTCCGCGCTACGCCGTTGCGGGACAAAACGGGCGCGATCACCCGCTGGGCCGGCATCAACGTGGATGTGGACGAGCAAGTGCAGGCCGAGCGCGCGTTGCAGGACCTGAACGCCACGCTCGAGCAACGCGTGGCGGAGGCCACGGCCGCGCGCGAGCAGGTCGAAGCCGCATTGCGCCAGTCGCAGAAGATGGAGGCAATCGGCCAACTGACCGGCGGCATCGCGCATGACTTCAACAACATGCTGCAGGGCGTGGTCGGTAGCCTGGACATGATCCGGCGCCGGCTGGATCAGGGGCGGCTGGACGAGATCGGCCAACTGCTGGGGCTCGCCACCCAGGGTGCCAATCGGGCCGGCGCACTCACGGCCCAACTTCTGGGCTTCGCCCGCCAACAGGCGTTGTGCCCCCACCCGATCGACCCGGCCGATATCGTGGCCGGGATGGCCGAACTGGTACGCCGGACGGTCGGGCCTGGTATCCTGGTCACCGTTGAAACCGTGCCCGGCCTATCGGTGCATTGCGATGGTAATGGGCTGGAAAGTGCCGTTCTCAACATGGCCATCAACGCCCGTGACGCGATGCCGGATGGCGGGCGTCTGATGCTTTCCGTCGCAGCCACCACGCTGGGTGCCACCGATATCATCGGACACGATCGGCTCGGCCCCGGCGCATACGCCCGCATCGCCGTCGCCGACACCGGGACCGGCATGACGCCCGAGACCGCCGCCCGCGCGTTCGAGCCGTTTTTTACCACCAAACCAATGGGACGGGGCACGGGTCTTGGCCTATCGCAGCTCTATGGCTTCGTGAGCCAATCGGGCGGGCTGGTCCAACTCGATACGGTGCCCGGTCGCGGGACCGCGGTCGCGTTGCTGCTGCCCTTGCTCCACCCGACCCAGGATTGATCTGCATCGGTTCACCGCGCGCCCAATGGCATATTTTGCAACGAGGCGTTAAAGGGATGGCATACGCGTTCGGAGGCAAAAAGTGGAAAACACGGTGGTCGCCCCCGGTCAGGCCGCGCTAGACCAATTGCGTGCGCGGGCGCCGTTCGCGGCCATCCTCGTCTACGACCCCAACGCCCGTGCGATTGCACTCGAAACGGCGCTGGCCGGTCTGCAGCGTCTGGATACCCAAATTGTACGGGTCGCCAATCCGCTGCGAACGCCGCTGACGATGGAGCGGGTGCTGATCCAGGTCGCCGGCTTCAAGACCGATGTGGCGATTGGTGAGGACAGAGAGACGGTGATGCGGACCGTGATCGGCCATCTGCAACCCGGACACAAACGCCTTATCGTGAGTGTCGAGCAAGCGGAGACGCTGCACCCGATGGCGCTGATCCTGCTGGACCAGATCGCTCGCCCGCTGGATCCCGGTGGGCCGTCGCCGCAAATTCTTCTCACGGGTACGCCCGCGTTTACTCACAACCTGGGGCATCCGCTGCTGGACCGCATGCGGTCCGTCCTGGGTATGGGCACGCCGGACGCCACGCTCCCCGCTGCGGAGCAGCCCGTGGCGCCGGCGGCGGACGTCCCCATGCCGGTTGATCGGTGGTCGATGCCGGACGCTGCCGAGGCGCCTAGTCCAGCGTCCACCGTTCTCGCCCCCGCCAATCCGGTTGCCGAAGCCGCGCCGGTGCCGATCGTAAGCCGGGTGATGAATGCCGACCGAGCGCCTTCCCGGCCGCTTACGGCGTATCAGCTCCGGCGGGACCGGTCCCGGTCGCGCAGGCGGTTGTTCGTGGGGCTGCTGCTGATCGGCATACCGGTCATCATCGCGGGCGGGCTTTACGCGGCGTGGCAGGCTTCGCTTCTTCCGCCAGGTATGAACGAGGTGATCGCCCAGTGGACCATGGAGATCAAAGCCGGGATCGATCATGGCATAGCCTGGGTCACAGCCACGATCGCGGTGGTGCGAACCCGCCTTCTACCCGGCGCGGGCTTGTTCTAGAAGCACCCTATGCCCAGCCCTGACATCCGTGCCGTCATCGACGATGCAGTACCCCCGCGCCGTCCGATCCGGATTGCCCCATCCCTGCTGGCCGCCGACTTCTCACGTTTGGGCAGCGCGGTCGATGACGTGGTTGCCGCCGGCGCGGACTGGTTGCACCTGGACATTATGGATGGCCATTTCGTCCCCAACATCTCGTTTGGCCCGGCGTTGATCAAGGCATTGCGCGCCCGTACGACGCTGCCGTTCGACGTCCACCTGATGATCGCGCCAGCCGATCCGTACCTGGACGCGTTTGCCGACGCGGGCGCCGACCACATCACAGTGCATGCGGAAGCGGGGCCGCACCTTCATCGCTCGTTGCAGCGTATCCGTAGCCGCGGCCTTCGCGCCGGTGTCGCGATCAACCCAGCAACGCCGGCCAAGGTCACGGTGCCGTTCGTCACATTCAGTGTGACTTGCACCTTGCTGCCGCCAGCATCCACGTCGCTGATTGAAATGCGGTTGCCCTTGCCAGTCGAGAAGATCAGTGCGGTTCCGTCAGCCGT